>JACPQR010000083.1 GCA_016190375.1 Deltaproteobacteria bacterium
CGAGCCCCGTGGCGCTCAGGTTTGCCTGGCCTCGAGATTAGCGCCCGATTCAAGTGAGCCGACTCTTGCCCACTTCGTCGGCCCGGCGCCCTTCCTGCACGATGTCGCCCGAGGCTGCGGAAAACGCTGGGCAGACCCCTCCCTTTGATGGCATCTCGGACTTGCTCCAGACGCGATGCGGGGTGGGCGCCCCGCCGCCATCGAAGAGAGAGGAGGAAGACTTGAAACTACAGCCCAAGGACCGACGGGTCCACAGATTCCTGGCCCGACACCGAAAAGCCCCGGCCTTCCAGCAGGACGACGTGGAAGACCCGCGCGCCCGGCGAGGGCGCCGCTGGCGTTTCGATGCGCTCATGAACGGGCTCTTCGTCGGCATGCTCGCCGGCTGTCGCACGCTGCGCGACGTCGAAGCACTCACCGACGAGATGGGCGATGGCGAACGGGACCGCGTGCCCCGGTGCCGAGGCTGGACGTCGAACAGCTGCGGAGCAAGCTTCACCAGCAGGTCCGTGCGTTGTGGCGGGCCAAGAGCTTCGAGCCCCAGGACCTGCCGTGCGGCGTGTTGTCGATCGACGGCAAGGGGATCGGCGCTTTGAGCCAGGACGCCGAAGGCAGGGCACAGAAAGCGCACTCTGCCCATGACGGCACGCCCTACACTGTTCGCCAATCAGGGTGAAGAGGCTGTCGCGCAGCGCACCCTCGGTCGACGTGACCGTGCGAGGCGCATGCGCGCGCTCTTCCTCGAGCAGTCCGAGACGACGCAGTACCTCGTCCGCATTGGGTCCGTTGAGCGATTGGGGCGCCAGCGAGCTCTCGAACCGAAGGAACGCGCTCTCGAGATCGGGACCTACCTGGTCGACCGCGAGAGCCAGCTCATGGTTCGTCCGCAGCGCGCTGCTGGTCAGGTTCGCTGAGCCGACAAGGAGCTCGACGCCCGCTGGGGGATGATGGCGCACGGTCCGGCCCGGGAACTCCCGACCTGCCCTGGGGTCTGAAGGGCGATGCGACGTAACAGCGTCTTCCTCGCCGCCCTCATCGCTCTCATCGCCGGCTGCACGAGCAGCGGCTCGCCGCCGCGACCACGAACGCGCGAGGCCGCGCAGGCCGCGGCGCCGATCGTGCCCGCGCCTCCTGCGCGCGAGGTCGCGGCCGCCGCGGAGCGCTTCGTGTCGCGCGAGCGCGTGACGGGACCCGACGAGGAGCTCGGGACGCGCGTGGAGGTGCGCGAGCTCCCGGTGCCCGAGATACGGCGCGGGACGGCTGCGCCGTTCGCGTTCGAGGACGGACGGCGGGGCTGGGTGGCCGAGCTGCCGTCGCCGAACCTCCTGGTGACGCCTGCCTACGCCGACGGCAAGGTGTTCGTCGGCGGCGGGTTCTCGTCGACCGAGATGTACGCGCTCGACGCCGCGACAGGCGCGCTCAGATGGAGGGCCGCAGCGTCGGACGGCGGGCCGTCGGCCGCGATCATCGACGAGGACCGCGTGATCTTCAACACGGAGAGCTGCACGGTCTTCGCGATCGACGCGAGGACGGGCCGCGAGCTCTGGAAGAACACGCTGGGCGATCCGATGATGGCCCAGCCCGCCGCGGCGGACGGCAGGGTCTTCGCGGCGCACGCCGCGGACGGAGGCCACCGGCTGACGGCGCTCGCGGCGAAGTCGGGACGGATCCTCTGGTCGGTGCCGCTGGGCGCGGACGTCATCAGCGCGCCGACCGTCGCGAACGGGAGCCTCTACTTCACGACGATGGATGGCGTCGTGGAGCGCCGCGACCCGGCCACGGGACGAAGCATCTGGAAGAGGCGCCTGCGCGGCGTCACCGCGCCGTGGGTCGACGGAGTGTCCAAGCGCGTCCTCTTGTCGCGCCGGGTGAGCCCGCCGGCCGGAGCGCGCGGCCCGCACGAGGAGCAGGTGGTGCTGTCCGCCGCGACCGGCCGGATCGAGAGCCACGGCGTCGTCGTCCCTGCCCCGCACCTGCGCGGCTCGGGTCGAGCGCGGCGGATCCTCCAGCGGCAACCCGGCGCCTGGGGCAACCCGGGAGAGGCGGCCATGTCCCACCTCGGCGTTCGCAACGTCGCCGATGGCTGGGCCTACCAGGGCGCGCGACCGACGGTGATCGACGGGCGCTCCTACGCGGCCGTCGGCGACTCGATCGAGTGCCGCGAGGTCGAGACCGGCAGGCTCCTCTGGAAGAGGCGCTACGCGCAAGACCATGGCGCGCAGGCCATGAGCCCGCCCGCGGTGATCGGGGCGCAGATGGTCGTGGCGACGATCGACGGCCACGTCTACGCGATCGACATCGACACTGGCTCGACGACATGGGCGTACGACGTGGGCGAGCCCATCGCATACCAGCCTTCCGTGGCCCGCGGCTGGGTCTACGTCGGAACTGCGAGCGGCAAGGTCATCGCGTTCGAGGCCGCCGACAGGAGCCTCGACGGCTGGCACATGTGGGGCGGAAACGCGGCGCACGACGGCCTGACGGCGACGCCGCGAAGTCCCCGACGGGGGACCTCCCAGGATGCCGCCCCCGGAGCGGAGGACCGCGACGACGCCCCGCGCGAAGGCACCCTCAGGGTCGTGCCGCCTGGATCGGACGAGCCCGTGGGACTGCCCCTCGACCGCACGGACGTGCAGATGTCGGTGACGGGGTTCGCTGCATCGGTGAGCGTGAAGCAGCGGTTCTCGAACCCGTTCGAGGAGCCGCTCGAAGCCATGTATCACTTTCCGCTTCCCACGAACGCGGCGGTGGACGCGATGATCCTGCAGCTCGGCGACCGCACGATCATCGGCCGGATCGAGCGCAAGGCCCGCGCGCGCGTCCTGTACCACGCGGCCAAGGAAGCGGGCGCGATCGCGGCGCTGCTCGAGGAGCAGCGCCCCGACCTCTTCTCTCAGCGCGTGGCGAACGTCCCACCCGGTGGCCACGTGACCGTCGAGCTGCACTACGTGCAGGTCCTGCCGTACGTGGACGGCGGCTACGAGGTGCGCTTCCCGATGGTGACCGAGCGGCGCGCGGCCGATCCGACCGCCGGGCCGGACCAGGAGCTCGCCGGTCTCGACGCCGCGGGCTTCCGCCGCCCGGCATCGGTCGGCCTCGTCGTCGACCTCGACGCCGGCATGCCGGTCGAGGAGCTGATCTCGCCGTCGCACGTCGTGCGGATCGACGAGCTGGACGAACGGCGAATGCGCGTCGAGCTCGACGACCAGGGCCCCATCGCGGATCGCGACTTCGTGCTGCGATACCGCGTCGCGGGTGCGGCGCCGAGGCTCGCGGTGCTCCCGCACATGGACGAACGAGGCGGCTTCTTCACGATGATGCTGCAGCCCGCTGCGGACGACGCGCCGGTCCGGATCTCGCGCCGGCGCCTCACCTTCGCGGTCGACACGTCATCGTCGATGAACGGCCTACCGATGCGCCACGCGAGAGCCGTGGTGGAGACCGGGCTCGAGTCCCTGCGGCCGGGCGACTCGTTCCAGATCGTCACGTTCTCGGACCTCGTACGCGCGTACCCCGATGCGCCATCGCCCGCGACCGACGACGCGATCATCGCGGCCGAGCGCTACGCAGGCGACCTGCGCGCGCTCGGCACCACGTCGCTCGCGGCTGCGGTCGACGCGGTCCTCGATCGCCGCGAGGTGGAGCCCGACGTCCTCGATCTTGTGGTCCTCGTCACGGACGGATTCGTCGCGTCCGATCGCGAGATCATGCGGACGGTCTCCGAGCGGCTGGGCAACCGGCGCCTGCTCGTGGTGGGGGTCGGGGCATCCGTGAACCGGTTCCTCCTGGAGCGCCTCGCCGAGATCGGACGCGGAGCGTTGACGGTGGTCCTGCCGAGCGAGGACCCCGAGGTCGTGGCGCAAGCGCTGGTCGAGCGCATCGACCGCCCGCAGCTCACGGACCTCGCAGTCGACTGGGGCGATCTGACGGTCCACGGCGTCTACCCGCGGCGCCTCCCGGACCTGTACGCGGGTCAGCCGCTCCTCGTCAGCGGGCGCTTCGACACTCCCGGCGAGGCCGTGGTGCGCCTCACGGGGCGGCAGGGCGGGCGCGAGTTCGAGGACGAGCAGAGGGTGGTGCTCGACGGCTTCGTCGAGGGCAACGACGCGATGGCACCGGTCTGGGCCAGGGCGCGCGTGACCGACTTGATGAACGCCCTGTGGCTCGAGGACGATCCCGACGTCGAGGAGGCCGTGACGCAGCTCGGCCTCGAGTTCGGCCTGGTCACCAGGTTCACCTCGTTCCTCGCGATCGACGACGCGTTCCTCTCGGGGCTCGGGATGGGACACGGCTACGGCGGTCTCGGGCTCTCGGGCACGGGCACGGGAGGCGGAGGCGCGGGGGGAATGGGTGCGATCGGGCTCGGCAACATCGGTACGATCGGCTACGGCGCGGGTGGAACGGCCGTGGCTTACGGCATGGGCTACGGGCGATCCGCCGCGGTGCCGATGATCCGGGCGGGCTCGGCCCAGATCAGGGGCAGCCTCGCCTCGGAGGTCATCCGGCGTGTCGTCCGCCAGAACGTGAACCAGGTCAGGGCTTGTTACGAGCAGGCGCTCCAGCGATCGCCGGGCCTCACCGGCCGCGTCGTCGTGCGCTTCGTGATCGGGACCGACGGCCGCGTCCAGTCGAGCGAGGTCTCCGAGTCGTCTCTCGACAGCGGCGCCGCGGAGCGATGCGTCGCTGCCGTCGTCCACGACCTCGTCTTCCCGACGGCAGAAGGCGGCGACGTCGTGGTAGTGAACTACCCGTTCGTGTTCGAGCCGGTGTCACCCTGAGGCCGGATGAAAGTGCGACCACACAGCCTGCGCCTGCTTTTGCCCGACTCCTTCGCAGGCAGCGAGCTCTTCCACCGAAGCCGAGCGAATGTGGCGGAGGCTGCCGAGCTGGCTGAGGAGCGCCTTCGCCGTCTTCGCGCCGATTCCGGGCACGTCGGTCAACGAGGAGCGGAGGCGGCTCTTTCGCCGGACCCGCTCCTGGAAGCCGCGCGCCACCCGGTGCGCCTCGTCGCGCGCCCTCGCGAGGAAGAACAGCGCCCCCGAGCTCGAGCGGAGGGCGATGGGGTTCTTCTGCCCCGGCAGGAAGACCCGGTCTACGATCTTCTCCGACGCCGCGTTCTCGCGCTCCTTGGCGAGCGCGCAGACCGGCTGGTCGACGATCCCAACCTCGCGAAGCGCGGCCAGGACGACCGCGAGCTGTCCCTTGCCGCCGTCCACGACGAAGAGATCGGGCGGCTCCCATCCCTCCTCCTCCCGCCCTGCGCGAACGAACCTCCGCGTGACGAGCTCGCGCATGGCGCCGTAGTCGTCTCCTGCCCCCGCGCTCTTGATGTGGTAGGTCCGGTAGCCGTCCTTGTGCGGCTCGCCGTCGATCAGCGCGACGAGCGACGCGACCGTCTCGGTCCCGCCGAGGTGTGAGACGTCGGCGCACTCGATCCTGCGAGGCAGCCGCGGGAGCCTCAGGCGCGCCTGGAGCTGGGCGAGCCTCGACTCGACGTCGCTCCGCTTGCTCTGGCGAAGCCGGAACGCGTGCTCCGCGTTCGTCCGGGCGAGCCGAACGAGGTTCATGCGCTTGCCGCGCCTCGGCGCGGCGACCTCGACGGGCCTGCCTCGCTTCTCCGTGAGCACCTCCGCCAGCGCACTCAGCTCCGCTTCGCCCACGGGCGCGCCAAGGAGCGCGATCTCGGGAACGAACGACCCGCCGAGGTAGTACTGTGTCGCGAACGACGAGACGATCTCGGAGTCCGGGGCCTCCTGGCTCGACCAGAAGAACGTCCGTTCGTCCACGAGCTTGCCCGCCCGGATGAAGAGGACCACGATCTCCACGAGGTCGGCTTCGCGGTAGATCCCGATCACGTCCTGGTCGCTCTTGTCGAGGACCACGACCCGCTGGCCCTCGAGGGTCTTCTGCACGGCCGCGAGCTGGTCGCGGATGATCGCGGCGCGCTCGTACTCGAGGGCCCGCGACGCGGCGCTCATCTGCCCGCGCAGATGCGCCAGGAGCTCGTCCTGCCGGCCGCCCAGGAGCATCGCGACGCAGCGCACCTGCTCCGCGTATGCCTCCGCGTCCACTTCGAGGACGCACGGAGCGGGGCAACGCTTGATGAAATACTCGAGGCAGGGCCTCTTGCGCGACGACAGGACCCTGTCGGTGCAGGTCCGGAGCTGGAAGTGCTTGTTGATGAGCTTGAGCGTCTGCCTGGCGCTCTGGGCCGAGTGGTACGGTCCGAAGTAGAGCGCTCCGTCCGCGGGCGGACGCCGAACCACCTCGAGCCTGGGCCACGCCTTCGCGGTGTCGAGCTTCAAGCAGAGGAAGTCCTTGTCGTCGCGGAGCTTGACGTTGTAGCGGGGCCGGTGCTGCTTGATGAGGGAGCTCTCCAGAAGAGTCGCCTCCTTGTCGCTGGAGGTGACGATGGTGTCGACATCGGCGAGCACGCGGTCGAGGAGCCCGACGAACGCGCGTGCGTCCGAGCCGGACCGCGCGAAGTACGAGCGCACGCGGCCGCGCAGGTTCGCCGCCTTGCCGACATAGAAGACCTCGCCCGCGGTGTCCCGCATCAGGTAGACGCCGGGGGCCTGGGGAAGCTGGCCGATCTTCTCTCGCAACCGTTCGTCCACGTGTCGGCTCCGAGGCTAGCACTTGTGATAGAAGTGGCTCGGTCGAGATGTCGCGCTGGACGGCCCTGCTCGCCTTGCTGACCGTCGCCTGCCCCGGCGGCGAGGAGCGCGACCCGCCCGTCTTCACCGCCCTGTCGGCGTCCCTCCTCACGTTCGAGGGCGCTGCAAGCTCGGTGATCGTGCAGACCGACCGCCGCGCCCGCTTCTCGGTGATGGATCCGGAGGACATGCCGCGGGGGGCCGCCGTCGCCCAGAACGCGGGGAGACTCGAGATCCCGTTCGATGCTTCGGGCCTTCCGGCCGAAGGTGGCCTGCTTCGAGTGGTCGGCGTCTCGGACTCGGGTGGGCGGGCGCAGCGGACCGTCAGCGTGAAGAACGGCTTCGCCGCCGTGGTGGTCATGGACCAGCCCATCCTCGACGCCGCGCTCTTGACGGACGGAAGGCTGGCAGTCGTCGCTGCAGGAGAGGGCGCCGGGCTCTTCCTTCAGCTCGACGAGGGCGACGGTGAATTCTCGCCTCTCGAGACCAGCGGGACACCGCTGTCGATCGCCGCGGGAGAGGACGGCGACTTCTTCGTCGGGGGGGAGGACGACGTGATCGTCCACTACGATGACCGAGGAGAGGAGTGCGACCGCGTGACGCTCATCGAGACGATGACGTCCTCGCAGACCCTGGAGAGGCCGTTCGACATCGTGGACATGGACTCGCGCTTCGGCGACGGCATGATCGAGCTGGTGGCGGCCCACAAGCTGGGCTTCTCGGGCTTCAACTTCTCCGATCTCGACTGCAACGACGGCTGCGGGTCCAACTCCGAGTGCACGCTCGATCCCGCGCACGGGTTCTCGACCGGGACCTGCCTGACGCTGAACGCCCCTTCGGACTTCGGCGCCACTGCGGTGGCTCTGGACGCTCCGCTGGAAGACGATCCGCCTCTCGTCTACTCGGGAGGCTATACGTTCAACGTCTGGGAGACGGTCCAGGGCCCGAACATGTGCGTCGACCTCGGCGCGGGGACCGCGGCGCTCCATTCCCTCGCGGACATCGTCATCGCAGGGACTCGAATCTGGGTTGGCATCGGTACGGGCTCGGACGCCGCGCCCGACGCCGGGGTCAGCGGGATCTACTCGCTGACCCGCGGGTTCAACGACCGCGACAACCCGGCGACACCCCCCCGCGAGCGCTACTCCGATCTCCCCGACGCCGACCTTCGCTGTCTCGGCGCTGCCGTGAGCTCCGACGGCCAGGACAGCCTGTGGTTCGGTACGGCCTCGGGCGTCGGGCGCCTGAGAGTGGACGCCGACGGCGCTGCGGAAGTGGACTGGATCAGCGGCGACTCGCTCCCTGGACGATCCGCGAGCGTCGTGATCCAGCCGCCCGCCAGCCCTTCGGATCTATGGGTGGGCACGGACGGGGGGCTGGCCCGTCTGGTCCTGCCTTGATCAGCTCTCGGACCCGTCGTCGTCGTCGTCGTCGTCGTCGGTGTCGATGCCGGGCGCGACGGCCGCCCCGACGGCCGGGGCATCGGGCGTGTTCACGAGCTCCTTCAGCTCCTTGCCGACCTTGAAAAAAGGCAGCCGCTTCTCGGCGACGTCCACGGGCGACCCGGTGCGAGGGTTCCGGCCGCTGTAGGGCTTATACTCGCGGACCGTGAAGCTCCCGAACCCCCGGATCTCGATCCCGTCGTTCCGCTGCAGCGCCTCCGCCATCGAGTCGAAGATGCAGTTGACCACCATCTCCGCGCGGCTCTTGGTGATGTTGGTACGCTGCGCTACTGCATCGATGAGCTCGGACTTGGTCATCGGTGGCACCTTTCGACCGGGGGGATCCTCTCGCATGAGCACTTCCTGACCGCTAACCACCCGATGATATTCGACGAATCGCTGGCGTCAACGACGTTCTTCGGGCTCGCGTTGTTCGCGGCCGTCGCGAGCTGCAGCCGCGAGGAAGAGCCACGGGCCTTCCCGGCCGCCACTCCGAAGATCGACGTTCACACCCATATTTCACCGTCGGCATACGAGCGAGCGCTGGATCTGATGGATCAGGCCGGCGTGCAGATCGCCGTGAACCTCTCCGGGGGAATGCCTGGTGCGGGCCTCGAGCAGTCGCTGGCGGTCCAGGAGCGCTCGGGCAAGCGTATCCGCGTCTTCTGCAACCTCGATCTGAGAGGAGTGGAGGACCCACGGTTCGCCGGCTGGGCGACCGGCATCCTCCGCCGTTGCAAGGAGGCCGGCGCGCTCGGCCTGAAGATCCCGAAGTCTCTGGGCCTCGGCGTCCTCACCTCGGAGGGCTTGCTCGCCGTCGATGATCCGCGGCTCGACCCGGTCTTCGACGAGGCCGGGCGGCTCGGCATGGTCGTCCTCATCCACGTCGGAGATCCCGAGGCCTTCTTCGAGCCGGCGCGGCCCGAGAACGAGCGATGGGAGGAGCTCTCTGCCCACCCCGAGTGGAGCTTCGCCGACCCCCGCTTCCCGAGGTGGACCGAGATCCTGGACGCCTTCGAGAGACGGATCGCGCGGCACCCGCGGACCCGCTTCATCGGCGCTCACTTCGGCAACGCGGCGGAGGACCCCGAGCGCGTCGCGCGGATGCTGGACCGATACCCGAACTACTTCATCGACACGGCGGCCCGCGTTCCCGAGTTCGGACGACATCCAGCGCCCCGGATGCGGCGCTTCTTCGTCCGCTACCAGGACCGGATCCTCTTCGGAACGGACCTGGGCGTCTCCGAGGGCTCGCTGATGCTCGGATCGACCGATGGCAAGCCAGTGACTCGCGCCGCGATCGACCGCTTCTTCTCGGCGCACTGGCGCTACTTCGAGACGACGTCCCGGCAGATCGAGAACCCGACGCCGATCCAGGGACGCTGGCGCATCGACGCCATCGGGCTGTCGACCGAGGTGCTCCGGAAGCTGTACTGGGCGAACGCTGCGCGCTTGCTCGGGATCACGGTTCCCCGCTATCCTGCGCGGCCTACGCCCCTCACGAGGGGCCACAGCGAGGGGAAGGGGTGAATCGAGAGCCGATGGAAAATCCGCAACTGTCCCCGGGGCCCTTGGACGACAACGAGCTCAAGCAGCTCAAGAAGCGCAGCCCGATCACCTACATCATGGTGTTCCTGGTGATCGCGGCCATGGGCGTGATCGGCTTCTTCATGTTCCGCTCCGGCGTCGAAGAGGAGGCGCGCTGGGACGAGTACGACCGAGCGATGGAGCTCCCCGTCGAGCAGCGCGTCGTCAAGATGCGCGAGATCGCGAAGGGCGGCTCGGCCCACCAGGTTCGCCTCCAGGCGATCCTCGAGCTGAGGGACCGGCGAGACGCCGGGTCCGTCCCGGTCCTCATAGAGGCGCTCCCGGAGGCTGGGGAGATCCGCCGCGCCGCCGCACAGGCCCTCGCTGCGATCGGGTCTCCGGCGGCCGACGCCGCGAGAGAGGCGCTCCACACGGCGCTCGCGGAGACGGACGAGACCGACCGGACCTGGGTCGCCTGGGCCATGGCGGTGATCGGGGACGCGCGCTGCTTCGACGCGTTGCTCGAGGAGTTCCGGTCGGGCAGGCTCCAGCGCGTCGACGGATACGACTCGATGGTCGTCGCGCGGGTGGCGGGCAAGGACAAGCTCGTTTCCCTCGCGAGCCACGAGGACAAGGCGGTCCGTCAGTTCGTGGCGATCCAGCTCGGCGAGATAGGCGGGCCCGAGGTCGTCGAACCTCTGATCCGGCTGCTCGGAGACCGCGAGGCCGACGTCGTCAAGGCGGCCGCGGCCTCGCTGGGACGCACCGGCGACCCGAGGGTTGGTGAGCCGCTCGTGGCGACGCTGCAGGCCAAGCCGGACCTTCGCGACGCGCTGCTCGGCGAGATCCGGACGGCCGTCGGCGCCCCGGGCCTGGGCCAGGTCCTCTCCCGGTCGTCCGACCCGCGCATGCGCTACGACATCGTGAACATGCTGGCGGAGCTGCACGATCCTCGTTCGAACGACTTGCTCTGGAGCGAGCTCGGGCGCACCGGCGAGGACGTGCCGCGAAACCGCAACCTGCTCATCAAGACGATGATCGAGGCCGGCGACGCGCGTGTCGTGCCGGCGCTGATCGAGAGGCTCAGGTCGGACGACGACGACACGCAGACCAACGCCGTGGACGCGCTGGGGTCCTTGCGTGCGCCCGAAGGGATCGAGCCGCTCGTCGGCATGATCAAGGCGAAGCGGGGCCGCCCGGCCGCGATCATCCGTGCGCTCGGTCGCCTCGGCAACGGAAACGAGGAGGTGGGCAAGCTCGTGCTCCCGTTCGTGCGCTCGGACGACATCGGGGCCGCGTCGTGGGCGCTGGGCCGGATGAAGTACGAGCCCGCGATCAGGGAGCTCACGAAGATCCTCAAGCGCCCGCGCGACATCGACTACTCGACGCCCGAGGTCGAGAACGAGACCTCCTACCGCAACCGCCTCGAGTGCCTCATCGGCCTGCAGGAGTTCGGTCAGATGGCGAGCGGGGCGGCGGCCGAGGTCATGAAGGTGATCGACGACACGACCGACGAGCCGCGACTTCGCGAGCAGGCAGGGATCACGCTCGGGTACGTCCTGGGAGACGATCAGCTCGAGAAGGTCGTGGAGAAGGTTCGCCAGGCGGACCTCGATCCGCGAACGCGCGCCCTCTACGTGCAGGCGCTCTGGCAGCGCCGCACGCACGAGACGGCCGACCTCCTGGTCTCGCTGCTCGAGGGCGGTCCCTTGCCCCAGGAGCTGTCCGCGCAGGTCGCGGTCGCGATCGGGGAGGCCGCCGATCCAGCGCTGGACGTGCGTCTCGCCGCGCTGCTCGCCAACGACGCTGTCAAGCGCACGGCCGCGTTCGCGATCCTCCTGTCGGGGTCGCCGAACGCCATCGACCAGGTGTTGGAGCTCTTCAAGAACGACAGCGAGTCGCTCGACGTCACCCAGCAGCGCTACACGACGTTCGAGCCCTTCCTCACCCAGGAGGCCTTCACGAGCGGCAGGATCTTCCGGCGTGTCCGGGCGGCCGATCAGTTGCGGCACGGCGAGGCGGCCAGGACGTGGGCCTGGGACCGGATGGTGGAGCGGCTCAAGGCAGGGTGGGCGGACGGGCCCGACGGCCTGTACCCGCACGAGATCCGCGCGCTTCTGGCGCAAGCCGTGCGCGACAGCGCCGACAACCGCGGGGTCGCGGCCGATGTGCTCGTCGGGATGGGCGAGTCCGGCGTGCTGCTCGCGCTCCAGGCCGAGGGCGGAGCCATCAGGGAGATGGTCCGAGCGGCCGAGCATCGTGCGTCGTCCGCGGCCTCGGGCGACGAGGAACGCAGGCGGTGATTTTGGACGGGGCCCGGATTGACGAGCCCTCTGTGCCGGTCCTAGAATTCCGCGATTCCGAAGCGACGTTGAACGAAGCGCACGCGTTCGTCACGGCGCCCGATCGATCACCCCGAAACGAAAAGGAGCATTCGATGACCTGGTTCTGGAAGGGAAGCATCGTCCTTGTGGCCCTGTCGATGGCTACTCCTGGCTGCGTGGTCCGAGGGCGGGCGACGATCCCGACGGTCCAGGCCCGAGTCGTCGTTCCGGCGCCGCCCCCGCCGCCGGCAGTCCGTGTCTCGGTGGCGCCGCCCCAGCTCGCCGGCGGCGTCAGCGTCGTCGCTCATCAGTGCGCGGCGGGAGCCCAGGAGGTGTTCAACGGGTTCGACGACAACTGCGACGGCCGCATCGACGAGGGCTTCGTCGGATCCGGATCGATCCAGATCACCCTCTGGTGGCAGACCGGCGCGGACATCGACATGTACGTGAAGGACCCGGCGCAGGAGACCGTCTCGTACAGCCACAGGACCTCCGGGAGCGGCGGTCAGCTCGACCGCGACGCGCGCGGCGCCTGCACCAACAACGAGACGACGGAGAACGTGTTCTGGAACTCCCCGAACCCGCCGTCCGGCATGTATCAGGTCGAGGCGCACTACTACTCGCAATGCAACAACGCCGGCCCGACCCCGATCGTCCTCTCGATCTCCGTCGGCGGCGCCGTCATCGGCGCCTACCAGTACACGCTCCAGCCCGAGGAGCGTGTCACCATGGCGACCTTCAACATCCCGTAGTCCACGAATTACGCTAGTATTCCCCTGAATGCGGAGTTGCTCGGTCTGCCGACGCTTCAACCCGGGCGCCGGGCCGCACTGTCCCCGTGACGGCGCGACGACCCACGATGGGCCAGCGCCCGAGCTCGCCCAGGGATCGAGGGTCTTCGGTCGGTTCGAGATCGGCGAGCCGGTGGCGCGCGGTGGGACGGGTACGTTGTACCGGGCGCGGGAGCAGGGACAGGGGCCGATCGCCCTGAAGGTCCTGCACGCCGAGCTCACCCAGAACCCTGTCGACCGCTCGCGGATCAAGCGGGAGCTCACCAAGGCGACGAGCGTCGCGCACCCCAGGATCGCCCATGTTCGCGAGGTGGGAGAGACGGAGGGAAGGATCTTCCTGGTTCGCGACTTCATCGAGGGCGACTCGCTGGCGTCGGTCCTGTTCAGGTTCGGCCCGCTCGACCTCGCGCGGGCCGCCAGGATCGCTCATGCAGTTGCTTCGGCGCTCGTCGAGGCGCACAAGATCGGCGTTCTCCATCGGGACCTCAACCCGCGGCACGTGATCGTGCTGCCGGACGGCCTGCCGATGCTGCTCGACCTGTCGCTCGCCGCGCCGATCCCGGGCGGAATCGCCGGGAAGCCCGCCGCCGGGAGCGTCCCGTATCTCTCGCCGGAGCAGGCTGCAGGGAAGCTCGTGACGCTACGCGCCGACCTGTACGCGGTCGGCCTTCTCCTGTACGAGATGCTGACCGGCTCGGGACCCTCGGCCGATGGGGATGTCGCGACCCTCGTCGCGGCCCGCGCCGAGGCCGAGGCTCCGCCTGCCCCGCAGGGTGCGCCCGACGAGATCGCCGCGCTGCTGGCGCAGCTCCTGGCGCGTGACCCGAAGGATCGCCCGTTCGGAGCGCGGCAGGTGGAGAAGGTCCTGAGCAGGTTTGCCACGGAGGCGCTGCCCCGGGCGACGACGGAGCCGATCAAGCCGGCGCCGATCTCCAGGGCCGGGTCGATCACCGAAGCCACAGCCCCGTTCCCGACGCTCCCCGTGGCGCCGCGAACGCCGCTCCCGCCGGCACGCGTCTCGCTCGCGACCCCGGACCCCGGAGCAGCCACTCTCCGAACCCGCGGGCGCGTCGACGCCACCGAGGTAGATCGGACCGCCCCAGGACTGCCTCCATCGCTGGAGGAAGAGCTCGACGAGGCCCTGGCCGTCGCGGCCAAGGGCGACAGGCGGGACGCCGCCGCGGCGATGGGCGCGGCTCACGCCGCAATCGGCGGCGAGCGGGCGGCACCGCGACACCCACAGCGAGCCCAGGCCACCGGAGCACGCCCCGCGGCCCCGGGCACGCGAGGCCCGGCGGGCCGGCCGAAGTCCGGGCGAGATCGGCCGCGCGTGGCGGACGCCCGTCCAGAGGAACCGCCGGAGGAAGAGGCCGGCGTCGTGGAGCCGAGCGTGCCTCGGTCGGGTCGCGCAGCGCAGAAGACGCTGGTCGGGCTCGCCCTGCCGGCCGAGCCCGACGCCCCGGGCGAGCATCGGCAGGCGTGGGCACGAAGTCTCCTGGGCCTGCCTCAGGAGAAGACCCCGCCTCCGCCGCGCCCCGACACCGTGCCCATCGGGGCCGAGGCGCTGTTCTCGCCCGAGGACACCGCGCCGACGGCCGTGCCGGTTACCGGCTTTCCGTCGGTCGAGGAGGTTGGGGCGCCACCCCCGGGCGAGTCGACTCACACGTTCCAGCCGCTCCCGTCGGACGACGAGGCCGAGGAGATCTCGGTCCGCGACATGGAGCACGTGACCGCGCCGACCCGTCCTTCCACCGCGGTGCTCGAGGCGGCGGCAAGGGCGCTCGCCGAGCCGCTCGTCCCGATCGAGCCGGCCGCGCCGTCGCAGCCCGACCTCGATGGGCTCGCGCCTTCCGGCTCGGGCCTGGCGTCGCCCGCGGATCTGCGGTGGGCCAGCAGCGAGTCCGAGCTGGTAGCGCTCCCGGCGACCTCGCGGCAGCGCAGGCGTCTCGTCGTCGGCGTGGCAGCCGGCGTCGCCGCGGCGCTTGCAGGAGTCGGCGTGTGGGTCGCGCTCTCCGGGCGCGACGGCGCACCGGCGGTCCCGGCCGCCGGCGAAGGTGCTCCCACGACGACCGGCGCCGCGGCCCCGATGCCGGCGGTCGAGGCGCCGCCCGCGGTGCCCGTTCCCACGCCGGTTCCCACTCCGACCGCGCCGGCCGCGGCCGATCCCGTCGTCGCGGGCGATGGCGCCGCAGCGCCTGCCGTCGCCCCTCCGGCCGCCGCGGACGGAGGCGCCGCCGCGCCACCGGGCGCTGACGTCGCGCCCGTGCCGGCCGAGCCGGTGGACCCCTCCGCGCCCGCGCAGGCTGCCCCTCCACCGCCCGCCGCCGATTCCGATCCGAGGACCAGCGAGCAGATCATCAAGTCTGGCCGCGCCTCCATTCGCCGCCGTCGATGGGCCGACGCGGGACGCGCCTTCGAGACCGTTCTCGGCCGAGATCGCGAGAACCTCGACGCGACGCTGGGCCTCGCGCAGGTCCAGATGGAGAGCCGCCGCTACGAGGAAGCGATCGCGAGCTTCCGCCGCGCCGTCGAGCTCAGGCCCACGAGCGCCACGTTCAAGCTCTACCTCGGCAACGCCCTGTCGGCCGCGGGTCACCCCGACGAGGCCAGGGCTGTCTGGCGCCAGGTCCTGGAGATGGACCCGCGCAACCTCGAGGCCAGGCAGCGGCTGGGCCTGTTGCGCCGACCGCCTCCTCGCGCGCCACCGCGCCCTCAATCGACGCGCCCGGCACCGGCCAAGACGCCGGCCAAGACGCCCGCGCGACCCTCGCGCCGCAACGTGCCGCGCAACCCGTTCTGAGAAGCGACCCAAGCAAGAACACGAGCACCGCCATCCACGGCCACCACGCGGCACTACCCTGGGCGACCCGACAGCCGCAACCACCCGAGCTGGAGTCGGCGTCGGCGTCGGGCGGGCCCGCGTCTCGACCCGCGTCGACGGCAGCGTCGATCGCGGCGTCCGGCTCCGCTGGCGGGGGGCCGGCGTCGACGCCGGCGTCGGGGATCGGGGCCGGGCCGAGGGCGTCGAGGGCGCCGCCGATTCGCAGCTTGCCCGCTCCCCACTCCTCGTTTGGCGCGTCGCCGACGAGCGGGTCGACGAGGGCTCCCGAGCGCAGCGCGGCCTCGATCTGCTCGGTGGTCGCGTCTGGACGCGCCTGCAGCAGGAGGGCCACCGCGCCGGCCACGTGCGGGCCGGCGGCGCTCGTGCCGCCGCCGAGGGAGTAGAAGCCCCACGCGTCGTGCACGATGGCGCCGCGATCCTCGCGCGTGAGCGCCCAGAACACGTCGTAGTCGCCGGGGGCCACGACGTCGACGACCGAGGCGCCGTCGATGCGGGGCCCGCGGCCGCTGAAGCCCGAGAGCTGGCCGACCACGTCACCCGAGAAGGACTGGCGCGTCGAGTACGATCCGACGCCGATCGCACCGTCCGCGGTGGCCGGGCTCGCCGCCGTGGCGAGCGGGTCGACGTGATCTGCGAAGCGCGCACCGCCACCGAAGCCGCTCACGTCGTCGACCACCGTTCCCAACAGGTCCACCCGCGCGGCGTCAGGGTTCTGGACCTCCAGGACGTAGTCCCCGACCTCGACCAGGCCGCCGTCGTCCCTGTAGAAGAGGAGGGAGCGCAGGGCGGTGCCCGCGTCGCTCACGTCCTCGGCCGCCGACACGTGGATGCCGTCCACGCTGTCTTCGACGGCCGCGCCGAACGGCAACAGGACGCCGGACGGCGTGACGACCGAAGCTTCCAGCTCGACCTCCGGTCGCCGCCAGCGCAGCGTGACGAGGACCATCGAGAGCTCCCAGCGCTCGGGAATGCGGATCGTGGCGAACGCCTTCGACCATCCGTCGAGGTCCACCCGCATCACCTTGGCGCCATCCCCCCAGTTCCCCGTGGGAGTCACCTGCGGGACGCCGCTCGCGGCGAGCTGGGTGACGATCATGTCGTCTTCGTCGGTCCCGTCGAGGAACCGCGCCGCGATCGAGCCGTACTCGTACAGCACGACGTCGGCGCCCAGCTCCACGGCCCAAGGCACCGTGACCGAGATCCCGCTGTCCGTCGAGCCACGCGTCGCGACGATCAGCTCTGCGTCGGGAGCGATGCCGGCGAAGCGCCGGCCGAGGTTCGGCCAGCCGCCGACGAGCACGCTCGAGACGCCCGTTCCGTGGCTCGAGTCGAAGAAGTCCGAGCTCAGGAGGTTCTCGCCCCTGAGGTGCGTGCCGCCCGGGAAGCCGTACACGGCGCGCACCTTGCTGGTACCGAGCGCCGTGAGCGTCTCGCCGACGTCCAGCGTGTCGTCTCGGTCCGCGTCGTTCACCAGGAGCAGGAGCTCGCCGAAGCAGGGATCGGACTCGCCGTAACCGTCCGCGAGGCCGTAGTCACGACTGCCGTCATCGTCTGCATCGACCCAGAGCCAGTCCTCGGCAGCCTGTAGCCGGCCGTCGGCGTTCTCGGCGCCGCTGACGTAGCGGCGGGCATCCTGCAGGCGCAGCGTCTCGTCCCGGTCGGACTCGCCGTCGCCGTCCACGTCGGCCGCGTCGACGCCGTCCGTGAAGCGGCCGTCCGCGTCGACGTCGATCCACGCGAGCTCACCGCCGTCGGCGAAGAAGAACATCGGGTGGAGGAAGTCGACGGCCGTGTCGATGTCGGCGATCGTGATCCCCTGGCCCGTCACCGCCAGACCTGCAGGGTCCTCGCGCCTCCAGGCGCGTGGCGCTCCGACGTCGGGGACCGAGACGTCCATCAGCGCCATCTCGCCCGCCGGCCGCCCGAGAGCGGCCCGGACGAGCCCCGGCAGACCGAGCACCCTGTCGACGCGATCCCATGGCACGACCGCGCCCACGATCGTGCCGGCCGTCAGGACCTCGCCGCTCCTGGGGCTCCTGGCGAGGACCGCGCCCAGCCGCTCGAGCTCCTGCAGGATCGAGCGGCCGGGCGGGGCTCCGAAGCGCAGGGCGAGTCCGACGGTCCCGGCGCGCACGGATGGGAACAGAGCGTGGACGCGCGGCGCCCCGAGCGCGTGCCGCGCGAGGACCAGCGCCGGATCGACACGAGCGGCGCGCGTCTGCCCGATCGCCGCGTCGGGCACGAGACCGAGCGCGAGGAGGAGCGCGATCTTCCGCGGCACCGCGCGAGGATATCAGGTCGTCGTGTTGCCGTTTGACAATCCACGGAACGCGGAGCAGGGTGGGAGCCCATGGCGGCGAAACAGACCAAGTTCATCTTCGTCACGGGTGGTGTCGTGTCCTCGATCGGCAAGGGTCTCGCGTCGGCCTCCATCGGCGCGCTGATGGAGAACCGGGGCCTGAAGATCACGATCATGAAGCTCGACCCGTACATCAACGTCGACCCCGGGACGATGTCGCCGTTCCAGCACGGCGAGGTCTTCGTCACCGACGACGGCGCCGAGTGCGACCTCGACCTCGGCCACTACGAGCGGTTCACCAGCTCCCGGATGCGCAGGGACAACAACCTGACGACGGGGAAGATCTACGAGTCCGTGATCACGAAGGAGCGCCGCGGGGAGTACCTCGGCGCGACGGTCCAGGTCATCCCGCACATCACCGACGAGATCAAGCACCGCGTCCGCGCCGCCGCCGAGGGCGTCGACCTCGCGATCGTCGAGATCGGCGGGACGGTCGGCGACATCGAGTCGTTGCCGTTCCTGGAGGCCGTCAGGCAGCTCAAGATCGAGCTCGGCGCCCAGAACTCGATCAGCGTCCACGTGACCCTCGTTCCCTTCATCACCGCCGCCGAGGAGCTCAAGACCAAGCCCACCCAGCACTCGGTCAAGGAACTGCGCTCGATCGGTATCGCGCCCGACGTGCTGCTGGTACGCTGCGACCGCCCGATTCCCGAAGGTGAGCGCCGCAAGCTCTCGCTGTTCTGCAACGTGCGCGAGAGTGCCGTGATCCAGGGC
>JACPQR010000008.1 GCA_016190375.1 Deltaproteobacteria bacterium
AGGTAGACTTGGGCGTTGTCGTGGTCCTTGACGGCGACGACGACGAGGACGTCGGCGACCCACGGTTCACGCGACCCGCCTGCGTCAACCCGGGAGCGTCCAGGTCCACGTCCACGTCGCCGTCAAGGTCCACGTCGACGGCGACGGCGACGACCAGCGAAACCCCGGACCGTGCAACGCACCTGGGCGCTACCGCGACAGCTCCTCGACCAACGCGAGGGCGGTCTCGAGGCGCTCGAGGCGGGCCTGGTTGTCGCGCAGGCGGTCCCGCTCCTGCTCGACGACCGACTGGGGGGCCTTCTCGACGAAGGCGGGGCTCGAGAGCTTCCTCTTGACGGACTCGATGTCCTTGTTCGCCTTCGCGAGGTCTCGAGTGATGCGGGCGCGCTCCTTGCCGGGATCGATCAGGCCCTTGAGCGGGACCAGCACCTCGATCCCTCCGCTCACCGCGACGGCCGATCCGGGAGGCCGCGGGACGTCCGTGGCGATCGCGACGCTCTTCGCACGGCACCCGTAGGCCAGGAGCGCCCGCTCGGTCTCGAGCGCCGCCGCCGCGTGTGGGCTGGGCGGGCGCAAGGTCACGTCGACCTCCACCGCCGGGGAGATGTCGTGCTCGGCCCGGATCGTCCTAACCGCACAGACCGCGCTCTGCAGCAGGGCGAAGGCCTCCTCGGCCGCCGCGTCCGGGCGGCCCCACGACGAATCCGGGAACCTGGCGATCATCAGGGCCTCGGGATCGTCCGGGCGGCGGGGCAGCTTTTGCCAGATCTCCTCGGTGATGAACGGCATGAAGGGGTGCAAGAGCCTGAGCGACGTGTCGAGCGCGTGGTGCAGGACCGCCTGCGCCGCGCGCTTCGAGGGACCGTCCTCGCCGTAGAGTGCGGGCTTCTGGACCTCGAGATACCAGTCGCAGAGCTCGGTCCAGAAGAACTGGTAGATCGCCGCCGTCGCCGCGTCGAGGCGGAACTCCTCGATCGCTCCGTCCACCTCGTCGATGACGGCGGCGAGCCTCGACAGGATCCAGCGGTCCGGCAGGCCCTCGGGCTGCGGCACGGTCGAAGGCGCTTCGCCGAGGAGCGGAAGGGCGAAGCGGGCGGCGTTCCACAGCTTGTTGCAGAAGTGGCGGTAACCTTCGACGCGCTTCAGCGACAGCGCGATCTTGCGACCCTGAGGCGAGTAGGACAGGAGCGCCATGCGCAGCGCATCCGCTCCTTGCGGCGGGAGGCCCTCGGGGAAGTCGGGGCTCTTCGCGCCGCCGTGGATGACCTCGAGCGGATCGATGACGTTCCCCTTGACCTTGCTCATCTTGTCGCCGTGCTCGTCGGTCACCATGCCGTGGAGGTAGACCCTGCGGAACGGCGGCTCGCCCACGAAGTGCAGGCCCATCATCATCATCCGTGCGACCCAGAAGAAGAGGATGTCGAAGCCCGTCTCCATGATCGAGGTCGGATAGAAGGTCTCGAGCGCCAGGGTTCGGTCGGGCCAGCCCAGGGTCGAGAACGGCCAGAGGGCCGAGCTGAACCATGTGTCCAGGACGTCGGGGTCTCGCTCCAGGCGGCGCTCGCCGGCCCTGGTGCGTACCTCGGCCTCGTCCCGGCCGACCCAGACGTCGCCCTCCTCGTCGTACCAGGCGGGGATCTGGTGCCCCCACCAGAGCTGCCGCGAGATGCACCAGTCCTGGATGTTCTCCAGCCAGTGGAAGTACGTCTTCGTCCACTCCTGGGGGACGAAGACCGTCCGGCCCGCGCGGACGGCGTCGATCGCGGGCGCGGCCAGGCCCTTGGTCCGGACGAACCACTGGGTCGAGATCATCGGCTCCGCCACCGACTCGCAGCGCTGGCACCGGCCGAGCGCCATCACGTGCTGCTTCGTCCCGCGATCGAGCCCGAGCTCGGTGAGCGCGGCCTTGACCGCCTGGCGCGCCTCGAAGCGGTCCATCCCGGCAAAACGACCGCCCTGGGCGTTGATCCGCCCATCGAGCTCGAGGATGTTGATCTCCTCGAGCCCGTGGCGCTTGCCCGTCTCGAAGTCGTTCCAGTCGTGGGCCGGCGTCACCTTGACGGCGCCCGTTCCGAACGCGGGGTCGACGAGGATGGCGTCCCCGATGATCGGGAAGGTGCGATCGACCAGCGGGTGGCGGACCCGCTTGCCGATCAGCCCCTGGTAGCGCTCGTCGTCCGGGTGGACCGCGACGGCCGTGTCGCCGAGCATCGTCTCCGGCCGCGTCGTGGCCACCACGATCTCTCCGCCGCCCTCGAGCGGATACGCGAAGGACCAGAGCTCGCCGACCGCGCCCTCCTCGTGGTCGACCTCGAGATCCGAGAGCGCCGTCCGGTCCTTGGGGCACCAGTTGATCATGCGGGTGCCTCGATAGCAGAGGCCTTCCTCGTACAGCCGGCAGAAGACCTCGCGCACGGCCACGGACAGTCCCTCGTCCATGGTGAAGCGCTCGCGGTCCCAGTCGAGCGAGCTTCCTAGCAGACGTAGCTGCTCCGTGATGCGCCCGCCCGATTGCTCCTTCCACTTCCAGACTCGCGCGAGGAAGGCCTCGCGGCCGAGGTCGTGGCGGGTCTTGCCTTCCCTCGCGAGCTCGCGCTCGACGACGACCTGCGTCGCGATCCCGGCGTGGTCGGTGCCCGGGAGCCACAGCGTGTTGAGGCCCTGCATCCTCTTGTGCCGGACGAGCGCGTCCTGGATGGTGTTGGTCAGCGCGTGGCCCATGTGGAGCGAGCCCGTGACGTTCGGGGGAGGGATGACGATGCAGAAAGCGGGCTTCACTCCGTCCCGGGCGCGGAAGTAGCCCTTCTCGAGCCAGAACGAGTACCAGCGCGCCTCGACCTCGCGGGGGTCGTAGGCCTTGGAGAGCAAATCGCGGTCGACCATGACGGTCGCCGACGTTAACACGCTCCGAGGTCGGCCTTACGCCTTCGTCAGGCGCTGGATCTCTTCCTTGATGAGAGTCTCTGCCAGATCGGGCACGACCTCCCACACCACACGCTCGACGACCTCACGGGTCAGCTTGACGACAGCGGCCGATTGCTCGGGAGTCAGTCCCAGTCCCTGCGCCTTCGACAGCGCCGTGGCTGCGGCGCGATCGACCGCGTCGATCGCGAGGTCGAGCGTGGCTGCCGTGGGCTCTGCTGCGGGCATGAGCGGCAGAGTCTTCGGGGCCGGTTTGGGCGCGTCCGAGGTCAGGACGGCAGGCGACGGCGGCGGAGTCAGGATCGCGGCCGGAATTGCCGCGGGACGCGGCGGACCGGACGCAGGCGCCACCGGCCTGATCGGAGGCGGCGGCGCGGACATGATCGCCGGCGGAGGCGCGGGCACCGCGGCGGGAATCTTCGTCGTGGGAGCCATCGACGATCGAGCGGAGGCAGCCTTGACCTTGTCTATGAGCGCCTGCGTCTCGAAGGGTTTGATGCAATGGTCGTCCGCGCCGACGTCCCGGCCGAGGGCCTCGTCGAACGGCGCGTGCTGGCTCGCCATCACGATGACGGGCGTCGTCCTCAGGCCCGCGTCGCCCTTGATCGCGCGGCAAAGGTCATAGCCGCTCATCCCGGTCATCACCGCATCCGCGAGCACCACGTCGGGGTGAAGCTCTCGCGCCTTGGCGAGCGCCGCCTCGCCGCTGGGCACGCCCACGACGCGGACGTCCTCGCCGGCGAAGGTCATCTCCACGACGCGCCGCATCGTCGCGCTGTCATCGGCCACCAGTAGCGTCTTGGACAACTTGGGGCTCCTTGACGGTGGGGCTGGTTAAAGCCCCAGAATGATTGCTGAAGGTACATCGGCGACCCCGGCCAAGGTCAAGAAAAAGGTTTGCTCGTGCGGTAGATTCGTCCTCGTGAGCCACGCACGGGTCCTGATCCTCGATGACGATGCCGCTTGCCGCCGGCTCTGCGCCGACCACCTCGAGGCCGACGGATACGACGTCGAGACCCGCCGGCTGGCGGGCGAGGCGGCCTCTCCGGCGGGCTTCGACGTGCTCGTCCTCGGCCTGCCGCACGAGGCGCGTCCAGCCGATCTGCTCCGCTCGATCGACCCCGAGGTCGCGGTCGTCGTCCTCAGTCCCTCCGACTCGGTGGAGCAGGCGATCGCGGCGATGCACGCCGGCGCACGGGACTACCTGGTCAAGCCCGTGCACGCGGATCGGCTCCGCCTCGCGGTCCTGCGCGCGCTGGAGACCCGGCGCCTCGTCCGCGAGAACGAGCGGCTGGCCGGAGCGCTCAGGCTGTACGAGCACGCGCAGCGGATGCGCAGGTGCCTCGAGCCGGAGGCCCTGTGCCGGATGGGGCTCGATTCGCTGGTGTCGGTCTCCGGAGCGTCGGCGGGCATTCTGCTCCTGGGTGACGAGCACACCGAGACGCGGCTGGCGGCCGCGTCCAAGGGCATGCCGCCTGCGGAGGTGGAGCGCCTCGTGAAGACGGTGCAGCTCGTGCTCGCGCAGCAGGAGCCGGGCGCGAAACCAAATGCGGGCATCGTCGCGGCCGAGCTCGAAGAGGGGCATCGGATGCTGCTCGTCCCGCTTGCGGGCCAGGCCGGCCAGCTCGGAGCCGCGGGGTCCCCGGCGGGCGAAGCTCGCTGGGGTGCAGCCGCGGGGTCCCCGGCGGGCGAAGCTCGCTGGGGTGCAGCAGCGGGGTCCCCGGCGGGCGAAGCTCGCTGGGGTGCAGCAGCGGGGTCCCCGGCGAGCGAAGCTCGCTGGGGTGCAATGGCGGCCCTCGTGCTCTCCGACGGCCACGGTGAGCTGGCCCGCGAGGTCGCGGCGGACGTCGCCTTCCTCGCCCGGCAGCTCGGCGACGCGGCGCAGATCGCGCGGAGATTCAGGTCGGCCCAGGAGCTCCTGGAGCGAGACGAGCTGACCGATCTGTACAATGCCCGCGCGCTGACCTCGCTCGTTGGCCGCCACCTGGCCAGAGGCGTGTCGATCGGCGCCTGGCCGTCCCTCCTGTTCCTCGACGTCGATCGCTTCAAGGAGATCAACGATCGCCACGGCCACCTCGTCGGCAGCAGGGTGCTGGTGGAGCTCGGGCGGGTCCTGCGGCGGGGGGTCCGCGACCTCGATGCGGTCGCGAGGTTCGGGGGCGACGAGTTCGTGGTGCTCCTCGCCGAGACCGAGACGGATGCCGCCCTGACGGCCGCGGAGCGTCTCCGCCGCGCCGTCGAGGCGCACCGATTCCTCGCTCGGGAAGCGCTCGAGATCCAGATCACGATCACCGTGGGCATCGCCACCGGAGCCGAAGGAACGACCCCGGAGGCGCTCCTGAGAGCCGCGGACCAGGCGATGTACAGGGGGAAGGCGGCGTCGCGCAACGTCGTGGTGCAGGCTACAGAAACGGCGCGATCTCCTTCGCGTGATAGGTGAGGATCAGGTCCGCGCCCGCGCGGCGGATCGCGGTCAGGACCTCGAGGGCGGCCCTCCGCTCGTCGATCCAGCCCAGCTTGCCGGCGGCCTTGAGCATCGCGTACTCGCCGCTCACGTTGTACGCCGCCACCGGGACGTCGAAGCGGTCGCGCACCGCTCGAACCACGTCGAGGTAGGCGAGCGCCGGCTTGACCATGACGATGTCGGCGCCCTCCTCTATGTCGAGCGCGACCTCGCGGAGCGCCTCGCGCGCGTTGGCGGGGTCCATCTGGTAGCTCCGGCGGTCGCCGAACGAGGGAGCGCTGTCCGCCGCGTCCCTGAAGGGCCCGTAGAAGGCGCTCGCGTACTTCGCGGCGTAGGCGAGGACGGCGGTGTCGGCGAATCCCGCCTCGTCCAGCCCGCGGCGGATCGCGCCGACGCGGCCGTCCATCATGTCGGATGGCGCGACCATGTCGGCTCCGGCTCGCGCGTGGCAGAGCGCTTGCTTGACGAGGTTCGCGAGCGTCGGATCGTTGAGGACGTCGCGCGTCCCGTCGCGGCGCTCGCCGAGCACGCCGCAGTGGCCGTGATCGGTGTACTCGCAGAAGCAGACGTCGGTGATCACGACGATCTCGGGGCGCCGGCGCTTGATCGCCCGGATCGCGCGCGGGATCACGCCGCCATCGTCCCACGAGCTCGAGCCCACCGCGTCCTTGCTCTCGGGGATCCCGAACAGGATCACCGAGCGGACGCCGACGTCGGACGCGGCCATCGCCTCGTCCGCGGCGCGCTCCACCGAGAGCTGGAAGACGCCCGGCATCGACCCCACCTCGTTGCGAACGTCGCCGCCGGGCACGACGAACAGCGGGTAGATGAGGTTCGATGGTGATAGCCGGGTCTCGCGGACCATCGCGCGGATGGCCTCTGTCCGCCGAAGGCGGCGGGGTCGTGTCTCCGGAAAGGTCATCGGGTTCTCCCTGGTCCCGTGGGACGGTTCTTGGTGAAGTGACTCGACAGGGCGGTCACGAGGCTCGCGATGGTGGGCACGGCGGCCGTGACGTCCACTCGCAGCCCGGCCCGTAGAGCGGCCTCGGTCGTGACCTTGCCGATCGACGCCACGGTTCGCGCCTCGAGGATCGCTCTCGCCTGGTCGGGCGACCCGAGCGCCGCCACGAGGTTCGTCACGGTGGAACCGCTCGACAGGGTCACGACGTCGGCTCGCGCGGCGGCGGCGCGCAGCGCCTCGTTTCCTTCCTCGTCCGGCGCGACCGTCCGGTACACCGCGACCACGTCGACGCTGGCCCCTGCCTCGCGCAGGATCCTGGGGAGCTCCTCGCGGGCGTCGCGCGCGCGAGGGAGAAGCACCCGCAGGACCCCGGGCGGTCGTGCCTCGAGGATGGCTCGCGCCAGCGCCTCGCCGTCGTGCTCGGCAGGGACGACGTCGGCGTGCAGGCCGTACGACGCGAGGGCCTCCACCGTCGCTGGGCCAATCGCGCAGATCTCGGTCTGGCCGAAGCGTCTCGAGTCCCCGCCCTCCTCCTGCACGGCCTTCATGAGCCAGCGCACGGCGTTCGCGCTCGTGAACACCACGACGCCGTACGTCCCCAGGTTGCGAACCGCTCGGCGCACCGGCTCCTCGTCTTCGGGCGGAATCACCCGGATCGCCGGGACCTCGATGGGCAGCGCGCCATGATCTCGGAGCAGCTCCGCGAGCCGGCCCGACTGCTCGGCCGCGCGCAGGACGAGGACCCGCCTTCCGAAGAGGGGCAGGCGATCGAACCAGCGCAAGCTCTCCCTCAGCCCGACCACGGGGCCCACGAAGACGACCGCCGGGGACGACAGGCCGGCGCTGGCGGCATCGCGGCCGACGGCTGCGAGGGTCGAGACGAGCGTCGCCTGCTCGGGTCGGCTGGCCCACTGGACGACGGCGACCGGCGTGTCACCCTCGAGCCCTCCCTCGACGAGCGCCCGCGCGACCTCGTCGAGGTGCCGCATCCCCATCAGGATGGCGAGCGTTCCTCCGAGGAGCGCCGCGCGCCTGAGCTCCTCGACTGGTGGGCTGCCGTCGGCTGCGGCATGTCCGGTCAAGAGGAGCACGCTGGACGAGCAGTCGCGCTGGGTGAGCGGGATTCCCGCGTAGGCCGCCGCCGCCGCGACGGAGGAGATGCCGGGGACCACCTCGAACGCGACGCCCGCGCGCTCGAGCGCCGCGATCTCCTCGAAGTAGCGCGCGAACAGCGTCGGGTCTCCCGCCTTGAGCCGGACGACGGTCCTTCCCCCCCGCGCCTCGTCGATCATGCGGGCGTTGATCGCGTCCTGCCCCCCGCCGGCGGTCCCTGCGCCGCCGGACCCCGGGTGCTTGCCGACGTCGATCTTCACGGCCGCCTCGGGCGCGAGGCCGAGGACAGCGGGGTCGACGAGGGCGTCGTACAGGACGACGTCGGCGCGCCCGAGGATCTCCAGCCCGCGCAGCGTCACCAGTCCCGGGTCGCCGGGACCCGCGCCGACCACGTACACCTTCGAACCAGAACCGGAGACCTCCGCCACGGCGGGAGCATACCCTGCTTTTCGAGGCCCGCCGGATGCGCTATAGCCTCGGGACGCCATGTCGCGCCTCGGTCTCCTCCTCCCTCTCCTCTGGGCTCAGCCTTCATGCACCGGGAGCACGCCGGCCGACGCCAGCACGAGCCCCGGCTTGCATCCTGCCCAGAAACGAGCCCAGAGCAGGCAGACCGACGCCGAGGCGGACCGAGGGCGAGCCCCCACCCCCGAGCTCGGCGGCTCGACCGTGACGCTGCACGCCGTGGAGGGCGACGTCGTGGTGAAGGTGGAGGTCGTCAAGACGCAGGACATGAGAGGCCGAGGACTGATGTACCGGGAGCGCATGGCCCAGGACGCCGGGATGCTCTTCCTCTTCCGCGAGCCCGAGCACCAGACGTTCTGGATGCGAAACACGTACATCCCGCTCGACATGATCTTCATCGGCGCCGATCAGCGGGTCGTGGGCGTCGCCCAGAACGCCGCGCCGCGAACGGACACGACGCGGCAGGTCGACGGCGATTCCCAGTACGTCCTCGAGGTCAACGCCGGCTTCGCGCGCCGCTGGGGCGTCGGGCCGGGCACGCTGGTCGAGTTCGGCGGCGTAGACGAGACGGGAGTGGATCCGTGAGAGCACCTGGCCTGGTTTTCATCTGCATCGCCCTTCTCTCGTGCAACCGGGAGGAGGAGCCTCGGGACGTCGTCGAGGACACCGTGATCCATGGATCGAGGGATCTCGAGGCCGAGAGCGAAGCGCCACCGGCTCGCGAGACGCGACCCGAGCGCGATGGCGACGACCCCGCGGCGCCACTGCCTGGCCTGCGCCGGAGGCCGACCTCGCCGGATCCACAGAACGGCGAGTTCACGCTCGCCGAGGCGACCCTCGGGCTGCCCGAGGGCAACCAGCCGCTCTTCGCCCAGCTTCGCACCGACCTGGGTCGGATCACCTGCAAGCTCCACGCGGACAAGGCGCCACGGACCGTCGCGAACTTCGTCGGCCTGGCGCGGGGCAAGCGCGAGCTCTGGGACGCGCGCGAGGCGAAGTGGACCAAGCGGGCCGCCTACGACGGCACGATCTTCCACCGGGTGATCCCGGGCTTCATGATCCAGGGCGGCGACACCCAGGGCGACGGCACCGGCACGCCCGGATACGAGATACCCGACGAGCTCTGGGAGGGAGCCCGTCACGACCGGGCGGGCCTGCTCTGCATGGCGAACCGCGGCCCGAACACGAACGGCGCGCAGTTCTTCATCACGGACGCCGCCGCGCCTCACCTGGACTCGAGCTACACGATCTTCGGCGAATGCTCGCCGACCGATGTCGTCGCCCAGATCGCCCGCGTGCCGCAATCGGGTAGGCCCCGCAATCGTCCGCTCACCCCCGTGCAGATCCTCTCGGTCCGCATCACGCGGGGCGAGCCGCCCCCTCCGCCGGCCCCGCGGCCTCCGCCGCGAAGGCCGGACGGCTCGCGCGGTCCATCGTAGGAGTCTGGTGTCGAGCTCCGGACCGCCGGGCGTCCCGGACCCCGCCCGGGGTCTGCCTGGGCGTGGGCGGAGGCCGCTGGCGCTGGCCATCGCGCTCGTCGTGGTCGTCAAGGTCGGCTACTTTCTCCAGTACGCGGACCTGCCGTTCCTGAAGGGTCCACTTTACGATTCGGTCGTATACCTTCGGCAATCGCAGGCGATCCTCGAGGGGGACTTCGGACATCCGTCTCTTCTCGCGTTCAGCCCCCTGTATGGGTGGTTCCTCGCCGCCCTGGGGGCAGGCTCGGCCCCGCTCCTCCCCGTCGCCGCCCAGATGGCTCTCGGGCTCGCGAGCCTCGTGCTTCTCTTCCGCCTCGGCGATCGGCTCTGGGGGCGAGCCGCGGGCATCGGCGCGGCGCTCCTGTACTTCGGTTACGGGCTGTTCCTCTTCTACGAGACGAAGATCCTGTCCGAGACTCTGGCGATCTTCCTCCTGATCGTCACCTTGACGATCTGGAGCTCGCGAGGGTTCGAGGCGGGGCGGGCCCTTCACGGGCTCGGGACGGGGCTCGTGCTCGGTCTCGCCGTCCTGGCGAGAGCGAGCCTCTTGTTCGCGGCCCCGCTGTTCGCCATCGGTGCGGCGCTCCGGTGGCGCGCACAGGACGCACCTTGGCGCGGGCGCTCGAGGCGCGCTGGGCTCCTCGCTCTCGGGCTTTCGCTGGTGCTCCTGGCGAACGGCGCGTGGAACCTGCACCACAGCGGCTTCTTCGTCCCCGTCATCTTCGCCTCCCGTACGGTCACGACGGCGACGACCACGGGCTGGAGCGGCTCGCTCGCCGCCTACGGGGATCCGAGGACCGGCGCCGATCCGAGCGCGTGGGCCGTCGTCGAGCAGGCCGAGGAACGGATCCGAGCCGTCAGGCGAGGGGAGCAGGATCCGGCGCCCATCGTTCCGCGGATCGACCTCTTGGGCGCGCTCGAAGCCGCGCCAGCCAAGCTCGCTCGTCTCTTCGGCGACACCGAGACCAGCTTCGACTACGGCTACCTGGGCGAGCGCGGGGAAGTCGGTACGCTTCGGCTCCTGCCGGTATCCTTCGGTGCGCTCCTGGTCCTCGCCATCGTCGGGTCCGTGCTCCTCGTGCGGTCAGACGGGGCTCGATCGCTCGTCCCGCACCTGCCGCTCCTCCTCGGCACCGTCCTGTTGACCTTCTTCTTCCACCCCAGCAGCCGCTATCGTCTGCCAATGACGCTCCCGCTCATCCTGCTCGCCGCCCACGCCGTGGCGGCGCCGGCCGGCCTTCCCACGCGCAAGGCACGAGCTCTCGCCGCGGGGGCGCTGGCGGTGGTGGTGGCCGTCTTCGCGGTCCGCGGCTGGACGCGCGATCTCGCCTCGCCCTCCACCTGGGAGCTCCGCGTCGCACAGGGAGCCGCCGCGGCCGGAGACCTCGTCGAGCGGGACCGGCGCATCCGCCGCGCCCGACGGCTCGGCAAGGGCGACCCCGACGTCGAGCGTCGGATCTCGGCGATACTCGAGCGACCATGAGAGCTTCCGGCTTGTCGCGGATCGAGACGCTGATCATCCTGACCCTCGTGGCCATCCTCTCCGCGATCGCGATCCCGACGATCGCCAGGACCGTGCGGCGGAGCAGGACCAGCGAGGCAGCGGAGAAGCTGGCGTACATGTTCCGAGCGGCCTCGACCTACTACGAGTCCGAACGCGTCGACCAGGACGCAGCTCGGGTCGGCGAGTGCGTACCCCGGACGAGCAAGACGCTCCCGGCGGTCCCGAGGTCGCGGCCCCGCCAGGCCGATTTCTCGCAGGATCCGACCTTCTCCCAGATCGACTTCTCCAGCTCGGACCCGGTCTACTTCTCCTATACCTTCGTCGGCATCGACCGGTGTCGGTTCAGGGGAGGGCCGGCGTTCACGGCGCGGGCCGAGGGAAACCTGGACGACGACTCGACGAAGAGCCTGTTCGAGCGCGCGGCGAGGGCGACCGCCCAGGGCGAGATCGAGGGCACTTCGGGCCTGTACGTGCAGCAGAAGAGCGAGTAGCAGGTGCCGCCGTGACGAGAGGGCGCCTCTTCGTCCCGGCGATCGCCACCGCGATTCTCGCGTCATTGGCGGCATACGCCTGGCCGTTCACCATCGATGACGCCTACATCCCCTGCCGCTATGCGGCGAACCTCGCGGCGGGGCGCGGGCTGGTCTGGCAGCCGGGCGACGCGGAGCCGGCGCAGGGGGTGACGTCGATTGCCTGGCCACTCATCCTGGCGCTCGTGCGATCGGTCGGCGTGCGAGACCTGCCGGCCGCGGCGAAGCTCCTCGGCCTCGCGTGCGGTCTGGCCTGCGTCGCCTGGATCCTCGCCCGGGCAGCGCGCTCCGTCGGGGGTGGCCGGGTCGCGGTGCTTGCTCTCGCGTGCCTTGCCCCGAGCCTTTCGGCCGCCGCCTATTCCGTCGCGGGGCTCGAGACCTCGGCCTTCACGCTGCTCGTCACGCTGGCCGCGTGCTCGGCGATGCGCCGGCCGGGCATGGCGGGATTGATCGCAGGCTCCTCGTTCGCCGTGCGGCCGGAGGGCGCCGTGGTCCTGATCGCGCTCGCGGCGGTGGTGCCGGGCCGAAGGCGCGTGCGGTTCCTTGCGGCGGCCGTCGTGCCCGTGGCCGCAGCCCTCTTGGTGCAATGGATGGCGTTCGGCAGGCTCGTTCCCGACACCTTCCATGCGCGAGCGGCGCCCCCGGGCGCCGGGCTCGCGTACGTGGCGGGCGCGCTGGTCCCCACGGGCGCGGCGTTTCTATGGCCGCTGGCGCTCGTGGCGGCGGCTCGCCGGTCGCTCCGGCCCATGGTCGCGGTCGTCGTCGCGCTCGTCGCGGCCGTCGCGTGGGAGGGTGGCGACTGGATGCCGGGATGGCGATTCCTGGTTCCGGTCTGGCCATTGACCTCGCTGCTCGCGGCTCACGGAGCCATGGTCGGCCGCGTTCGACTGGGCCGCCGGCGGCTCGCGTTTGCTCCTCTTGGCCTCCTTGGTCTCGGGGCGCTGGTCGGCTGCCTCTCGACGCTCGCGAGCCTGCCCGACGTCCGGACCGCGGGCATCGAACGCGAGCGAGGCGCGCCCAGGCTGGTCGCGGCCCTGCGGCGGCTCGACGCGCGCACGGTCGCGCTCGTGGACGTCGGCTACGTGGGCTGGTCGGGCTTCGAGACCGTCGACCTCGGAGGTCTGACCGATCGCCGCATCGCCCGCGCCCCGGGGGTCTACCTCGACAAGGAAGTCGACGAGGCGTACCTCCTCGCTCGCCGCCCCGACGCGATCGTCCTGCACGTCGAGGGACCGCGGGGCAGGGGAATGTTCCCGGTCGAGCGCCGCGTGGCTTCCATGCCGGCAGTGCTGCGCGACTACCGCTTGGCCGTCGAGGTGCAGCGGGCTCCGACGTACCGCTATCTCGTGCTCCGGCGTTCGCCAGGTTCGTCCGGAGGTTGAACAGGAAGGCGGGAAGGATGGAAGGACCGGATCGAATGTTCCATGCCCATCCGGTTGCTTGCCAGACGCGGGCCCAACAGGCGACAGGCGACAGGCAACTGGCAACTGGCAGCCGCCGGACGCACGCGGTGCTCGTCCGGGTCCGGAATTGCCCGTCGCCGGCTGCCTGTCGCCTGTTGCCTGTTCGATCCCTGCCCATCCGGATCCCGGCTTGGCAAGGGCATGGAATGTTCCTTCCCGTCTTCCCGCCTTCCTGTTGATTCCCTCCGGGGCCTCGCGGCGGCGCGCGAAGGATTCCTCGTCTTCCCCGAGCCGCCTGGATAGTATCGCCAACCACCCATGGCTCTCGCGTCCCGAGCTCGCGCGTTCGCTCTACCGACCGCGCTCGTGCTCACTGGCGCGGCGGCGCTCGTCTACCAGGTCGCGTGGGGGCGGATGCTGCGCGGGGTCTTCGGCGTCGGCGACCTCGCGAACGCGGCGGTCCTGGCAGCGTACTTCCTCGGGCTCGGTTTCGGCGCGCTCGGCGGCGGCCGCATCGCGCGCCGCGCCGGTCGACCTGCCTTCGCCTACGCCGCGCTCGAGCTGTTCGTGGGCCTGTACGCGCTGGCCTCGCTGGGAATCGTGCCGGCCATCCGGGACGCATACCTCGCGGTCGCGCGTGACGCCTCCTTCGGGACCGTGTCGCTCTTCCGCCTGCTCCTGGCTCTCGTGGTGCTCCTGCCGCCGACCCTCGCGATGGGCGCGAGCTTGCCCGTCGCCCTGGCTGCCGCGACGGGAGGAGGCGAGGGCAAGGCAGCGTGGGCGCCGCACGCAGCGCTCCTGTACGCGCTGAACACGTGCGGCGCGATGGCCGGAGCCGCGGCCGCCGGGTTCTGGCTGGTGCCCGCGCTCGGGATACGCTCGAGCATCGTCGTCGCGGCTGGCGCGAGCGCCCTCGGCGCGACCCTGGTGCTCGTCGCCTGGCGCGGCGCGGGCAGAGCGGTCCCGGCGCCCGCCGAGGAGCAGGCGCCGGGCAGGCCGGGGCTCGCCGCGGTGCTGGTCGCGATGGGGGGGTTCGTCTCGCTCGCCTCGGAGGTGCTCTGGACGCGAATCCTCGGGCTGGTCGTGCAGGGGACGACCCAGGCGTTCGCCGCGATGCTCGCGACCTTCCTCTGCGGGATCGCTCTCGGCGGCGCCCTGGCAGGACGCTGGCTGCGGGCGATGACGCGTCACGCCCTCGCGTACGCCATCACCCAGCTCGGGGTCGCTCTGGGCACCGTCTGGGCCATGGCGGCGATCGCGCAGTCGCCGCGCGCGATTGGCCTGCTCACCCGCTCCCCGAACCTGACGCCGAGTCAGACGTGGGTCCTGGTCGTCGTCGCCGCGGCGACTCTGCTCCCGATGGCGATCTGCATCGGTGCCACTGTCCCGATCGCCTGGCGCCTGGCCACGGGCGGAGGGGAGGGGATGCCCCGTGCGGCCGCGCGCGTCCTCGCGTTCAACACGATCGGGGGCCTCGTCGGTTCGCTCACCGCGGCGCTCCTTCTCGTTCCCTCGCTCGGAGTCGATCTGACCGCGATCGTGCTCGTCGGTGTCTCCCTCGCGGCTGCCGCCATCGCGGCCCGTGCAGACCTGACCCGGCACCAGCTCGCGCGCGCCGTGGCGCTGCTCGGCCCGACCGCGCTGTACGCCGTCGTGCTGCTCTTCGAGCCGTCGGTCCATCTGCAGTACCTCATGAGAGCCCGCGATCTCCCCGTCGACGCGGTGTTCGGCGGTCCTTGGGCGGCCGAATGGGCCAAGCCCATCGTCTTTCTGCGAGAAGGACGCAACGCGACCGTCACGGTGCAGCGAGTCGGGAGCCGATCGCTGCAGCTCCTCAACGACGGGCGGCCCGAGTCCGGGATCAGCGTCGTGGAGCCTGGCTTCGGCGTCGAGCTCGTGGCGCTCGGGACCCTGCCGACGTTGAGGGCGGCTCGCACGGAGCGCGCCGCCGTCGTGGGGCTCGGCGCGGGCCACGTGGTCACCACCCTCCTGGCGGGCGGCTGGCATCAGGTCGACGCGATCGAGCTCGAGGGCAGCGTGGTCGACGCGGCGCGCCTCATGCACAAGGCGCTGGGCAGGCCCTTCCCGCTCGACGACCGCCGCGCGCGCACGATCGTCGACGACGGGCGCGCCCGCATCGCGGCCGCGCCGCCCGGCCGGTACGACGCGATCGTCTCCCAGCCGTCGCACCCGTGGCTCGCGGGCGCCTCGGTCCTGTACACGCGAGAGTTCTTCGCGGACGTCCTGCGCGCGCTCCGTCGGGGCGGGGTCTTCGTCCTCTGGGTCAACCGTTTCCGGATGGACCTGCCGCACCTCAGGCAGATCGTCGCCACCGTCTCGAGGACGTTCCCGGACGTCGAGGGCTTCGGCACCCCCAACGACCTGATCCTGGTTGCATCGGCCGGCGGGGCCCGCGTCGCCCAGGGGGAGGTGAGTCGCCGGCTCGGAGCCGCTCCGGCCCTGACGCGGATCCTCGAGGCTGCCCGTGCGTGGCCGATCGAACGCCTCTTGTCGGCCGAGGACCTGGACCGCAGGGCGGCGATGCGCTTCGGACGCGGCGCGGCCAGCATCACGGACGACCGGCCGACCTTCGAGTACGGTCTGTCGCACCTGCCGGTCGCGACCTGGGTCACCCTGCCGGACCTCGACCGCGCGCTTCGACGCGTCGCATGGACGCCGCCTCCGGGCGACCCGGCGTCTCGCGCGAGGCTCCTCCTGGCGCGGATCGATGCGGTGCGTGGCCGGCCGGTTGCGCTCGCGCGCATCGAGCTGGGCCTGGCCGCCCTGGAGCTGCCCGGATCGCTCGACGACCTCGTGCGCGGCGCGCTCGCGGAGGCTCGCGGCGACGCTGCGGGTGCGCAGTCCTCTTGGGCCCGGACGGACGCACCCGAGGCGTTGATCCGCAGGGTGCGCCTCCTCGCCGAGGAGGGCAAGGACGCCCAGGCCGTTCTTGCGGTCGCAGGAGCGCGCGATCCGCCGGCAGATGCATCCTTCGCCGGTGGGCTCGCGGCGCTGCGGCTGGGGCGCTGGCAGCAGGCCGCCAGTCTGTTCGAGCGCGCCGGTCCGGGCCTCGACACGGACGCGCGTCGCACGGCCGGTGCGGCCGCGCGGCTCGTTCGTGCGCGGGCGGCCGGGGCGTGCGGCGAACCCGAGGACGACGCCGCCCTGCGGAGCGATCCCGACCTGCTCTGGACCGCGGCGGTGTGCGCGCTGGACGCGGGCGCCTTCGCTCGCGGGCAGAGGCTCGCCGCCTTCGCGGACGTGGCTCGCCGCTCGCGGGCCGTGGCGCTGGGCGATCTCGGCGCCATGCTCGCCGGCGGCGGAAACGATCGCGCTGCGGTGCGTGCGCTGAGACTGGCCCTGCGGCACAATCCCGCACACGGGGCGGCGGCCGGCGCGCTGGCGCGGCTCGTCGCCAAGAGCGGCGTGGCTGGCAAGGATGAGGCGAAGCGGATTCTCGAGACCGCGCTCCAGGCTGCCAGGGGCCTGCCCCGCACGGTGGACCAGCTACTGGCCACCGCGGCGCAGCTCGACATCGAAATCACGATCGAGGGATTCGCCAGTTCTGCCGACCAGGACGCGACCTCGACGGTGAGCCCGGCTGGGATGGCTGGCTCGGGGGAGTGAGCCGTCGGGCGGCCCGAGCCGAACCGGCCGCCGCCCTCGGCCAGGGAGCCCGACCGGGGCGGGTTGCGGCCGCACTCGTCGCTGTGTAGGGTTCGGCCACCATGGACAAGGACAGGATCGACTCGGAGGGCGGAGCGCCCGAGCGGGAGGAAGAGCCGCGGCGGCGGCTGGTCGAGCGGCTCCTGCCGGAGCTCATCAAGCGCGCCCTCGAGGCGGGGCTGGGCACGCTGTCCAGGACCGACGACGCGCTGCGAGGGCTCGGCGAGCTCGTCGGCGACATGAAGCTCCCGCGCGAGATCGCCGGCCTCCCCAAGGAGATCGCCGGCTACATCTTCGAGCAGATCGACGACACGAAGAACGGGATGCTCCGGATCGTGGCGAAGGAGATGCGCGATTTTCTGGAGAACACCGAGCTCGCGGAGGAGCTCCGGAAGGTGCTGACCAGCCTGTCCTTCGAGGTCAAGACCGAGATCCGATTCATCCCCAACGAGTCGGCCGTGGTCAGGCCCGACGTAAAGGCGACCGTGGTGACGAAGCGGACGAAGAAGGAGAAGACCGAGGGATCGGACGGGTAACGCCTGGTTCTACCGCCGGCTGATCAGCTCGGACCATCCAATGCCCAAGACCATCCTCATGGTCTCCAAGCCCGTCGTGCCGCCGTGGAACGACTCGGCCAAGAACCTCGTCCGCGACGTAGTCCGCGCCTCGCGCCGCCACAGCTATCGGGTGCTCGTGACGCGCGGGTCCCCGTTCGACGGCGAACGAGAACGGGTGACCAGCGCCGAGATCTACGGCGATGCGGGCGCGTACACGCCTGGGCTCGCACAGAACGCGCGGGTGCTCGCGCACCTGGCGCTGGGCCCTCGGGCGGACGTCGTCCACTACTTCTTCGCGCCCAACCCCCGGACCTCGACCATCGCGCGATTCGTGGGCGTCGTGCGACGGCGACCTTCGATCCAGACCGTCTGCAGCGCGCCCCGGGACTTCACGGATGCGCGGCGGATCCTCTTCGCCGACCTGGTCGTCGTCCTGTCGGAACAGACCCGCCGCCGGTTCGTCGAGGCCGGCATCGACGAGGGACGGGTGCGCTTGATCCGTCCCTGCATCTTCCCCTTCTCGCCGCCGGATCCCCGCGACCGCGCAGCCGCCCGGGCGAGGTTCGCGGGCACGGACGACCGTCCGGTCATCCTGTTCGCCGGCGACTACCAGTTCTCGACCGCCGCCGAGACCGTGGCCCGCGCGGTGGCGTCGGTCGTCGCCGAGAGGCCCGCGCGCTTCGTCTTCGCCTGCAGGATCAAGCAGGAGGCGTCGCGGCTCGAGCAGCGCAGGATCGAGGAGCTGCTCGCTGCTTCCGGCGTCCTGGATCACGTCCGCTTCTGGAACGAGGTTGACGACATGCCGTCGCTGCTCGGCGCGACGGACCTCATCGTGATGCCCGCGGAGTCCCTCTACGCCAAGATGGACGTGCCGCTGGTCCTCCTCGAGGCGATGTCGCTCGGGGTTCCGATCGTCGTCTCGGACGTGCCCCCGCTCTCCGAGCTGCACAGCCCCGAGATCGGCGCGGCGGTTCCACCGGGCGATCCGGCGGCGCTGGCCCGCGCCGTCCTCGACATCCTGGGCGATCCCGGCCGACTGCGCGCCATGGGCGAGGCCGCCCGTTCGGTCGTGCGCGAGCGCTTCTCCCCGGACGTCGTCGCCCGCGCCTACGAGAATCTCTACGACGAGGTGGCGTGAAGATGGACCCCAAGGCCTACTACGACGAGTTCAGCACGTCCTACGAGAAGGAGCGCGCCCACGGCTACCACGCGCTGGTCGACGAGCTCGAGACCAAGATCGCGCTCGAGCACGTCCGGGGCATGCGCGTCCTCGAGGCCGGATGCGGGACGGGGATCATCCTCGAGAGACTGGAGAAGGATGCAAGGGTCGCCCTCGGCGTGGATCTGTCGCGCGGGATGCTCGGGGGCGCTCGCCGCAGGGGACTGGCCGTGGCTCAGGCGAACCTCGGCGCGATACCCTTCGCCTCCGATTCCTTCGACGTCGTCTGCTCGTTCAAGGTCCTCGCGCACGTCCCCGACATCCGCGGCGCGATCGCCGAGCTGGCTCGAGTGACGAGGCCGGGTGGGACGCTGCTCCTCGAGTTCTACAATCCTCGGAGCATTCGCTGGCTCGCGAAGAAGCTGGCCGGGCCCCGGAAGATCTCGGCGAGGACCGACGAGTCCGCGGTGTTCACCCGCTACGACGATGCCGCCGCCATCGCGAGCTACCTCCCCGCGGGAGTCCGCGCCGTGGCGCTGCGCGGGATCCGGGTGGTCACGCCCGGGGCCTTCGTCCATCGGATCCCGATCGTGTCGGAGGTGTTCACGCATGTGGAGCGCATGGCCGCCGCGTCGCCGCTGTCGCGCCTCGGCGGCTTCCTGGTCGCGATCCTCCGCAAGGACCCGGTGACGCGTAGCGCCGGTGTCCGGTGACGAATCCTGTCAGTACACCGTTCCCGCGGCGGAAAAGTCGTGGCAGATTCCCCGGGACGCGGTGGCACCGGGCTCGCTACCAGGCCCCTCGCCGAGCGCCGCCAGGGGATGGCGGCCAACCAGCGAACGACCGGTCCAATCGGACGGGGGAGAGAAGATGAGCAAACTGGAGACACGACGCCCGGACCAGAAGGGGTTCACGCTCATCGAGCTGATGATCGTCGTGGCGATCCTCGGCATCCTCGCCGCCGTCGCGATCCCGGCGTTCGTGAAGTACATGCGACGGGCGAAGACCTCCGAGGCCGAGGACAAGCTGGCCTACCTCTTCAGGGCGAGCACGACCTACTACACGTCCGAGCGTGCAGCAAGAGGCGCGACGGCCACGGTCGTCGTGTACTGCATCCCCGGAAATGCCCCGCTGCTGCCGGCGGCCCCGAGCGGGGACCGGGTGACCGTCGACTTCCCTACCGCTGACCCGACGTGGGAGCAGATCGACTTCGAGGTCACGGACCCCGTGTACTTCGCTTACGCGTACGACGCGGTGAACGCGGCAGGCGCGTGCGGCCTCACCGGGGCCGGGGGGGCTGCATTCACGGCGCAGGCGCAGGGCGACCTCGACGACGACGGCGCCAGAAGCATCTTCGAGCGTGCGGCGATCATCTCCGCCGCCGGGGCGGGGATCCAGGGCTCCGAGGGCCTCTACGTCTCGAACGAGACGGAGTAGCTCGCGATCCTCCTCGGGGATCCACGGTGACGTGGAGCGCCGGTGCCGGTGACGAATTTTGTCATGCGACCGTTCCCGCGGCCGAAAACCCGTGGCGGAACCTTGGGGACGCGGTGGCACGGGGCTCGCTAGGTGCCCTCGCCGAACCCCGCCAGGGGATGGCGGCCAACCAGCGAACGACCAGTCCAATAGCCCAACAGAAGGAGGGAGCCGAGATGAGGAAACTGTTGACACGACACCCGGACCAGAGGGGGTTCACGCTCATCGAGCTGATGATCGTCGTCGCGATCCTCGGCATCCTCGCCGCCGTCGCGATCCCGGCGTTCGTGAAGTACATGAGGCGGGCGAAGACCTCCGAGGCCGAGGAGAAGCTGGCCTACATCTTCAGGGCGAGCACGACCTACTACACGTCGGAGCGTCCGGGAAGAGGCGCGGGGGCCGTCGTCGCCGTGTACTGCATCCCCGGAAATGCCCCGCTGTTCCCGGCGGCCCCGAGCGGGGACCGGGCGGTCGCCGACTTCCCCATGGCTGACCCGACGTGGGAGCAGCTCGACTTCGAGGTCAACGACCCCGTGTACTTCGCCTACGCGTACGACGCGGTGGCGGCGGCAGGCTCGTGCGGCAATACCACGGCCGCGGCGAATGCGTTCACGGCACAGGCGCAGGGTGACCTCGACGATGACGGCGCCAGAAGCATCTTCGAGCGCGCGGCGATCATCGCCGCCACCGGGGCGGGGATCCAGGGCTCGGAGGGCCTCTACATCTCGAACGAGACGGAGTAGCGTCACCCAGGTCCCCTGTGCGGCTCCAGCTTCTGTCGAAGGTCGCCACGACCGCGTTCGTGCTCGGGGCGGCGGCCCTCTACCTGCTCTGGTGCGCGCCCGGTATCCTCATCTACGACACCGCAGAGCTCTCGGGGGCCGTGTTTCGCCTCGGAGTGTCGCATCCACCGGGCCAGCCCACCTACTCGATCATCGGGAAGCTCGCGCAGCTACTGCCGCTCGGTTCGATCTCGTTTCGCACCAACGTCCTGTCGGCCGTCGGTGCGGCCGCCTCCCTCTGGCTCACCGCACGGATCGCCCGCGAGCTCTGCGGACGATCCGGGCCGTCGCCGCTTCTCGAGCTCGCGCCGCCGCTCGCGGTCCTGGCTCTCGGCACGTCGGGGCCGTTCGTCAACCAGGCCACCAGGGCCGAGGTCTACTCGCCCGCGCTCGCCTGCGTGCTCGCGGCGCTGGTGTGCGTCTGCGGGGCCCTCCATCCGCCCGGCGAGCGGCCCGGACGGGTCCCGCTCCTCGCCGCGGCAGGCATCTGGGCGGGGCTGGCGGCGACCCTGCATCCGGCGGCCGGGCTCGGAGCGGGAATCGTGGGCCTGCTCGCGGTGATCTTGCTCGAGCCCGGCATCCTGAGAGGCGTGCGCTCGTGGCTCTACACGGTCGCTGGCCTCGTCGCCGGAAACGCGCCTCAGGCGTTCATCGTCCTGCGCTGCCGCGCGGGCGTCGAGCCGTGCTGGGAGCCGCAAACGGACGTGGCCGCCTTCTGGCGCTACGTCTCGGGGGCGGCGTTTCGCCGCAACGTGCAGTCCGGGGCGGCCGCCGTGGATGCCATCGAGGCCGCGCTGGACTTCGCGATCTCGTCCACGGGCTTCGCCGCGATGATCGTGGTCGGCCTCGTCATCGTCCTGGGCCTGTTCTCGGGCCGGCGCATCCGGGACCTCGCTTGCCTCTCCCTGGCGATCCTCGTCCCGTTCGCGTTCCTCGCCGTCTCGCCCTTCAACGAGGTGAACCCCGACACGCAGGGGTACCTCTTGCCCAGCCTCTCGGTCCTGTTCGCCGCGGCACCGGTGTGCGCGCTGTCCCTGGCCAGCCGAGTCGGGGCCGTGATCGCCACGACCATCGCGCTGTCGACCACGGCGCTGGCCGTCGGGCACGGCGCCGGGTGGAGCTTCGCACGGGCCGGGTACTACCTTCCCGCGGATCTCGCCGAGCGCGCGTTCTCCGAGCTCGGGCCCAAGGCGCTGGTCGTGACGAAGTCGGACCACCTTGCTTTCGGCATGCAGTACGGGCAGCTCGCCGAGGGGGCGAGGCCCGACGTCGGAGTCATGATCGAGGGGCTGGCGGGGAGGAGCCAGCACTGGCGCGAGGTGGCCCGCAGGCGCCCCGAGATCGACGTCGAGCGCGCGAGGCCGATCGGGGGTATGGAGCTTCATGGCGCGCTGGCGTATGCGGCGCTTCAGATGACCCGCGACTCGCTCGGACGCTGGGTCGAGAGCCCCTGGGTCACCGACGAGCGCAAGTGCATCACCGGCGCGCTGATGCGGGTCGGACCCTGCGACGGCGGTGCCGCGGAGCTCCCGATCTCGATCGAGCGCGAATTCCAGCGCCGGCGCCGTGAGTACTCGGACGGAACCGATCGAGTCATCCGCCTCTGGCGCTGGAATCGTGCCTGGGCGCGCGAGGCGAACGGCGAGATCGACGCCGCCGTGGGCGAGATCCGGGCCGCCCTCTGGGAGGACCGCGCCGAGCTCGATGCGCGGCTCGCCGGCTTTCAGGCACCGGCCGAGCCGCTGCCCGCGATGCTCACACCGCCGATCGCCGATGCCTGGATCGCCGACGTTTCATTGCTCAGAGCCTCCCTTGCGCAGTTCCTCTACCGAGGCCGGCGCACGGATCTCGCTCTCGAGGTCCTCGATCGCGACTTCCGCGCCGGAAACCCACAGGCGGCGCTCGTTCTGGCGGAGATCCTGCTTCGCGACGGCCATCTCGCCGAGGCCGCGCGAATCTACCGGACGTTCGCGAGGACGTACCCGGAGCACGCCGGCTATGCGCTCGTCGGGCTCTCCTTCGTGGAGGCAGCGCGCGGCGATGCCAGGGGAGCCGAGGCATACCTGGCACGCGTGGGCAAGGGCGCCGGCACGAGGCTCCTCGCCTATCGGGACCGGGCTCGTCGCGCCATCGTGCCGGCGATTCTGCGGAGCCGCGACTCGCGAGAGGATATGATTCGCGAGTGAGCTCCTCGGGCCGGCAGGCACGGATCCTCGTCGTCGACGACGACGCGGGGATGCGGAGGATGCTCGAGATCCTCCTCCGGCGCGCCGGTCACAGCGTCGACGTCGCGAACGATGGACGAGTCGCGACGGAGCGGCTGCGCACCGGAGCGGAGGAGTACGACCTGGTCATCACGGACCTCGTCATGCCCGACGCCGGCGGCATGGAGGTGCTGGCCGCGGCCAAGGCGGCGAACCAGGAGATCCAGGTGATGATGATCACCGCGTACGCGACCACGGAGCAAGCCGTCGAGGCGATGCGGTGCGGCGCGTACGACTACGTCCAGAAGCCCTTCTCCAACGACGAGATGCGGATCACCGTGGAGAAGGCCCTCGAGAAGCGCGAGCTGCTCCGCGAGAACGTCGACCTCAGGGCTCGCATCGCCGGCCAGTTCCGGCTGCACGACCTGCTCGGCAAGAGCGAGGCCATCACGCGTGTGTTCGAGGTTTGCCGGAAGGTGGCGCAGACGCGGACCAACGTCCTCATCACGGGAGAGAGCGGCACAGGCAAGGAGCTCGTTGCCCGCGCGCTGCACCACACGGGGCCGCGGTCCGACAGCCCGTTCATCGTCGTCAACTGCGGCGCGATCCCCGAGACTCTCCTCGAGAGCGAGCTGTTCGGGCACGAGAAGGGAGCGTTCACGGGCGCGATCGCCGCTCGCAAGGGGCTGTTCGCCGAGGCGTCCGGCGGCACCTTGTTCCTCGACGAGATCACCGAGCTCACCCCCGCGATGCAGGTCAAGCTCCTCAGGGCCATCCAGGAGAGACTGGTGCGGGCGATCGGGGCGGCAGGCGAGACGCCGGTGGACGTCCGACTCGTCGCCGCCACGAACCGCGACATCGATGCCGAGGTCCAGAGGGGCGCCTTCCGTTCGGACCTCTACTACCGGCTCAACGTGATACGCGTCCGGGTGCCGCCGCTCCGCGAGCGCACCGGCGACATACCCCTGCTCGCGGAGCACTTCTTGCGGAAGTACCGGCGCGAGCAGAAGAAGAAGACCGCCGGCATCAGCCCCGCCGCCCTCGGGCGGCTCGTGAGCTACCATTTTCCCGGGAACGTTCGCGAGCTGGAGAACCTGATCGAGCGGGCCGTCACGCTGGCATCGGAGGGCTCCGAGATCGGCCTCGAGCTCATCGCGCCTCTCGACGAGTCAGCCCAGATCCCCGTCGAGCCCGTCCTCGGCACGGGAATGAGCCTGGATGCGATGATCGAGGACCTCGAGCGCCGGGCTCTGGTCGAGGCCCTGACTCGCTCCGGCGGAGTACGGAAGCGGGCGGCGGAGCTCCTGGGCATCTCCTTCAGGTCGATCCGCTACAGGCTCCGGAAGCACGGTCTGACGGGGGCCGAGGACGACGCCTCCGAGGAGGGGGACGTCGACGCAGGAAGTGAGAGCCAGTGAAAAAAATTGTCACTGGGCCGGCCGGAAATCGCAGTGAAGTCCACGGCCCCGACCATGGTATGCTGGTTGCTCATGGGGGTCGCGATGCAAGGACCGGAAGTCACCAGGCGAACGGGCGTTGGGTCCGGGGCGTCGCGGGGTCCCCTGCGAGCGCAGCGCGCCGGGGTGCAATCCGGGTTCACCCTGACGGAGATGATGGTCGTGGTCGCCATCCTCGGAGTGCTCTCCGCGGTGGCGGTCATGTCGTTCCAGCGCTACACGCTCAGGGTCCGGGTCGGCGAGGCCTACGCCCTGCTCGGCCAGATCAAGGCGCGGCAGGAGGTCTACCGGGCCGAGTTCTCCCAGTATGACCCCGCGTTGCAGCACCCCGCCGGCAACCCCGGCAGGTTGCCGCAGGTCTGGGACCCCGCGGCGGCCGGGAGGACCGACTGGCTCATGATGGGTGTCCGGCCCGACCGCGACGTCTATTTCGTCTATCGCGTGACCGCCGGAGCGCCCGGCAGCGCCGTCACCTCGCCCGATGGAACGGTCCTTCCGGGATACCCGAACCCGTCAGACGATTTCTGGTTCGTGGCCGAGGCGCGTGGAGATCTCGACGGCGACGGCGTTCGGTCGATGTTCGAGCTCTGCAGCCTGTGCCGGTCGACGTTCGTCGCGGAGACCGCTCCCTACGAGTACGAAGGGCGCTGAGGAATACCCCGGACCCCGCATACTTCTCCTCATCGAGAAGGAGACGAAGTAGTTTAGCCCCACCATGTCCCGGCTCTCGACGCCATCGCGAGTAATGGTGGGGCTCGGGGTACTCGTGGCCACCGCGCCGCTCCTCCTGCTCTCGAGGCTCGAGTGCGAGACGCAGTACCACACGACGCTCAGGCCGGAGGACATCGCGTACCTGCCGGCCCCCGAGGCGCTGCCCCTGCTCAGCCTCGGATGGCGGCAGGCCCTGGCGGACCTGATGTGGGTCTCTGCGCTCGTCTACTTCGGAAACCAGATCTCCGAGCACGGTCAGCTCAGGCACTTGACCGCCCGGACGGACGCCATCCTCGCCCTCGATCCGTCCTTCCGCGACGTCTACAAGTGGATCGCGGTCGTGGTCGTCTACAACAGCGGCAGGATCACCCGAGGGGACATCGAGACCTCGAACCGCTACCTCGAGCGCGGGATCCGGGCGTTCCCTCGCGATGGAGAGCTCCGATACCTTCTGGCCTTCAACTACGCGGTGGAGATGACCCCATTCGTGGTGAACGACGAGGAGAGGTTGGCCTTCATGAGAAAGGCGGCGGATCTCTTCCACGCCGCGTCGCGCCTGCCGGGGGCGCCATCCGACGCCGCGTTGATGGCCGCGGAGATGAGCGAGCAGGGCGGCGGAAGGCGCCTCGCGATACAGCACCTGCGGATGCTCATCCCGCTCGCGTCCGAGGACAGGATCCGGGACCAGCTCGTCCAGCGCCTCGCGGGTCTGGCCTCGCAAGAGGAGGCGGAGGCGCTCGACGCCGACCGGATCCAGTTCCGCGACGCGTGGAAACGGGACTACCCCTACCTGCCGGTCGGGATCTTCGGCCTGGTCGGCGAGCGGCTCTCGTCCACCGTGGACGAGCCCGCGCCTCGGGATTAGTGCGCCGCCGCGCGGCGATCGCCGGACTGCTGGCCGTGGTGGCGGTCGGCTCCTATTCGTCGGCGCTCCGGAACGGGTTCGTCAAGGAGGACCACTTCAACATCGAGCGCGGCCGGGCGATCGGGTCGCTCGCAAACGTGCCCGCGCTGTTCGCGCACGACGCGATGTGGAACTCCTGGGGAGATCGCTACGACGGCGCCCCCGTGGACACCTACCGGCCGCTGACGATGACGACGTTCTTCCTCGAGGTGGCGTTCTTCGGCCGTACCCCCGCGCCCTTCCACGCGACAAGCATCCTCGTCCACCTCGGGTGCGTGCTGCTCCTGTTCGCGGTCGGGCGCGCGCTCGGCGTCTCGGAGCGCGGCGCGGCCAGTGGCGCGGTTCTCTTCGCGGTCCACCCGGCGATCTCGGGTGCGGTTCACTGGATCAACGGCCGATCCGATCCGCTGGCCGTCTTCTTCTTCCTCGCGGCGCTCCTGGCATGGCTCGGCCGGCCGGCCCGGCCCTGGCGGGGCCTCCTCGTCGCCCTGCTGTTCTTTGCCGCCACGCTCTGCAAGGAGGTTGCCTTCTGCCTCGCGGCGGGCCTGGCGCCGCTCGTGATCCGAGCCCGCCCGCCACCGCGCCGCCTCGCAGCCGTCCTGCGCTCCTCGCTTCCGTGGCTGGCGGGTGGAGCCCTGGGCCTCGGGGCGCGGCTCTTCGGGCTCGAGCGGGCGGCGGTCCATCGTGAGCCGGACCAGATCGTGTATGCGCTGACCAGGATGCCCGTGATCTGGCTCGACGGGCTCGGGTCGCTCCTGCGCGCGCATGGTGACATGCAGTCGAGCCTGTTCGAGACGTACGCGATCGTGCCGAGCTGGAAGGTGGTGCTCGGCCTCGCGGTCGTGGCGCTCATGGTCGGCCTGGCCATCTGGCTCTGGAGGCGACAGCGGGCTCTGTTCGGCTGGGGGACCGCGACCTACCTGTTCGCGATGGCCCCGATCGCGCTCTTGACCGTCGACGAGGGATGGTCCGGATGGGGCCGCTACCTCTACTCGGCCGCGTTTCCCCTCGCGATCGGCGCGGGAGCGATCGTCTTCGACGACCTGCTCGAGCGCGTGACCTCGGGGCCCCTCCGGCGAGCGCTGATGGTCGGGGCCGCCGCATGCGCGGCGCTCCTCGGCGCGCTGACCTGGCTCGAGGGTCGAGCCTGGTTCGACGATCGCACGGTGGCGATGAGCGAGATCGCCGACCACCCGGACGTGTCGGTGGGCTACGCGGCCCTGGCGGCCGTGGAGGACCGGGACGGCCGGCACGAGAAGGCGCTCCAGCTCGTCGACCACGCGATCCGTCTTGCGCCGAAGGAGAACTTCAATCACTGGTCCGCGAGGGCGCGGGCGCTCATCCTGCTGGGACGGCGCTCGGAGGCTTTCGCCGCTGCCCACCACGCTCTCGAGCTCGAGCCGGCCGATCAGAACGCTCGGTACATACACGCGCTGGGGCTCCTGGAGGCAGGCCACCCTTCCGAGAGCGCGGCCCTGCTCCTCGAGCTGGCTCGGGAGGACCCGGGCTTCGGAGCGCCGAGGGCGAGCTTGCGCGAAGGCGCGCGGCGGCTGGGGCCAGAGTCGGCGTTTGCGGCAGCGCTTCACGAGCTGCAGCAGGGGGTCACGCAATGACCACGGCGAGAGGTCGTCGCGAAGGCGCGACCGTCGCGCTGCTCCTCCTCTTGACGGCGGCGCCGTTCGCCCGGAGCTGTGCCGCCGGTGAGGTGCTGGTCAACGGCGACTGGCTCGCCCACCACTTCGAGCCGTTCCGGTCGGCGGGGCGCGGGACGCGGGCGGCCAACGCCGAGCTCGAGGACCCGATCCTCTCCACCTACCCGCTGAAGACCGCGGCCGCTTCGACCCTGGCCCGAGGGAGCATGCCGCTGTGGAACCCGTGGATCGCGGGGGGAATGCCCTTCTTCGGCGACAGCATCTCGACGCCGCTGCACCCGTTCAACGCGGCGCTCGTCCTGGGCGGTCCGGGCATCGGATGGAACATCTTCCTCTGGCTCCCGTTGGCGCTCGCTGGAGTGGGCAGCTACTTCCTGTTGCGGGCGCTCGGCGTCGGGCCCGCCGGAGCGCTCGTGGGCGCCACTTGCTACGCGATCGGTGGTCACCACATCGTGTGGCTGGAGTACGGCACGCTCGTCGCCGGCCACGCTTTCCTCCCGCTCGCGCTGTACGCCGTCGAGCGCCGGCTGGCCGGCGGCGGTCACAGGCACTCCCTCCTGCTCGTCGCCTGCTCCGCCTTGCAGGCCTACTCGGGGAACATCCAGGCGAACGGCTACTTCGTCGGCTTCGTGCTGATCTACGCCGTGCTGCGCTCGGTGCGGCGACCCGGTGGCCTGCGGCGGACGATCGAGACCGCGATCTGCCTCGCCGCCGGGCTCGCCCTTGCCGCGCCGCAGATCTTCGCGACGGTCGAGCTGGCGGCCGAGAGCTACCGGCCGCAGTCGAAGTACCTGGGCGTCAACCACATGCATCCCGCGACGCTCCTCACACTCCTCTCGCCAGACCTGTTCGGAAGCCCGGTCGGGGACACGAACATCGGACGGTTCATCACGGGACAGCCCTACGAGCACGTCCTCGTGGGATACCTCGGGGCGTTCGGGCTGGCGCTCGCCGTGGTGGGAGCCCTGCGCCCCGGCCTCGGGCCCAGGCTGCCGCTCTTCCTCGCAGCTCTGGGCATCCCCCTCCTGCTCGTCGTCCTCCACTCCGACTTCGTTCGCGAGCAGGTGGGCCGCATCTGGGGCTCGTTCCACTCGTTCGACTGGAAGCGCACGCGGTACTTCGCGGTGTTCGGGATGGCCGTCTTCGCGGGCTGGGGGATCGACGGCTGTCTCACCCAGCCGGCGCTCAGGCGCCGGGCGGTGGTAGCTTCCGCGGTCCTTCTGGCCAGCCTCGTCGCCGTCTTCCTGGCCATCGACGTCATGTCGGGAGCGGCCCCCGCTCCTGCGGGTTTCCTGGGCTACTTCTCCCACCTCCGGGAGGAGCACGGCAGCGTCCTCGGTGCGCCTGCCGTAATCCGCCCGCTGGCCCTGCTCCTCGTCGGCACGGCGCTGCTCTGGCTCCTTCATCGGGGACGGCTGAGCGCCCATGTCGTCGCGGCCCTGACCATCGCCGTCGTGGCGATCGATCTGCTCACCTGGGGGCTGCCCTACAACCCCTCCGTCCCGCCGCGCCTGGTCTCTGCGCGGGTGCCTCTCATCGCCCGCGCGCGCGCGCTGGTCGCCCGCGAGCGGTCGAGGGCGCGCGTGGCAGCCGTCACGCAGGTGTTCGGCCTTCCGTCGTGGGAGGTCAACGAGCGAGAGGGAGACGTCCTGCCTCCCAACACGCTGTTGCCCTACGGCCTCGAGGATCCGAGGAGCTTCTCGACCTTCTACCTCGACCGGTACCTCGAGATGATGGAGGTCTCCGAAGGCCGCCGCGACCCCTTTCCGTTCTCCGTGCAGCTCACGCGACCTTCGACCCCGGTCCTGGACCTCTGGTCCGTGCGCTACGTGTTCGGGACGGGGACCCTCCACGGAGCGGGGCTACGCGAGATCGGTAGATCGCGTGGGCTGCGTCTCTACGAGCGCGAGACCGCATTGCCGCGTGCGTTTCACATCACCGGCTGCCGATCGCTCGGCTCCCGTCGGGCCGTCCGCCGCGCGATGGAGCGGGAGGACTTCGACCCCCGGGCCGCGGTGCTCCTCGAAGGCGGTGGCTGCGGCGCGCCACGGTCCGCCACCCTCCGCCCCGCGCGGATCGTCGAGCACGAGCCCGAGCGAGTGGTCATCGCCGTCGACGCCACCCATGACGGCTTCCTCGTCCTCGCGGACGCCTACGCCGCGGGATGGGAGGCGACCGTCGACGGCCGCGCGGCGCGGATCCAGCCCGCGTACCTGGCCCTGAGAGCGGTGCGCGTGCCCGAGGGGCGACATCGAGTGGTCTTTCTCTACCGGCCCCGCGGCGTGCGCACCGGTGTCCTGGTCGCCGGGTCGACGGCCGTCGCCATTGCCGCCCTCGGCTGGATCATTCGTAGGCGAGGCGCAGCCGGCAGCCGCGCGCGGGGAGGTTGAGCGGGGCGTAACGGATGTCCGGGACGTAGACCTCCTCGCCTCGTGGCATCCACTCGCCGTCGCAGTAGGCGCCGCCGAGCGGCCTGCCCGCCACGGAGAGCGGGACGTACAGGCGCATCGGGGCCCCGTCGCCGCGTACGATCCAGTCACCTCCGTCGCGCCAGATCCGGACGGCCCGCCGCGCCAGCGTGTGGTCGAGCCACCGCTCGGCCGACCAGACCGGGACGTCTCGGCGCTCGGCCCAATCGAGCACGGCCCGGAGCCACTCGGGGTGCATGCCGAACCAGAGGGGATGGTGGTTCGCGACCACGGGCTCGCCGCCGCGGTCGGCCGCCGCATCGAGGAGCTTCAGCGTCTGTCGGCGGAACGCCTCGGGCCTCATCTGCTGGTATCGGCCAGAGACCCAGTAGAGGACGTGGTCGTCGATCTGCGTCGGCTGCTGGAGCACGCCGATGAGGTGACCCGCCACGTCGGTGAACCGGAGCGGCGTGGCGCCCGCCGACATGTACCCGAGCCCGGGCGCCTTCTTCGTCGCGAGCGTCACGAAGTCGAGGTCCATCGAAATCCCGTTTCGCTCGAGCGCGAGCGCCGTGTCGACGAAGCCCCGCCAGATCACCTTGTGGAAGCGAACGATGCGCGGCCGCCGACGGTACCGGGCGCGGAAGGAGGCGATGTGCTTCGCGAGGACCAGGTCCTGCGCCTCGATCGTCTCGGACAGACCCCAGGTGTTCGGGTGTATCGAGATCTCGGCGCCGCCCTGGGCGAGATCCTCGGCGAGCTCCTCGTCGGGGTCGGTCGCCGTGGCCGCATCCGGCGGGTCGTCCGCGCCCTGCCGCGTCCCGGAGGTGAGCAGGAATGTCAGCTCCCCGCCGCGATCCTCGACCTCGCCGGCCATCTCGGAGAGGAGGCGGCGATCCGCGAAGTCCTGGTCCGCGGTGAGGACGAGGACCGTCCGGGCGTCGCCGGGCAGCGGCGCCACGCGAAGGAGCGGCTGTCGCATCCATGCCTGGAGCCGATCGACGACCGTGCGGACGTAGAGGTAGGCGGTCGGAACGGAGCGCTGGGAGGGCGTCTGGTCCGCAAACAGGTCGCCGGGGCTCGATCCCGGGACGCCGTCGGACTCCACGCCGGCACGTGCGGGATCGCCCTGGCGAAGCGACCGCACGATCGCCGGGACGTCCTCGGGGAAGACGAGAGCGGTACCTCGCCCGACCTTGCTGTAGCGCTCCGCCAGGGTCTCGGGGCGCTCTACCAGGAAGCGACCAGGACCGACCGCGCGAGCCAGCCGGCTGGTCTCGCCGAAAGCGACGAGCAGCCCGCCTCGACGACAGAACGCGACCAACGCCGCGACACTCTCGTCATCGAGCTCCACGTTCGGCACGAGTATGGCCTCGTGGCGGTCGAGCACATCCGCGACGATCGCTGGTGGCGGCAGGAGCTGCACGGCCGGGATTCCGTGCGCCCAGAGGAGCTCGGCGAGGTACGGCCCTGGACCGGGCCGATCCGCCGGGCCCCGGACGATTCCCAGGGCTAGATCACCATAGATGGGCGTCACCTCGCCGAGGCACCCGGCCCGCGAAGGTCGCAGGACCAGGCGCTGGACCCGGTCTCGATCGAGCTCCCACAGGGGGCCGGATCCAGGAAGCCCCCGCGGTGTGAGGCCGGGCAGCGAGCCAGCCCCGCCCCGACCTCGACGACCGCGCTTTGCGACGTACGCCTCCGCGTCGATCGCCGGAGTCGTGGCGCCGGAGCGGCAGCCTTCGGCGAGGACGCGGAGCACGAGCCGCGGCCGACCGAAGTCGAGGACGATCCGGGCGCCTGCGGGGACCTCGACGCCGCGCCGGCCGACATCACCGTCGACGAGGAGCTGAGACCCCGCTCGGTCCACGCCGCGGATCCGGACCTCGGGGTACGTCAGGCGCCATGAAGCAAGCCGGTCGTGATCGAGTGGCGGATTCGGCGGCCCGCTGGGCCGTGCCCAGAGGACGACGTTCGCCGCGACGAGGAGGACGAGCAAGAATGCCCCTACCCCGCGGCGCGCAGCGGTCACCGCGAGGCCTCGAACGGGCTCCAGACGCGCGCCAGCCCGAGGCCGTCGAAGTCCTTCACGTTGCACGTCGCGAGCTCCTGGACCCCGTGGTGAAGGAGCGTCAGAGCCAGACGGGCGTCGAAGACCCTGCGGCGCGCGAAACCGGGGATGGCGGCAGCGCGCCAGACAGCGTCCATGAGACCGCCCGGATAGTCGATCAGCCGCCAGGCAGGGTTCGAGCGCAGACGCCGGATGAGCTCGCCTGCCTGAGCCGCACCCAGCGGACGGCGGCACGTGGCCGGGCTGCGTACGAGCACGTAGATTTCCGTGAGGACCAGCTCGCACACGGCCACTTCACCAGGCTGCAGCTCGGCGAGGAATGCCTTCGCGGAGGTGTGGCTCTCGTGGCCCGTCTCGAGCGCCGGAAACAGGACGTTCGTGTCGACCGCGATCATCTCGCGCGACCCGCCTTGGAGCGCCGGCCCGCTCGCCGCCTCGTCGCGGCGATGGTCGTCTCGGCGTGGAGGTTCGCGCGCCAGTCGGGATCGGCGAACGGATCGCGGGCGAGGCCAAGGTCCAGCTCCGGCATGACCCACGGCTCGTCGGTCGGATGCCGCGGCGGAAAGCTGGGGATCACGCGCTCCAGGCCGCGGCGAACCACGTCCGCGAAGCTCATCTCGTACTCGGCCGCGATTCGCTTTCCTTCGCGATAGAGGTGATCGGGGAGCTGTACCTGCGTTTTGACCATGATGGCAAAATGCCACCATGCCGCGCCTGCGTCAAACGGGCTCGCGGAGCTACTGAGCCCCGCCGCCCTCGGCGCCGCCCATCAGGTTCTTCACGATGGTCTGCGTCTGGCCGGCGCGAACGGTGACCTGGAAGGTGACGCGCAGGTTGAACTGCTGGTTGATGCACGTTATCCGGTGGCGGCCGGCGGCGAGCTGGTGGCGCATGACCGGCGTGTTCTTGACGAAGCCGCCGTCGATGTAGACCTGCGACCATGGCGTGGTGTTCAGCGAGAGGAATCCTTGTGCTCCGCCGCCCGCGCCCTGCTGCTGACCGCCCTGCTGCTGGCCGCCCTGCTGCTGGCCGCCCTGCTGCTGGCCGCCCTGCTGCTGGCCGCCCTGCTGCTGGCCGCCCTGCTGCTGGCCGC
>JACPQR010000009.1 GCA_016190375.1 Deltaproteobacteria bacterium
AAGCCGTAGTTGCGTCCGATCCCGTCGACGAACGGGCGACCACGTCCAAGTCGTCGTCGCCGTCAACGTCAAGGTCAACGTCAACGTCAACGTCAACGACCAAGTCGGCTCCGGTGGTCTGCTCGGCAATCGCGATTGTCCCCCGTCGGGGACTCCGCGGCGTCGTCAGCCGCGCAAGGATTTGCCGTGTCCCGATGCCTGGAAACCGGGAACTGCACCCATCTCTGACGGAGCGCGGACTGCGACATCTCGTCAGCGCTCCGCCGCAGACGAACCTCACGACCCTGGAGGGTACCCCGCCTCCCGCCGGGAGCCTGCTCACCTGCCGCCGGCGCGGACTCCGGCGCGGGCGGTCGTCTGGTTGCCTGCTTCGTCGAACGCTCGGACCGTGACGACGTGCGACCCCGGGGCGAGACCATCGCCCGCGACGTCGAAGGCGAACGCCTCCTCGCGTCCGTCGAGCAGGTCGTCCGACGGGAAGACGACCTCCCACAGCCCGCCGTCGACCGCGTACTCTAGACGCGCGATCGGAGAGAAGCCGTCCACGGCGCGGCCGGAGACGCGGAGCGCGCTCGCCGCCAGGCCCGAGATCGCTGGCGGGTCGTTGTCGACGAGGGCCGGGGGTGAGACGAGCTCGTGACGCGCGACCCGCTCCGCGGGGTTCGAGCGCTCGTCGGTCACGCTCACCTTGATCACGTAGTAGCCGGCCGGCACCGACTCGGTGTCCCACTCGTACTCGGTCTTCGTGAGGACCTCCTGGGGCCGGGTGATGGGTCGCCAGACCTCGCCCTCGCCTTCCTCGCGGAAGTGGAGCCGGTAGCGCAGGCCGTCGTGGTCGGGGTTGTCGACCTTCCACGCGATCTTGAAGATCGCGGACCTCGGAGGTGGGCTGGAGGACGCCTGGGCCACGGCCTCGTCGTCGAGCTTCGTGGGAAGCGCCTTGTTCCTCACCGTGACCTCCGTCACGATCGCGCGCTGGTTGCGGTTCAAGTAGAAGACCTCGACGGCTCGCAGGACCGCGCTCTGGTCGCGCTCCCACTTCGCCCTGAACTGCAGGTAGCGGCCGGGCGGGCTGGAGATCCTGCCGGGGCGCTCGAGGCCGGCCGACCAGTCGCTCCACGTGGCGTCCGGCGCCTCGGTGTTGCCGGTCCTGGTCTGGAAGACCAACCTCCCCTGCCCCCTCCAGCTCAGGTTCCCCCAGCTCGAGACGAAGGCGGTGTCGTACACCTTCGACAGGTACGTCGCCGTGCGCGGAGCGCTGCCGCCCACGCGGTAGAAGGCGCCCGCGTCCCCGGTGGCGAAGGCCTTGGTCTGTCCGACCAGCGAGATCGCCATCACCTGGCGCTCCTCGACGTCGAGCATGACGCGGACCACCCGCTCGTCGTCCACCGAGAAGACCCGGCCCTTCGAGCCCGCGGATGCGTAGGCGACCCCGGACGCGTCGACCTCGATGGCCGTGAAGTGGCCCTCGTCGTTTCGCAAGAGCCGCTCCGAGCTTCCGTCCGCACGGACGCGCCAGACCGAGCCCTTGCCGGGCTTCGGGCGATTCGCGGTCGTCGACGGCGGCGAGGCCTTCGCGGGCGCGGCCGGAGCCGGCGGAGCCTTGGCCTGGGAGGCCGAGGGCGGCGTGGGCGGAGAGTCGAATTCGTTGACCGCGGCGTAGACCTCGGGTCGAGCCGAGCCCGCGGAGGCGGCCTGACGGAGCGCGATCGACTTGACCTCGACGCCCGGGAAGTCCACCAGCGCTCGCGCCCTGCCGGGGCCGTCGATCTGCAAGAGGATCGCGCCCGGGCTCGTCCCCGCGTACAGCGTCCCGTCCGGCGCCAGCGCCAGGGACAGGATGTGGGTCTCCTCGCTGTCGAAGTACACCTCCGCGTGCCCCGTGGCATCCACGGCGAAGATCGTCCCCGACGGGCCCGTCGCCGCGAAGAGCACGCGCCTGCGGGGGTCGTAGACGAGCGCCCAGACGTGCTCGGCCTCGTTCGGCAGGGAAGCGAGCTCCGTCGCCTGGCCCTCGCCGCGGATCCGGTAGATCTTCGCGCCCGGTAGCGTCCCGGCGAACAGGTCTCCGCCCTCGCCCTTGGCGAGCGCCGAGACGACGAGCTGGCCCGTCTCCGCGTAGGGAGTCACGGTCTCGCCGCGCACGCGGTAGACCTTGCCCTGGTTGCCCGTGCCGAGCGCCCACTCGCCGTTTCCCAGCTCCGCCATGCTCCAGACCGCCGCGATATCGGGGATCGGGACCTTCCGGACCTCGAAGCCCACGCGGACCTCGCCCAGGGACGAGATCGTCGTCTCCTGAAGCTCGCCGTCCGTGAAGTCCGAGGCGTCGTCGAGATCGATCGTCCGGGTCGTGACCGCCTCGACGTGGACCGCGACGAAGAGGGCCGCCAAGGTGGTGCCGGCGGACAGGAGGATTGCCAGCAGCCGTCGTTTCCGGATCTGTTCGCGCATCGGGTCTCGCTCAGTCGTGAAGATCGCGTACGCGTACGCGGAGCCGTTCGGTGCCCCAGATGATTCGGTCCATCGGGATCACTTGCCGGCTCGTGGTGGTGAAGGTGGTGGCTGACTGGGTGCTGGCGGCGGGGCGAAGCGTGTCCAGCGCGGAGCTCGGCAAGGACCGCACGACGTGGCCGGTCATGGTCACGCCCTCCCCGGGCAGCTTCAGGCTGAGGACGATGGACGTCGCCGGGTAGCCTACCTCGACGTTGTGCAGGAGCTCGCGCAGGTTCTGCGGCTCGGCGATCTCGGGCCTGACGTCCTCGCCCGTCGAGACCTCGATCTCGAGCTCCCTGCCAGCCGCGACGCGCGGCACGACGAACGGGAAGGAGCGCACCTCCTCGACGCCGCCGAGAGGCCTCAGGACGACGTACGCGTTGACCCGCTCGCCCGCGATCAGCTCGTCCGAGGTGACGTACACGGAACGGATCTCGGAGACGCCGCGCTCGTACCGAACGTCGATGTCGAGGTCGATCCTGTCGAGCGAGGCCTCCTGGAAGGGGTTGAGGAGGATCCTGTTCATCGCGCCGAAGAAGCGGGCTCTCAGGAGCGCGCCCGGGTCGCCGGCGCCGGCGGCGCTGAAGGCGTGGTCGGTCAGATCGATGGTCCCGAAATCGGTGACGCCGATCCTCCCGCGGATCGTGAGCGTCGCGTCCGCCTCGTCCTGCAGACCGTCCGAGATGGCGTCGAACGCGGCTCCGAACGCGAGCGCCGGAGTGAGGAACCTGTGCTGCGCGATCTCCACGTTGAACGTGTCCTCGCGGCGCGTCGTGCGGTCGGTCATGTGGATCCGGACCGGGATCATCCGGGCACGCTTCGTCACGTCCCCCGCGATGCACGCCTGGCGGTCCTGCATCAGAGACCCGACCTCGTCGATCGGCTCGCCGATCTTGAACGACCGCTGGTAGCTGGCGAGGAAGGTGTGGATCCTGGTCGTCGTGACCGGGAAGTACTGCTCTCCCGTGTTGAACATCGGGTGCCCGAAGGCGAGGAACTTGTTGCCGTCGACGTAGGTGATCGTGCCGATGCCGGTCCCGTCGATGTCGCCGCGCACGAGCTGGACGCCGATGCCGCCGCCGGGGACGAAGGGGTTGCGCCCGTTCTGCGCGGGCGGGCGCTTGCTCGGGCGCCTGCCGCCGGAGCCCCCCGCCTGCAGGGGCACGAGGCCGTAGGGGTCGAGCAGCTCCTCCATCACGGCCCGCGCGCGGCTGGAGAAGCCCGACAGGAAGAACGGCGTCACGGCGGGGGACAGCTCCGACTCCGGATCGAAGCGCCGGAAGTAGCCGTCGGGCGGAGCGAACAGGTCGCGCCAGCTTCCTCGAATCCCGGGTCGGTAGCCGGCCGCGGGTCCGTCGGACGAGCGAGTCGCGGCCCGCGCCAGGGCGGGTCCCATCACTCCCCGCGGCATCCCGCGCAGCGGACGCGACAGCTCGGGCAGCATGTACTGGATGGGCGTGACGCCCGCCACCGGGTCCTTGGCGAACCGCCACCCGTACGCGAGCGCCCCCGCGAGCTTTCCCTCGAGGTAGATCGGGCTGCCGCTCATCCCGCCCACGATCCCGGAGTGCTCTAGCGTGGGGTGGTTGCAGCGGATGAGGATGATGTCCTGCCTCGGCAGGAAGTTCCTCAGGACGCCGATCACCTCGACGTCGAAGCGCTCCGGCTCGGTCCCCTGAAACACCGTCAGCCCGTAGCCGCGCATCCCCTGCCGGACGTCCTGGATGCGGATCGTCTGGGCGGCCGCCTGGGCCCGGGAGACGACGGGAACCACCGTGACGAGGAGCAGCGAGAGACCGGCGGCGAGGCGCATGGGCTAGCGCCAGTGTTCCATGCGTCCCCGCCCCCGTCAAAGAGGTGCAGGGCGCCTGGAATCCCTACCCTTCCGGGTTCCCGGGAGCCGCGTCGAACTGGTCGAACTTCTCCTCGACCGCCTTCCACTTCTCATGGTCCGGCATCGGGCCGATCTCGTTGTTGATCCCCGGCCACTTCGTGGCGTACTCGCGGTTCAGCTCGACGTAGTGCTTCCACCTCTCGGGCACCTCTTCCTCCGGCAGGCACGCCTCGACCGGGCAGGCCGGCTGGCAGGCGCCGCAATCGATGCAGGTGTCGGGATCGATCACGAGGAAGTTCGCGCCGATCCGGAAGCAGTCATCCACCGGGCAGGCTTCGGCGCAGTCCGTATAGCGGCAGTTGATGCACGGCTCGACGACGACGTAGGGCATGGTCGCTCTCCAGTTGTGGTGCCGCGGGCTTATTAGGTCGTCGGGGGCTCGCAGTCAAACTACGGAGCCGGGATGTCCACCAGGGCGGGCGGAGCCTCGCCCCTGGCGCCGTAGACGAAGTAGATGTTCGCGTGCATGTCCTCGAGCGGGACCCAGCCGAAGCGGTCGAGCGCGCGCTCGCGGTAGTAGTCGTTCGACAGCGAGGTCTCGTTGAAGTAGTTGCGATCGAAGTCGATGGGCCTGCCGTCGCGCATCGACTGCTCGCTGTAGTAGTCGGCCGTCCGGAAGCGCATCACGAACATCCACTTCGTACGGCCCTGCTCGAAGGGCGGCGTCGAGGGGTAGTTCCCGGTGGCGAACCCGTTCGAGGCCGAGATGTCGTAGCTGCAGGCGACGATCGGCGAGTAGGCGCCCTGGAAGCGCGGGCTCGTGTCGGACGGGTCGCTCGCGTCGAGCATGTAGTAGCCGGTCGGGCCCCAGTTCGTGTGGCGGTCCAGCGCCTGATTGAAGCGGGCCATCCGCGATTCGAACGTCGTGAAGGTCTGCATGAAGCCCATGTCCGGCAGCCCCAGCCAGGCCCTGTCCCACGCGGAGGCCGCGCCCGTCGTGCTCGGGGTCGACCACGCGCTCTCCCACGACACCATGTTGCAGTTCGAGCCCGGGTCGGGCGACTGCACGCCCGAGTCGCCGCATCCATCGTCGGCGAACAGCCGGTAGTCGGCGACGCCGTTGCCGTCGGCGTCCTGGTCGGTGATGTAGAGGATCGGGCCGCCGCCCCACTCGGAGGCGCGGATCATCTGCTCGTGGTCCTCGTCGCGGTAGAGGAGGTACGCGGCCCACGCGGCCCGAGCCCGCGCGTAGCGAGTGGCGAACGGGCGCAGGTAGTAGCTCCGATCCGCGCGCGAGATCTCGGCGCCGCGGGCCCGGCGCGAGTTCCAGATGAACGCGTTCGACTCGAGCCAGAGCGGCTGGTAGACCTTGTGGCCGCGGAAGTTGTACATCCACGCGAGGTCGTCCTCGCTGCAGGAGCTCTTGTACTCTTCGTACTCCTGCACGTAGGCCGCCGGGTCGACCCACTGGGGAGCGGCCGCGGTCATGTAGCGCTCGAACATGAACTTCATCTCGCAGTGGGTCCAGGGCGGGACGCCGTTCTCGACGCGGTTCGAGCCGTGGCCGAGCTCGCCGAACCCGTAATGGAAGCCGTCGTTCTCGCTGCCGACGGAAGACTGCCGGTAGCTGTGGACGGACTGCATCGTGCGCACCATTCGCTGGTAGGCCGGGTACGTGATCTGCGAGAAGAGGTTCTTGGACGTGTCGACCGAGGCCATCTCGCCCGGGCCCGCGTAGACCTGGGCCTCGGCGATGAGGTCCAGCTTGCGGCCGATCATCGCCGGGTAGTCCCGGTGCTCGCCGCAGATCACGCGGATGAAGTTGCGCGCGGCCTTCTGCATCTTCTGCTCGTCGGTTCCGGTCGAGGTGTTCTCGAGCCCGTAGGCCACGCTCCACTCGCCGTACGTGAAGGTGGAGCGCCAGCCCGGACCGAGCGCGCGCAGGGCGGCCTGCACCTGCGGATGGGTCCAGCTCACCGCCGTGACGTACGGCGCCTGGTCCGCGTACGTGCACCAGTCGTTCTGGGAGACCACGGGATCGGCGAGCGTCGGCAGGCCGTTCGCCGGCTGGGGGGCCGCCAGCGGAAGGACCCTGAGCTGGCCCGTCAAGGTCGCCTCGCCGAGGTTGTAGACGCGGAGCGTCCACGTCCGGACGGTCTCGTCCGCGACGTCCACGGCGACGACCGGATTCGTCGAGACGTCGCTCCAGAGCTCGAGGGTCTTCGCCTTGGCGAAGATCTGCGCATCGACCGTCCCGTCCTGGACGATCACGACCTGGAAGTCGTTGGCCTTGACGCGGAACGACTTCGAGCGCCCCGCCGCGACCGACAGGGTCCTCGTCGCGATCGCGTCCGCCTTGCCATCGATGACCCCCAGATCCTCGGCATCATCGCCGTCGATCCCGTCGCCGGAGCAGGAGGTGAGGGCCAGGGCGAGAAACACGGAGACACCGGCGGGTAGACGCATGTTCGCGTTCCGATACAAGTCCCCTGCCAGCCCGACCAGCGGAATTACGCTGTGCTTTCGCGAGGTGGCGCCCCGCCAAGCGGACACTGGCGGCAACGGATGGCTACCCGCGTGGCCGCCTCGCCGTGGCCGATCTGCTCCGTGGAAATCCAGGGTAGCGAACCTCGACGTGCTGTTGCGCCCCACTCGATTGGCTCGTGGCGACTGATCGCCGAAACGAGCTGACCTGCTTGAAGGAGGCGCTGTACCCGACCCGCGGCGAAGCCGCTCACATCACGAACTTGTCAACCGCATCCGCAGATCCGTCCGTGAGCTCGTCAACCCCGTCCCCCGTGTTCCTCAGGCTCGCGAGGTCAGAGCCCAAATCGCCTCCCGCTCGCGGGCCTCGGCGCGCGCCGCCTCCTCGTTGGTGAGAGCGGCGCACACGTTCCACGCAAGCTGGCGGAGCTCGGTGCCGCCGCACTTCTTCGAAAGAGCCTCCGCGTACTGCTGCACCGTGCGCGGGCTGAGACCCAGACGCCTGGCGGTCTCGCACCGGTCGAGATGCTGCGCCGCCAGCGCCAGCACCTCGGTCTCGCGGATCGACAGCTCCCTCTCAGCGGCAAAGAACCCCAGGTGCCGGCATGACACATCATCATCCGGGATGAGCTCGGAGAGGGCAATCCGTCGTGCAAACGCCGTGTAGTGCTCCCACTTGAAGGGCTTCTGCATGTACTCGGCGCCGGCCCGGTAGGAAGCCTCGATGACGTCCCTGTCATGGTACCCGGTCACCATCACGATGCGGACGGACGGCTGCGAGCGCCGGAGCATCGTCAGTATCTCGGTCCCGCGCCCGTCGGGCAGGACGACGTCGAGCATCGCCCCTGCGAACACCTGACCGGAAGCTATCAGCTCCCGCGCCTCTCTGACGGTGCTCACGCACCGAACGGGCCAGATACCGCGCAGAGCGGCCTGGAGCTCCCGCCAGATCTTCTCCTGATCTTCGAGGAAGAGGATCGGAAGCCTGACGTTCTTCTTCGTAGCTTCCCCCCTCCGCTTCTCGTGCCCCGACGGCCTGCCGTCCCCCATCAAGCTCCCTCCGGGTCCTGGCCACGAAAAGCTACCGACCTCACGGGCAGAGCGCAATACCATCGAAGTCGCCCGATGCAGCGGGGCCGGCCGCGCACCCGCAGCGTCTGTCGGCGATCACCGAAGTCGAGCCGGCCGCGAGCAGTGAGATCGCGCGGTTGCGCCCGTAACGACCACGATCTCGCGTGCTTGCAGACCGGGTGCGTGTCCCACATTCCGAGGCCACGATCTCGCGTGCTTGCAGACCGGGTGCGTGTCCCACATTCCGAGGCCAGGCCAAGACGTGGCAGGTTCGGCCGGCCTTGTCGATCTTCGGCAGGGCCCTCTTCGCTTCCTTTCGGACCCACGGCTTCCGATGGTCGAGCAGGGGCTCGATGGGCGAGCGAGCCGTCTTCGCCCAAAGCTTCCCGAGTGCCATCACCGCGGGATCGTGAGCGCGGGGAAGCCAGCGAAGGAGCACGGGTACCGCTTGCGGATAAGGAGTACCCAGGCGGCGAAGGTCTCCGATTGCCTCGACCTCGAACCCGGCGGCAGTGAGATCAGCGGCCACGTCTCGGGCAGCCGTTCGGTAGCTCTCCCGGTTTCGTCCACGCTCATCATCTTGCTGCGAGCCACGAACTCAGGATCTCTCTGAAGCTCAGCCATCAGCTCGGCTGCTTATTTCAGCCGATCTCCGGTCCTGTCACGGCCACTCATGGCAAGAACCTCAACGTGATCTGCCCTTGTCCAACCGCTTGCTGCAACGGCCCGGAGAGCTGCGTCTCCGTCGACCACCCGATCCCAGAACCCCGTTCCCCGACGACGAGCTGTACGAGAACGACAGCCCCGGCAGCGTCCCCCGCCGTCCAGGACGCAGCGACACGGGCACCGAGAACGTCGCCGTCCCCGACGACAAGAGCGGCGAGAAGCTCTCCCCCAACCCCTCGACCGACCCGCCGTCCGATGACACTGACAGCGCCTGCGGCGTCACCCCTCTCTTCGACTCACCACTCGGCAGCGCGATCGGCTCGACCTCGGACGCCGTGGGTCGAGCACGGGGAGATCTCGCGCCGGCGTGACCGGCGGCGCCGCCGGCAGCGCGCCGGCATCGAGGGCCGCCCGCGTGCGGGCATCGGCGGCTCCGGTGGCGGCGGACGGCGCTGCGGACGAGGGGTCGATCTCGCCGCGCAGCTCCTGTGCGCCGGCCCGGGCCGGCGCTTGCAGCACGAGCAGTGCTATCAACGACGGCAGAAGCACGACCCGAGCGGCTGATTTTCATCGGTTCGTCCCCGCCTCGGCCGCTTCTATCACAACGCCTGCCTGGCCGGCGGCGCGGTGCCCGGCCGGCCGGCTGCGACAGGGCATCGACTCGTCACGGACCTTGCTCGGCCCGCTGTCCGCGCGCCCGCACCCCCGGTCAGGTCGCCGTCCACTCGTGAACTTGCTAGCTCCGTCCCAGCCGTCCGCCAGTTTCCTGAGAGCCGCCGCGGTAGTGCTCGAGTCGGCCCACCACGCATTCGTGAACTTGTTAACCCCGTCCCCCAGTTCCCGTCCCCGTCCCCCAGTTCCCGTCCCCCAGTTCCCCCGCGCTTGCAGACCGCGTGCGTGTCCCCGTTTCCAAAGGGCTCATGCCGGCTGGGCAGTCATCAGGAGATTAGCGGGCGGGGTCAGAGCTGCGTCCGCGCACAGGATTTCGGCCTTCACCGGTACCACAACAGGCTCGAATGCGAGCATTGCCCACATCGCTCCGAGCGACGAGCGTCCGTGCCGGAAGGTCAGTGCGTACTCGCCCTCCGCAAGCTGCACAGGCACCGAACCCGAAATCGTCGCAATCTCCACTTCGCCGTGCGCGGGGACGGAGAAGGGCACGCGGATCGCACGTTCCTGTGGTTCGTCAGTCACCAAAGCCGTTGCAGACCGAGTTACGGTCACCGCGATCGGCCCGGCGGGCTCAAGCGTAGCGAATGAGACGCTGCCCGCCCTCCACGAGAAGCCTTGGTTCACGTGGACGTCGGACCAGTCGTTGAAGGGGTTTGCGAGACGCGAGTCGAAGACTGCGATCTGCGCGTGGGAGACCTCGAGAGTGAACGTTGACATGCTCTACTCCACCACGATCCGCACGCGCGTACCGTCTGGTAGCCCGCGACACTGATTCCCGATGCAGGCGCCTGCGCCCATGTTGTCTCGAGGCGTCACCGGCCGAGTACTTGCTCCGGCTCCTCCCTCGCGGAACATCGCGGGTGGGTACTCATCGAGCTGCGTACCGGGAACTCGCGGGTGGCCTGCCTGCGCAGCCGCTCGATTGGCGTCGGCTCCTGCGCGCTCTATTGTCAGGACCGACGGATGGCCCGCTGCTTGTGCGTCGCGGATGTGCGCTGCGGTCTCCGGATAGCGACTGCTCGGGACGACTACATCCCCTGCAGCTCCTCCCGCTCGAACGCGGCCGGCGGGCGCGGCGGTGCCCTCGACAGAGCGCGCCGTTTCCACGGAGGCGGATGCGGCAGTTTGGAGGGCGCTCGTTTCGGTCGCTGCGGTCGTCGGCGCAGGTGGAGCACGGAGGCCGGCCGTGGCTGTCTCTGCGAGCCCGACAACGGTCAGCGCGGCCTGGAAGAAGATCGCGGCAGCACGGCCTTCTGCGCGTATCTGGTTCAGCTGCTCCGCGGGCGTCCCGCCGCCGACGGAGGCCTCCTTGAGGCTGCCCCAGAAGGTGAGCGCCATCGCCAGCGGCGGCATCGCAGCCTCTAGCGCGGCCGGCACGTTGCCGGCCCGGAGGTTCTGGACAACGCCCTGACCGCGCTCGACAAGCGCGATGGCGGGGATCACGGCAGAGGGGCCAGTTGCCCCAAAGCCCTCGGCCAGGCCCTGAGCTCCCGCACCGACCTGCTGCCAGGCCGTTGGGCTCTCGTCCTCGTTGCCGTCGGGATCTATGAACCCGAGGGGGTTGCTTCGTGCGTACTCGTAGGGGCCGCCTTCGAAAGGACTACCGGGATTGTGGAGCTTGAGCGCGTCCGGCGACAGCCACCGTCCGAGCACCGCGGCGTAGTAGCGCGCGCCGAAGTAGTCGAGGCCCGTCGAGAGGTCGCGCTCCTTGCCCGTGAAGCGGTAGCTGGGGTCGAAGCCTAAGTCGTCCGGCGCGACGACCTCGGACTCGAGGGCGCCGTAGGGCAGGTAGGTCGATGCGCTGCGCGGGTCGCCGAGATCGTGGAGGACCACCGAGGTCGTGCCCAGGTGGTTCGAGAGGTAGAAGGAGATTCGGTCGCTACCCTCGTCGGTGGCGTCCACCCGGAGGAGGCGCTGGGGGCCAGCGTGGAGCCACTTCGTTGGCTCGCCGTTGCGGAGCTCGAAGGTGTCCGAGACGTACAGGACCGTGTCGTCGGACGAGTCCTTGACGCGGCGCTGGTCCGCGTAGTCGTAGGTGAAGGTCGACTCGACCGGTGGGTCGATTCCGATCTCTCCACCGCCGATCTCGCCGCCGCCGGGATCGTCGAGAGCGGGGGTGAGCGTTGCGCGGAGGAGGCGGTGGACCTGGTCCCACTCGTACGCGTGGGCGGTCGCGACTCCGCCGGCCGTGACTCGCAGGGTCTCCATGTCGCCCGAGGCGTTGTAGGTGGCCTCGAGGTGGTTCGCGTCGTCGAGGCGGGCGGAGACCAGGGCGTCGGGGCGGACGGTGCCGGTCGTGTCGGCGTCGATGCCGTTCGTGATCGTGCCGAGGGAGCGATCGAAGAAGCGGGAGTGG
>JACPQR010000084.1 GCA_016190375.1 Deltaproteobacteria bacterium
GCGCTGCACGGTCCCGGGTTTCGCCACACCTAGACGTAGGCGTGGACGTTGACGGCGACGACCACGTGGACGACGGCGACCCCCGTTAGAACCGACCCGCCCACGCCGCCGCGGTCCCGAGGGGCAGTCAACCGGGGTCCGTCCAGGTCCACGTCCACGTCGCCGTCAAGGTCCACGTCAACGGCGACGTCGACGACCGGCGAAACCCGGGGCCGTGCAACGCACCCGGTGTCCGCGTAGCGCTTGGCTTTTCCGGGGCCGCCGGCTATCGTGGAAACCCTCGAATGGGCGAGCGGCGGGAGTGGACGACGGCCTCGGTACCCGCCAAGCCGGTGATCGATGCGGGCGATCCGACGGCGGGGTTCGTGCTCGTCTTCTCGCGGGACTTCGAGGTGCTTCCGGCCGCCGTCTCCTTCGCGGGCGACGCGCTCACGGTCGGGCGCGAGCCGGACAACACCTTGCCGCTCCCCGACGGGTCGGTCTCCAGGTACCACGCACGGTTCGAGCGGCGCGACGGCGGCGTTTGGGTCGGGGATCTCGGCTCTACGAACGGGACGATCGTGAACGGCCGCTACGTCATGGAGGCGCTGCTCGCGGACGGCGATCTGGTCCGGATCGGTGACACGCTGCTCAAGTTCGTCGCGAGGGACCTCATGTCGTACCGCGCGTACCGGATCGACGGCGCCGTCGACGATGCCGTGCGGCCCGTCCCTCGCAGCGGGGGACAGGTCGAGCTCATCGGTGGCCTGCAGATCGATCGCATCGTGTCGGACATCGAGAAGATCGCGGCCTCGGACCTCTCGGTCGTCATCCGCGGCGAGAGCGGCACGGGAAAGGAGCTCGTCGCCCGCGAGCTGCACCGCCTGTCGGGCCGGCGGGGCGCCTTCCAGGCGATCAACTGCGGCGCGCTCCACGGTAACCTGATCGAGAGCGAGCTTTTCGGGCACAAGCGAGGCTCCTTCTCGGGTGCGGTCGCCGACAAGGTGGGCATCGTCAAGGCCGCGGACCACGGGACGCTCTTCCTCGACGAGATCGGCGAGATGCCGGTCGAGTCACAGGTGAAGCTCCTTCGCGTCATCCAGGAGCGCGAGGTCCAGCCGATCGGTGGCACGCAGACCGAGCGGGTCGACGTGCGCTTTGTCGCCGCGACGAACCGCGATCTCAACCGTGAGGTCGAGCGCGGCAAGTTCCGCCCAGACCTCTTCGCTCGCCTCAACGAGTTCTCGATCGAGCTGCCGCCGCTGCGGCAGCGCAAGGAGGACGCGTACCTGTTGACCAGGCACTTCCTCGCGAAGCACGGCAAGCCCGCGACGGTCCCGTCGTTCACGCTGATGCTCGCCATCACTCACTACGACTGGCCGTACAACGTGCGGGAGCTCGAGAGCGCCTTGAGGCGCGCGGCCGCCCTGTGTCCCCACGGCGCCATCGACGTCGCGCACCTGCCCGACGTCGTCCAGCAGGCCCTGAGGACGTACGCGAACCGGGGACCCGCGAAGCCCGGGTACGTGCCGGAGGCCGAGGCGACCCGCGTCGCCGTCGCGGCGGTGCCCGCCGCGCCGCGGATCACGCGTCGCTCCGTACCGTCGGCGGAGGAGCTCCGCGAGGCGCTCGCGAGGACCGGCGGAAACATCAGCGCAATCGCGCGCGAGTACAACAAGGACCGGGTCCAGATCCATCGCTGGCTGAGGCGGTATGCGATCGATCCCGCCGAGTACCGCACCGAACCGGGCATCGAGGAGCCGGACGAGGACAGGGACCGTGGATGATCAGGGGCGGATGGGGCGGGGAGCAACGAGGTGGGGCTGAGATGAAGAGACTCAAGGTGCTCTACGGGGTCGTCGGCGAGGGCATGGGCCACGCCACGCGGTCGAAGGTCGTCCTCACCTCACTGGCGCGGCGACACGACGTGAAGATCGTAGTCTCCGGACGCGCCCACGCGTTCTTGAAGACGGCCTTCCCGGACGTCGTGGAGATCGACGGCCTGCACATGATCTACGCGGACAACGCGGTCGATCGCGACGCCACGCTGGTCTCGAACCTCTCGGTCGCCCCGGCGCTCGTGATGGAGAACGTGCGCGCCTACTTCGAGCACGTGCGCGACTTCGAGGCCGACGTGGTGGTGAGCGACTTCGACTCGTTCGCGTACCTGTACGGGAAGTTCCACGACATCCCCGTCCTGTCCGTGGACAACATGCAGATCATCAACCGGTGCAAGCACGAGGCGGCGATCCTCGACGGCTTCCGCGGCGACTTCAGGATAGCCAAGACCATCGTCAAGATGAAGCTGCCAGGCTGCTACCACTATCTCATCACGACGTTCTTTTACCCGAAGATCCGCAAGACGAGGACCTCGCTGTACCCGCCGATCCTGCGGCCGGAGATCCTCTCGGCCGTCTCGACGCGCGGCGACCACGTCGTCGTCTACCAGACGTCGAGCTCGTACACGGGGCTCCTGCCCGTGCTCGAGTCCCTCTCGAACGTCGAGTTCCGGATCTACGGCCTCGGGCGCGAGGAGACGGACGGGAACCTGACGCTGCGCCCCTTCAGCGAGGCTGGCTTCATCGCCGATCTGGCCTCGGCGCGGGCCGTCATCGCGGGCGGCGGCTTCTCGCTGATGGGCGAGGCCGTCTACCTCCACAAGCCGACGCTCTCGGTTCCGCTGCGCGGCCAGTTCGAGCAGGTCTTGAACGCCCGCTACCTGCAGCACCTGGGCTACGGCCTGTGCGTCGAGGAGCTCGACAAGGAGACCATCGTGCGCTTCCTCGAGCGCACCGGCGAGTTCGCGGACCGACTGTCCGCCTACGTCCAGGACGGCAACGCCAAGCTCCTCGAGAACGTGGAGCGGCTCGCCGTCGAGGCGGCCACCGTGGGGTGAGCCCCGGGGGTGAGGGCACCCCCCACATCCGGCACACTCGGCGGGCAAGTGGCACAGCCGCGCCGTCGGCAAATTAACGGTGTCGCCCCGAACCCCTGCGGTTTGAGACGTTTCCGTTGGAGTATCCGCGCCTTAGCCTGGCACGGTTCGTGATGCTGAGACCCCTTTCGCGGTGGCTCCGCGGCAGGTAACATGCGCGATCTCTCGTATCAGGTCGGGGTGAGAGCATGACGTTGCTTCAGGCCGTTCGAGGTGCTCCAGCTTCGGGTTCGTTCCCGAGTCAGACCAAGCCGGAACCCACCCGCCCGGATCCTGCCGGCTCGGGGACGTGCAAGGAACGGCGCCTGACCGGCGCAGGTGTCTTGAACACGTTCGTCGGCCGCGAGGCGGAGATTGCCCGGCTGAGCGCAGCCTACGAGGACGCGACCGCCCGCGGCGAGCGGCTCGTGATCGTCCGTGGCGCTTCCGGCATCGGAAAGACTCGCCTCCTGTCGGAGCTCAAGGGGCGGCTGCGGCTGCAGGGCGCTCCGGTGCTCGAGGGCCACTGCGCCGAGGGCGGCCGCGCGTACGCGCCGTTCGGCGAGATCCTCTCAGCGGGGCTCGCGTTCCTCGAGGACGTGGGTGTCCGATCGGACCTCGACCTGTCTCCGATGCTCTTCTCGCTGGGCTCGCGTGCTTCGCTGCCCGACTCGTCCGCCGCCCTCACGGACGCCGAGCGCCGGGTCCGGTTCTTCGACACCTTCCGGTCGTTCCTCGGTTCGATCGCCGCCGTTCGGACGCCGCTGGTCATCCTCCATGACGTCCACCGCGCCGATCCGGGCACGCGGGATCTGCTCGGCCACCTCGTCGACGGCGCCGGTCCGTTCATCGAAGAGGTGCGTCCCGCCGAGGCACTCCGCGCGCTGTTCGTCGTCTCGATGCGCTCCGACGCCGGCGGCGCCGAGCTCCACGACCTGCGCGCCCACCCCAAGGCGCAGTGCATCGAGCTCGGTGGCCTGGGGCCCAAGGGCCTGCGCGAGCTGCTCGAATCGCCCGCCGTCATCGAGAGGATCATGGCGCTGACGGGCGGCCGACCGGACGACATCGAGGCGCTGCTCGCGACGCCGCCGGGACGCACCGAGGACCGCCTGCGCCGGCGGATCGCCTCCCTCGGCGACCGCGCGCGCGCCGGCCTCGGGGCCATGTCGGTCGTCAATCGCCCCGCGAGCCCCGCCGTCCTCGCGCGCGTCGCGGGCCTTCGCGCCCCCGGCGCCGAGATCGCCGAGCTGCTCGCCTCCGGCCTCGCGACGAAGGCGGTCGTGGACGGCGAGATCCAGCTCTCGTTCGCCCGGTCGAGCGAGCGAGACAGCGTCTACGCGGACCTCGAGCCCGTCGTGGTGCGGTCGATGCACCGCGCCTTCGGCGAGATCCTGGAGGCGGGACAGCCGATCGGCGTCGCGCTTCAGGACCTCGCGTTCCACTACCTTCGCGCGGGGGATGCCACGCTGGGCGCTCGCTACGCGGGCGAGGCTGCCGATGCGCTCTGCCGCGCATACGCGCAGGACGCTGCCGCCGTTCTCCTCGAGAAGGCCCTCGAGATCGCCTCCGAGGAGGACCTGCCCGCGCTCCACGAACGGCTGGTGACGGCATACCGCTCGGCGGGCGATCACGCCCGGGCCCTCGAGCACGCGAAGAAGCTCCGCGAGTGGCGTCCCGACGACGCGGCCTCCGAGCGCCGGATGGGCGAGCTGTACACGCTCGCCGGCGAGTACGACTCGGCGCGCACGGCGCTCGAGTCGGCGCGCGCGCTGGCGGCCAGGTCGCACGACCGCCGCACGCTCGCCGAGGTCGAGGCGGACCTCGCCGAGGTCGCATACCAGAAGGGCGACTACGACCAGGCCTTCCAGTCCGCATCCCGCGCGCTCGCGATCGCGCAGGACGACGAGCTGCCGCCCGTCGCGCTCCACGCGCGCAACACGCTGGGCAAGGTCCACCTCTCGCGCGGCGAGTTCGGCGCCGCGGCGGAGGTCTTCGGCGAGAACGTCGAGGCCGCGCAGGCCGCGGCCCTGGAGGTCGAGGAGCTGCGGGCGACGATCAACCTGGCGATTGCGCAGCTGCGCCGCCAGGAGCTCGGCTCGGCCGAGGAGCTGTTCGTTCGCGCGTCGAGGATCGCGGACGCCCGCGGCACGCTCTACTACCAGGCGATCTGCCGCGAGAACCTCGCGGTCCTGGCCCACGACAAGGGCGAGTACGACCGCGCCCTCGACCTGTACCACGACGCCGTGGCACTGCTGAAGAAGCTCGGCAACCGGCCGCTGCTCGGCCGCGTCGCGACCAACCTCGGCTGGCTCTACCTCCTGTTCGGTGACACTCAGCGCGCCCGCAGCCTCGCGGAGCTCTCCGCGAGCATGGGCGAGCCGAGAGCGTCAGTGCGCTTCCACAATCTCGTCTTGCGTGGCGACATCGAGCTCGCGGAGGGCCGCAGCGATGCGGCGCGCGAGGCGCTGGCTGCCGCCCACGAGCTGGCTCGCCAGACGGGCGACCAGGCGATCCTGCACCACTGGGCGCTGGCGGCGGGCAAGCTCGCGTTGCACGACGGCGACACCGCGGCCGCCCGTCGAATCCTCGCGCAGGTCGGGAAGGTCGAATCTCCCGTCCGGGCCGCCGCCTTCGCCGTGCTGCGCGCCGACGTCGAGCGAGCCGCCGGGTGCGACCCGTACCCCGCGGCCGCCCGCGCGGTCGAGCTGGCGGAGCGCGCCCGCGACGCCGACGTCGAATGGCGTGCCCATCTCCGGCTCTCGCGGGCGCTCGTCGACCGCGGCGACGCGCACTCCGCGGAGCGCCACCTCCGTATGGCCCTCCAGATCGACGCGAGGCTCCGGGAGCGAGTTCCCGAGTCGTTCCGGTCGAGCTGGGACTGCGTCCAGGAACGGCTCGAGCTCAGGCGCCAGGCCCAGGGCCTCGATCTGCCTCGGGGAGCGCCGCCCGCAGTCCTTCCGGCGGTCGCTGCCACACCGGCCGAGACGCGGCCGTGGGGCGCTCGCTATCCGCAGCTCGTCGGAAACAGCCGCGCGATGAAGACGGTCTGCAGCGTCATCGACAAGGTGGCGCCCGCGGAGTCACTCGTCCTGATCCGCGGCGAGAGCGGTACGGGCAAGGAGCTCGTTGCCGAGGCGATCCACTCCGCGTCGGCGCGCCGAGACCGGCCCCTCATCAAGGTCAACTGCGCGGCGCTCGTGGAGACGCTGCTCCTGTCCGAGCTGTTCGGCCACGAGCGCGGCGCCTTCACCGGCGCGCTCAACCGCAAGAAGGGTCGTTTCGAGCTGGCGGACGGCGGGACGCTGTTCCTCGACGAGATCGGCGACATCTCCCCGACGACGCAGGTGAGCCTGCTCCGCGTGCTGCAGGAGCGCGAGTTCGAGCGGGTGGGCGGCACGACCGCCGTCCGAGTGGACGTGCGGATCCTCTGCGCGACCAACCGCGACCTCGAGCAGATGGTCGAGCGGGGCCAGTTCAGGGAAGACCTCTACTACCGTCTCAAGGGGCTGCAGGTCGAGCTCCCCCCGCTGCGCCAGCGGCCGGAGGACGTCCCGGTCCTCGCCCGGCACTTCCTGGGCAAGATCGCGGCGGAGCGGGGCGAGGCGCCCAGGGTCCTGGCCGAGGACGCCCTCGATCTCCTCGTGCGCTACGGCTGGCCCGGCAACGTCCGCGAGCTCGAGAACACGCTCAGGAGCGTGACGCTCTTCGCCGAGGGGCCCGTCCTCACGGCGGCTCACTTCGCGGAGTTCGCCGGCGGCCTCGCGCGCGGCGCCGCGTCCCGCTCGGGCCTCAATGGCCCGGCCCCCGACAGGGCTACGCCCGGACCAGGCGGCGATCATGGGCGGACGACCCAGTCCCCGTCCGGGGACTGTGGGGCGTCGCCCGCTCCTCCGCCGCCTGAGCAGGCGGCGTACGGCCGCGTGATCGGCGGCGACGTCTCGCTCAGGGACCTCAAGCGCGACATCGAGCGCGAGTGCATCGGTCGCGCGCTGGCGCAGACTCGCGGAAACATCACGAAGGCGGCGGCCCTCCTGGGCATGAAGCGCCCCCGCCTCTCCCAGCTCATCAAGCAATATGGTCTCTCCGCGGCGGAGGGAGGACGATGATGGCCACCCGACTGAGAGCCGTTCTCGCTGGCTTGCTTCTCGCGTCGGCGACGGCCGGCTGCCTCGGCGGTCCCGACCCGATCCACTCCCACGAGGAAGATCTCGCGCTAGGCCTGCCGTCGGCCGACGCGCCCGGCGCGGCGGAGGAGGTCGATGCGCTGGCCCATGACCTCTGGCTCGAAGGCGACGCCTGCGCTGACGCTGGCATGCAGGCGAAGGCCTCCGGCCACGAGGTCCGCTGGACGCTGGCGGGTGAGTCGGGACAGCTCCTCTTCGTCGAGATCGACGGCATCCTCGCCTGCGCGGGCGACGCCGGTGAGCTGGACGCTGGCGAGCGCGCGTTCCTCGACCTGAACCGCGGGACCTCCCCCGGCCAGGGCGGCCCGGAGCCCGAGCCGGCCGACCCGGCCGCGTCCGGCCCGGAGCCCGAGCCCGCGAACCCCGACCACGGTGGATGCTCCAGCCAGAACGCCGCACCTGGGACCGGAGGCCAGGAGCGGCAGAGCGGCGAGGGCGAGGGCGGCCCGGAGCCCGAGCCGGCCTTCGACGGCGGCGACGACGGCGGCGCCTTCGCCGCGGGCAGCCAGGGCGACGCGAGGTAGGTCCGCTCGGGGAAGTCCGGAGATTGGAAGACACGAAGGGCGTGGGATAGGCTCGCTCCGGAAGATCCCGACGTGGACCTCCGGACACAGACCGCGCTCCTCGCCGCGATCCTCTCGCTCGCGCTGGGAGTCAGCGTGCTCCTCAGGGGCCGGACGGATCGGCAGCACGTGCTGTTCGTGGTGTTCGGGCTGAACCTCACCGCCTACTACCTCGCGACGTTCTTCCTGAAGTGGGCCGGCGGCGAGATCGCGGGTCGCGCCGTGCTCGTCGCGGGCGTGCTCCTGCCGCAGGTCGCTACCCGTTTCTTCGGCGGATTCCTCGGCGTGCAGCTCAGGCCGCAGAGGCTGACCCGCGTGGCGGCGATCCTCGGGGTCCCGGCCGTGGTCCTCGTCGCGAGCCCGTACTGGCGCAACTCGCTCGTCGAGGCGCTCATCGGCCTGTACGTCTTCGGGCTGCTGTTCGCCTCGCTGTACCTCCTCTGGGTCCGATCGAAGCACGCCGAGTCGCGGGCGGACCGCGCGCGGATCGGCTATCTGGTCGTCGGGGGCCTCGTCGCGCTCACCTTCTCGGCCGCCGACTTCCTGCCTCAGCTCGGCGTCCAGATGCCGCCCCTCGGCGACTTCATGACCCTCTTCCTGCTCTTCGTGATCTCGCAGGCGCTCATCCGCTACCGCCTCCTCGATCTGTACGAGCTGATCGGCCGTCTCGCGGTCCTTCTGGCCCTCGCGCTCTCGCTCGCCGCGATCTTCTACGTTCTGGTGAGGGCCGTTGGAAGGACCGAGTCGTTCTTCATCAACGCCACCGTGGCCTCTCTCGTCATCCTGATCGTGTTCGACCCCTTGCGCGACAAGGTCGAGCAGAAGATCTCGGAGATCTTCTTCCGCGAGCGGTTCGAGCTCGAGCGACGGATCGGCGCCATGCGCCGCCGGCTCGCCCACACGCTGGAGATCGACGAGATGTGCAGGCTGCTCCTGTCGGAGCTCGAGGCGACTCGCCGCGTGACGCACGTGTCCCTCTACCTCCTCGATGCCGATCGGAGGGGCTTCGATCTCGTGGGCTGTGTCGGCCCCCGCCCGGTCGAGCGACTCGAGCTGGCGTCGGTCAGGCCGCTCATGGACCGGCTCAAGCGATCGGACGCGGTCGTCCTCGACGAGCTCGACCGCGAGCTCGGGCAGAGGCGCGAGCGCGGCATCGTCAGGGAGGTCGAGCTCGTCGAGGAGGTCCGAAGGGCCGTCGACAGCATGCGCACGGGAGTCTGCCTCGCGCTCACCGGCGAGGAAGGGATCCTGGGCCTGCTCAACTTGAAGGACGAGCGGCTGAGGGACGCGTTCACGTTCGACGAGGTGATGCTGCTCAAGGGCCTCGCGACGCAGGTCGCGATCACGATCGACAACACGAAGCTCTACGCGATGATGAAGGAGCGCGACCGCCTGGCGGCTCTCGGGCAGATGGCGGCGGGACTCGCGCACGAGATCAGGAATCCCCTGGGCGCGATAAAGGCATCCGCGCAGTACCTCGAAGACCCGAGGGCGGAGACACCGGCCGAGTCCACCCGCGAGTTCCTGGACATCATCGTGGACGAGGTCAACCGGCTGAACCGGGTGGTCTCGAGCTTCCTCGACTACGCGCGCCCATCGAAGGGGAACCCCGTGCCGATCGATCTCGGCGCGGCCTTGCGCCGTACCCTCGAGATCATGCAGCCAGGGCGATCCGACTCGGTCGAGGTGGTGGTCGACATGGAAGACGGTCTGCCCCTCGTGGCCGTCGACGCCGAGCAGATCCGCCAGGTCTTCATGAACCTCGTGCAGAATGCCGTGCAGGCCATGGAGGGGAGGGGCAAGCTCACCATCACCGGCGCGTTCAGGCCAGGGGCTGGCGATGGCGGGCGCGACCGGATCGTCGAGATCCGCTTCACGGACACGGGTCCGGCGATCTCGCCGACCGTGATGCGGAACCTCTTCGTCCCGTTCTTCACCACCAAGGACAAGGGGACGGGGCTGGGCCTGGCGATCTCGCAGAGGATCGTCCAGAGCGCGGGCGGCACGATCCAGGTGCGTACCCAGCCCGGCGGCGGGACGACCTTCACCGTCGTGCTTCCGGCGAGCGAGACAAGCGAGGTGCTATAAGCATGACCATGGCGACCGTACCGAAAGCTTTCAACGAGCCGTGCCTGAGCTACGCACCTGGAACGCCCGAGCGGACGGCGATCGAGAGCGAGGTCGCGCACCTCGAGAAGACCCCGATCGAGATCCCCTGTCGGATCGGCGGCAAGGCCGTCCGGACAGGGAAGCTCGCCGAGGTGCGCGCGCCGCATCGGCACTCTCTGCTCCTCGGGAGCGTGCATCGCGGCGGACGAGAGGAGGTGGAGCTCGCGATCACCGCGGCGGCGCGGGCGAAGGACGACTGGGAGGCGCTGGGGCTCCACGGTCGCGCCGCCATCTTCCTGCGCGCGGCGGACCTCCTGGCAGGCAGGTACCGGCCCGTCCTGAACGCGGCGACGATGCTCGGGCAGAGCAAGACCGTCCATCAGGCCGAGATCGACTCGGCCTGCGAGCTCATCGACTTCTTCAGGTTCAACGTGGCATTCGCCGAGCGGCTGTACGCGGATCAGCCCATCTCCCCGCCTGGCTTCTGGAACCGGATGGAGTACCGGCCGCTCGAGGGCTTCGTGCTCGCGGTGACGCCGTTCAACTTCACGTCGATTGCGGGCAACCTCCCGACGGCGCCTGCCATCATGGGCAACACGGTCCTGTGGAAGCCGGCCTCGAGCGCCGTCTACTCCGCGCACTTCATCATGAACCTGCTCGAGGAGGCGGGTCTTCCGCCAGGCGTCGTGAACATGGTGACCGGCTCGGGTCGCGACGTGGGCGATCCGGCGCTGTCCCACCCCGACCTCGCCGGAGTCCACTTCACCGGGAGCACCGCGACGTTCCAGGGGATGTGGTCCACGATCGGCAAGAACATCGCCCGCTACCGGAGCTACCCGAGGATCGTGGGAGAGACGGGCGGCAAGGACTTCATCTTCGTCCACGCCTCGGCCGACGTCGACGCGTTGGCGACAGCCGTGACGAGAGGCTCCTTCGAGTACCAGGGCCAGAAGTGCTCCGCCTGCTCGCGGGTCTACGTCCCCGACTCGCTCTGGCCCGCCGTGCGGGATCGGCTCCTCGGGATGGTGTCGGAGATCCGGCAGGGCGACACGAAGGACTTCCGGAACTTCATGGGCGCGGTCATCGACGAGGGAGCGTACGAGTCGATCTCCCGGTACCTGGAGATCGCGAGAGAGGGGCAGGCGTGCCGGGTCCTGGCAGGGGGCACGGGCTCGAAGGACGTCGGCTGGTTCATCCCTCCCACGGTCGTCGAGGTCTCCGATCCGAGGCACCGCTTGATGGCCGAGGAGATCTTCGGGCCCGTGGTGACGATCTTCCCGTACCGGGAAGCAGCGGTGGACGAGGCTCTCGAGCTCTGCGACCGGACGTCGCCGTACGCGCTCACGGGGGCGGTCTTCGCGACCGACCGCGTCTTCATCGAGCGCGCCTCCAAGGTGCTCAGGAACGCGGCCGGCAACTTCTACATCAACGACAAGCCCACGGGCGCGGTGGTCGGCCAGCAACCGTTCGGCGGGGCGCGCGCGTCGGGCACCAACGACAAGGCGGGGAGCATCCTCAACCTCGTCCGGTGGGTCTCGGCGCGGTCGATCAAGGAGACGTTCGTTCCGCCCCGCTCGTTCCCTTACCCGTTCATGGGCGCCGAGTAATCACTCCGTTCGGCGCCCGACGTTCGATCCCATCCGCTCTCCTCGAACGAGCTCGAAGCGCAGCGGGACCGACAGCCGTATCCCTCCGTCGCTCTCCGGGAATCGCGTCGTTCTCAGCGTCTGCTCCAGGCACTGGCGCAGGTCGCCCTGGGTCTCGCCCGTCGTCCTGACGCTCTGGACCGATCCGTCCGGAGCGATGTCGACCGAGAGCTCGGCCTGCGCGTCGCGCATCCTCAGGTCGCGGCGCAGCGCTCGCTCGTAGCAGCGACGCAGGCGGGGGAGCTGCCCCGTCAGCGTGCGGTGCGCCAGCGCCTCGGCCTCGGGGTTCGGATCCGGCGCGCTCGCTCCGTCGAGGCCCTGGACCGCTTCGGTCCCGGAAGGCGCCTGTTCCTGCCGCCGCGGCGAGAGCGACCCCTCGTCCTTGGGACCCGGGCGCCGCGACTCTCGCACGATCTGGGTGGGGCCGGGCGCGGGTGCCGGCGGCGCCGGTTGCGCGGCAGGGGCGGCGGTACGGTGGTCGCGCAGGTTGCGATCCGGCCTCGTGGCCTTCTCGCCGGACTCGCGCATCACCACTCGCTCCGGCCGTGCCGCGGGCGGCGGCTCGTCCTCGAGGAGCGCGACGACGGTCACGACGCCGACCAGCATCGCGGCGATGGCTACGATGGTCGGCCATCCGCCCGGGATCCTCCGCCGGGCCACCGCGCCGGGCCGCGGGGATGCCGCCGGCTGTGGCAGGGCAGCGGGGATCGCATCGGCCTGAACGAGACGGAGCCTCGACCCGGTGACGGGCACGTCGACCTCTTCGCGCGCCCGCTCCACCAGCGACGCGAACGCCGAGATGTCGCGGGCGAGGGCGCCGCACTCCGCGCAGGCCGCGGCGTGCGCCGTGACCTCGGGACCCTGCTCGCCGTCGAGGAGCTTCGAGGCCGCCAGCTCGCAACCGATCTTCGGACCGGAACCAGCGCTCATGCTCCCAGCCCCCGTCGCTCGAGCATCGGCCTCAGCTTCTGCAGCGCCCGGTGCGCCCGGACCTTCGCGTTGTCTGCCCGGATGCCCAGGGCCTCGCCGATCTCCTGAAAGGACAGCCCGTGGTCGAACCGCATGAGCAAGATGGACTGGTCTATGTCGGGTAGCTCGCCGAGGAGCCGGTGGAGCATCGACGCGTTCTGGCAGCGCTCGAGGCGGGCGTCCTGCAGGGTCCCCGGGTCAGCGTGCTGGTCCATCGCGTCCGTCGCGTCGGTCTTGCGCCGGGTCTGCTTCCTGAGCCGGTCGATGCAGCGCCGCCGGGCGATGCCGAAGATCCACGTCCTGAGGCTCGACTCGCCGCGAAAGCCCTCGATGGCCTCGAGCACCGCGACGAAGGTCTCCTGCGTGGCGTCGGCCGCATCGTGCTGGTCGCGGAGCAGGTGATAGCAAAACCGTGCGATCTCCTTCTGGAACCGTTCGGCGAGCATGTCCAGCGCCCGCCTGGAGTCGGTCGCTCGAACGGCCGCCACGATCGCCAGGTCGCCCTCCGGTCCTATCGCAGTCTGTCGTGACAAGTGGGTCAAAGGTAACAACAACGGCTAACGGCTAACTGCTAACGACCAAGGGCGCCCAGGTCAAGGCAGGTCTTCCGGAGGCATGAACTTGAGGGCCTGCCAGATCGCGGAGATCGAGTGGTAGCTGTAGTCGATCCGCAGCTTGGCGCCGTTGAGCGAGTAGCGGACCCCGCCCCGGGCCCGCCGCGGGTTCGGCACCCAGAAGTCGCTGACCCCGGGCGTGAAGATCTGCTGGATCGCGTAGCGGCACCCGAGGAGGGTGGCGCGCAGGAGCTTGCGGCGGAGGCGCTCGTCCCGGGTCGAGCGGGCGAGGTTGTAGGCCGCCGCGGTGCCCTCGGTGTAGACACAGCCGTGCATCGCGGGAAGCTCGGTCGGCATCTTGTAGTAGCCGCCGAGGTAGTCGGGGAAGAAGCTCCGGTCCTCGGTGAACTGGTACTCGTCCACGATCCAGTCCGAGACCTCGATGCCGAACCTCGCGTAAGCCCGAGCGCGGGCAGGGTCCGTGACCCGGGGGAACATGTCGTTCATGGCCATCGAGATCCACGGGACGAACTGGACGAGGTCCACGCGGATCGGCTCGGAGTACGTGCCGCCGGGCTCGCGCTCCTTCGACAGGCTGTCCCACCAGCGCTCGTAGTACCGCATCCCCCGGTCGAAGGCCTCGGCGTACTTCTCGTCGTGAGTCATGCCGTAGACCCGCGAGAGGCCGAGGAGGATCTCACCCGGATAGATTGTGGTCTCGGTGTTGTAGTAGTTGTGGTCCGACGTGCAGTAGTAATGATGGAAGGACCCGTCCTCCTTCTGCATGAACAGGAAGAAGTTGCCGTAGCCGACCGCATAGCGGCGCCACTCGTCGGGCATCGGGATCTGCGTGGCGAGCTGCGACAGCGTGAAGACGGCCGCCGCCACGGCGCCCATCTTGCCGACCGGACCGTTCTTGTCCGCGTCCGAGTAGCGGACGAACGCCATGTCGCGCGGGATGCGCTTGCCCTGCCACTCGTCCGCCGGCCCCGTTCCTCCGGAGGGTGACGGCGGGCCCTCGCCGAACCGCGTGTTGTCGAGCATGAACTGGAGGGCGCGCTTGGCGGCCTCGAGCGTCGTCGGGCGGCGGTCGAACTCGTAGGTCATCGCGAGCGAGTACGCGGCGAGGCCGTGGCGGACGATGTTCCTCTGGTTCGGGTCCTTGTCGGTGTTGGGGAAGTAGCTGTACATGAACAGGCCGTTCGGCCGCTGGTTGTCGACCAGCCAGTCCGACGCCAGCGCGATCGCCTTCTCGAAGCGACCGCGCCGGAGCACCTCCTCTCCCACCGGCGGGATGCCACGGTAGAGCTCCTGGATCTCGCCGCCTGGACGCGTCTCGCGGAAATGGACGGTCCGGAAGCGCTCGAGCTTGATCGAGGTGCTCCTCCAGCCGTCGTCTCCGAGGTCCGCCTCGCTGGACACGCTCGCGAGGTAGTCCTCGACCGACTCGAGCGACGAATAGACGGACGTCGACGGGAGCTGATACCGGTACTTCTTGGGCTGCCTGATGATCGCGCCGTAGATCCCAGGCTCGACCGCCCGCCAGAGGAACGGGATCGATCGATCGGCGAGCCTGCCGTAGTCGTGGAAGATCTCGAGCTCCACGTTCAGGCGGTCCACGGCCTCCGGCAGCGGGCCATGCCGGCGAGCCTGGCGGGTCTCCCACCGGTCGCGCAGGGCCAGGGCGGCGTCGACTGTCGACTGCAGGAGCGATCGCCTGCGGGCGGATCGCCAGATGAGCGCCTTGCCCTGTCCCCTGAGGACGACCGCGACCTCCGAGGGCCGATCTCGCCTGAGCGGCTCACTCTCGCGCTCTGCGGGTGGCGGGCGGCCGCCCTCGAGCACCTGGCGTGCGACGGCGATCAGGCGGCGCGCATCGACCTTCGAGATCTCGAACGGCTCGTGCCACTTGTACAGGGCGACGCGCTCGGTCAGGTAGTCGGCCGTGAAGCGCTCGAGCGGCCGGTACAGCGCGAGCCGCGTCTTCACCGACACGCGGGCCAGCTCGTCCAGACGTGCCAGGCGGGTGTCCGCGAGGAGCGCCTTGTACCCGCGCCGTTCGAGGGCCAGGACGACCGCCGCCTCGTCGCGGCCCTCGAGCAGCCGCGAGATTCCCCGCTCCTGCGCAAGCGAGACGAGCTCTGTTCCCGGCGCGTTCAGGTCGACCAGGTCGTCCCCTCCCACGACGAGCACCTTCCCCTGGTTCTCGAGGAAGCGCTGGATGTTCCCCAGGCTCTCGGGGCGCTCGTAGACGAAGACGAACCAGGCGACCGTCAGTCCCGTCAAGAGGACGAGCGCCGGCAGGGCGAACCTCCGCGCTCGATCCGTCAACGTTTCCATGGCCATGGAAGGTCCGCGGACCTTATCACTTCGCCGCCGGATGCGGTAAGCTCCGGCGCGCTTGCTACAATGAAGGCAGCGGGGAAAATGGAGCCCCGGACAGTACGCAGATGGAAACCTTGCTTCTGAACGCGACCTTCGAGCCCTTGAAGGTGATCACGTGGCAGCGCGCGGTCACCTTGATGTTCCTCGGAAAAGTCGAGGTGATCGAGGAGTACGAGGACGAGGAGATCTGCTCGGTCTCCTTCTCCATCAAGATGCCCTCGGTCGTGCGGCTGCTCCGGATGATCCGCCCGCGGAGCCGGCGCGTGAAGTTCTCGCGGCTCAACGTGTTCCTGCGGGATCGGCACACCTGTCAGTACTGCGGCGCCGTGCTCTCGACGGACGACCTGACCTACGACCACATCGTGCCGCGCTCGCGCGGGGGCCGCACGGAGTGGGAGAACATCGTGACCGCCTGCGTCGGCTGCAACCGCCAGAAGGGCGGTCGCACGCCCGCCGAGGCCGGGATGCGCCTGCTCGCCAAGCCGGGTCGGCCCAACTATCTGCCCGAGCTGAAGGTCACGATCCGCTTCAAGCGGACGCCCGAGAGCTGGCGCGACTACCTGTACTGGAACGTCACTCTGACCGAGTAGTGGTCAGTAATCGAAGCCGACACCCAGCGACGTGTTCCACTGACGCGAGGCTTCGACGGTCTCGGCCCGCGTGAGGTCCAGGTCGAACTGCGCCGTCACGGCGACGTGCTCCCAGATGAGCTGCACGCCGAAGAAGGCCCGCTCGTTCTGGAGCGTCTCGCGGGCGAAGACGACGTTGTTCTCGTAGTCGTCCCGCCCCGCCTCCGAGGTGCAGACGTAGTCCGCCTGCCAGGCGAATCCCGATTCGGCGCTCTCGCAGCTCTCTCGATCCGCCCGGCTTCCGTCCGCGGCGATGCAGCGGGCCTCGGCCGACCACTCCGGCGCGCACTCGGCCCACGCGTCCCGCTCGGGGGTCGTGTCGACCACCTCCGAGTCGCCGATCACCCACATGTGCTGCCAGCCGGCGTAGGGGGCGATGCTGATCTGGCCGAACGCGCCGAAGCGCTTCCCGATCGAGACGTCGAGCCCGACGATCGTGAGGTCGAGCTCCCGCTCTCCCGTGACGCGGTTGACGGCCCCTCGGACGGCGATGTCCGGCAGGTAGCCGATGTTGCGGACGAAGCCCTCGAACGGCGCCACCCGGATGTCGAGACCCAGGCCGACGAGCTCGGTGGCCGTCATGTACGAGATCCCCGTCCCGAGCTCGATCCCGAACGGGAAGCCCTTGCGGATGCGGACGGTGGGAACGAACAGGACGGGCTCGGGGTCGCCCGTGAGGGTCTCGACGTCGGACAGCTTGCCCTCGGTTCCGAGCTGCCAGTACCGCGCGGTGTCGTCGATCCCGGTCAGCGTTCCCTCGAGCCCGACGTAGAACCCGTTCCAGCCCAGCGTGCGCGGCGTGGAGAGGAGCTTGGGGGCGAAGGCCCTGCCGAGCTGCGAGACGAGCTGGCGGTAGGCCCACTGGTGGGCGGCACAGAGCTTGGTGCCGGTCCCGCAGTCCGAGCCCAGGGCGTCCGGATCCTCCCTGTCGGGGATCCCGTCGCCGTCCGAGTCGACGTTGCGGGACGTGACGTCCGGATCCTCCTCGCTCCTCGTGAACCCGTAGGTGAGCCGCGAGAGGACGACGTCGTTGGGGTTGGCCCAGGACGTCGCCGGAATGGCCAGGAGCAGGGCGATGGCAATCTTTTGGCTAGGCATGTAAAGAGGTGGAAAGCGTTCGGGAAACTACCGAGAACGCAGCAACTCGTCAAGAGATCGATCGTGCAGCCCCGCCTTCGCTTCCCGGCACCCGCCCCCGCGTTTCAGGTCGTCCTCGTCGAGCCCGAGATCCCGCAGAACACGGGCAACATCGCGCGGCTCTGCGTGGCGACCCGGTCGACCCTGCACCTCGTCGGTCGCCTGGGCTTCAGGATCGACGAGCACGCGGTGCGCCGGGCCGGGCTCGACTACTGGCCGCTGGTCGATCTGCGGACCTGGCCGGACCTCGCCGCGTTCGTCTCGGCGAACCCCACGGCCCGCTTGCGGCTCTTCTCGGCCCGCGCGTCGAGCTCTTACCTGGAGGCGAGCTACCGCGCGGGGGATGCCCTCGTCTTCGGATGCGAGGCGACGGGTCTGTCCCAGGAGATACTCGAGGCGCATCCCGGCGATCAGTTCGCGATCCCCTCGGTCGCCGGAGGGGTCCGCAGCCTCAACCTCGCGAACGCCGTGTCGATCGTGCTGTACGAGGCCCTGCGATCGACCGGGATGCTCTCGACGACCGAGCACGGAGACTAGAAGGAGAGGGACGAGAGCCCGACGCGATTGCCCTCCGGGTCGAGGACGTAGAGCGTATGGGCCGTCGCGTGGACGACGGGGTGGCCATGAGCGCCGAGGTGCTCGCGCCACCTCGGTGCGTCCTGGGCCCGGATGCGCAGGGCAAGGAGGTGCAGACCCGGACGATCCGGAGCGTCCCAGCGCGGGGCGCTCGCGGGCTCTTCGGCCTCGCCGTCCGCCTCGGCTTGCTCGATCATGAGCACGACGGGCTCGCAAGCGAGCCAGACGGAGCGCAGGCGGTCGGACTCGGAGTAGTAGTTGCGCCGCTTCTCCGCGAGGCCGAGCAGGTCGCGATAGAAGCCGGCCACGCGCTCGACGTCGCGCGCCTTGATGGCGACGTGGTGGGCGCCGATCGGCCTCATGAGTAGCCGAGCACCAGCCCTCGCGCGATGAGGTACCAGCCGTCCACCATGACGAAGAGGAGCAGCTTGAACGGCAGCGAGATCGTCGTGGGCGAGAGCATGTGCATGCCGAGGGCCATCAGCGTGTTGGCCACCACGACCTCGACGACCAGGAACGGCACGAAGATGAGGAGCCCGATCAGGAAGGCCTCCGCGAGCTCGGTGATGACGAAGGCGGGGACGAGGACCAGGAGGTCGTCCTGGTGAACGTCGGCGCGAGCGGCCTGGGGCCGCGACCTCCTGGCCAGATCGAGGAACAGGGCGCGGTCGCGCGGATTCGAGTTGCGCTGGAGGAACCGGCGGATGGGCTCGCGCGCCTCCCCCGCGGCCTGGATCATCAGGTCGGCGCTGTCTCGCGACAAGAGGTCGGACTCCGAGCTCCGGCCCATCAGCGGCTCGAGCCGCTCGGCGACCGAGGCGCCCGTCGGGTACATCACGTAGATCGTCAGGATGGCCGCGAGCCCCGTGACGACCGTTCCGGGCGGGATCTGCTGCGTGCCGATCGCGTTGCGCAGGATCGAGAGGACGACCGAGATCTTGACGAAGCTCGTCGTCATCAGGAACACGAACGGCAGGAGTGACAGCGCCGCCAGCGCCAGCATGAGCACGAGCGGCCGCGAGGCGAACGAGTCCCCGGCCTGCTGCGCCCCCGCCACCGGCGCCCACGAGAGCACCGCCAGCGCCCCGAGCGCCGCGATCCCAACGCCCTTCCGCACGACGCGAGAGCATCGTGGCTCGAGGGAGTCGAGTCAAGCGCTCGCTGTGCTACCGCTCGGGCCTGCCGGACGCGCGCGAGAGGATGTCGCGGAAGGCGAGGCGGCGGCGCTCGGGGACGGGCGGGAGCGTCGCCGCGTCGATCTCGGCGAGGAGCGTCATGGGGCCGTCGCCGGCGCCGAGGAGGAGGAGCCGTCCGCCGACGTCGACGAGGTAGAGGCTGCGACGGGCGTCGACGGCGACGCGCTCGACGACCTTGATCCGACCGCCCTCGCGACCGCCGAAGACCGAGAGGCGGCGCAGGCCGTAGCGGAGCGCGAGGATCGCGATCAGGCAGACCGCGGCGAGGGCGAGGAGGGTCTGGGCCAGGTACCAGCCGTACGAGGCGGCGTACGAGGCGGCGGGCAGCGCGCCGAGCGGCGTCACGGCGCTACTCCTGTCCCTTCGCCGCGGCCGGGGCGAGGCGCCTGGGGTCCTTTGGGAGGGCGGCGGGGACGCCGAACGGGCTGTCGGGATCGATCGCCCGCTCGAGGATCTCGGCCACGTCGAGCTCCTCGACGTCCTCGCGATCGCGAGCCTTGACGCCATCGAGGATCATCGTCTGGCAGAAGGGGCACCCGCTCGCGATCACGCCCGCGCCGGTCGCGAGGAGCTGGTCGGTCCGCTCGGTCGAGACCCTGACCTTGCCGTGCTCCTCCTCCTTCCAGAACTGCGCGCCGCCCGCGCCGCAGCACAGGCCCCTGTCCAGCGCGGCGGACCGGCCGGTGCCGTCGCGGGCCTCGACGAGCTCGATGCCCGGGATCGCCCCGAGGACCTTGCGCGGAGGCGCGTACACGTCGTTGTAGCGACCGAGGTAGCAGGAGTCGTGGAAGACGACCTTCTTCGCCACGGAGCGGCGAGGGACGAGCTTGCCCTGGGAGAGCAGGTCTTGCAGGAACACCGTGTGGTGGACGACCTCGTACTTGCCGCCGAAGTCGGGGTACTCGTTCCCCAGCGTGTTGAAGCAGTGGGGGCAGGTCGTGACGATCTTCTTCACTCCGTACCGTCCCAGCGTCTCGACGTTCTTCTGCGCGAGCGTCTGGAACAGGTACTCGTTGCCCGCCCGCCTCGCCGCGTCGCCCGTGCACGACTCCTCCGCGCCGAGGATCGCGAAGTCCACCTTCGCCAGGGTCATGAGGCGCGCCGTCGCCCTGGCGATCTTCTTCGCCCTGTCGTCGTAGCTCGCGGCGCAGCCGACCCAGAAGAGGACCTCCGCCTTCGGATGCTCCTTCATCGTCCGGACGCCGAGACCTTCCGTCCAGGCCGTCCGGTCCATGCGCGCGAAGCTCCACGGGTTGCCATTGGACTCCATCCCGTCGAACGGCTTCTGCAGGTCCGCCGGCATGTGCTTGCCGTAGGTGACCAGGTCGCGGCGCATGTCGACGATCTTGTCGACGTAGGAGATGAGGACCGGGCACTCCTCCTCGCAGGCGCGACAGGTCGTGCAGGCCCAGAGGACCTCGGGGCTGATGACCGACGGCACGAGATCGACGAGCTTGCGCTCGATCACGATCGGCTTGGGAGGCATCGCGGCGGGCGGCTCGTCGTGCCCGAGCCCGCCGTGGTCGGCGTGGGCGTCGGCTTCCCCGTGCGGCTCGCCGTGTACGTGCTCGGGCTCGGGCCAGCGGCCCTCCACGAGCTCGTCCTCTCGGCCGTACAGATGGTCGCGCAAGGCGAGCGTCAGGTGCTTCGGCGAAAGGAGCTTTCCGGTCTTCGAGGCGGGGCAGTTGTCGGTGCAGCGGCCGCACTCGGTGCAGGTGTACAGATCGAGGATCCCTTTCCACGTGAGGTCCTCGATCGTACGGACGCCGACGGGCTTGTCCTCGCCGACGCGATCCTCGATGTCCGGCACCGGCCGGAGCCGTCCGCGCGGCCCCAGGTCCAGCGCGAACACGTTCGGGATCGCCGTGATCACGTGGAAGTGCTTGGAGTGAGGCAGTACGTTCAGGAAGAGCAGCACGAGCGTCACGTGGGTCCAGAACCCCACGTGCATCAGCGTCTCGAGCGTGCCTGAACGAAGGTCGAGGCCGGCGAGGAGAGCTCCGGCCAGCGAGCCCGCGGGCGCGATCGCCGAGAACGCGACGCCTTCTTTCGCGTTCGCCAGCGCGAGCTCCGCGCCGTCGTACAGGGCGTCCGCGAGCATCATCGCGACGATGATGCCGAGGATCAGCGCGGCCTCGAACGACCGCGTCAAGCGATCGAGCCTCTTGACGGCCCTCAGGTACGCGAACACCAGGGCGCCCGCGAGGACCGCCAGAACGAAGAAGTCCTTGACGGCGCCGTACAGATCTCCCGCCGCGGTTCCAGGTGCGAGGACCCACAGATCGAAGTCGGCATCGAACCCCCGTCCGAACAGGACGAGGCTTCGGAGCAGGAGCACCATGAAGCCCGAGAAGATGAGGATGTGAGCGAAGCCTGCCAGCGGGTACTTCTTCATCCGCTGCTGGGCGATCGCGAACTTCATCGTCGCCCGGAGTCGGGCAGGCAGGTCGCCGGCGCGATCCTCCGGCCGACCGATCTTGAGGAGCTGCCAGCGGCGGTTCGCGGACCAGGTGAACGCCGCGAGCGCCGCGAGCAGAAGCGTGGACATCACGATCGGGCTCATGGCAGGGCCGTTCCTAGCCCGATCGCGTCAGGAATGCCAGTGATGCCAGTCAGACTAGCGGGGGAGCTTCGCGTCGAAGAACGCCTTGAGCTTGATCAGGTTCTTCTCCTCGCGCGAGAAGGAGGGCACCTGGTAGCCCTTGGCGAAGCTCCTGACGTCGGCGCCGAGCTCGCGCAGCACGTCCGCCGTCGTCACGATGTCCTGAACCGAGCGGCCGCGGGCCGCGCCTCGCTTGAGCGACACGACGTAGGCTTCGAGGCGCCCGTAGTCGGGGCCGAGGAACTCCCGGATCAACCCGCAGTCGTTCGCCAGCCGCCCTATCGCATCCCGCTTGCCGATCTCGGAGTCTTCCTTGGCGATGAGGTCGCCCGTCACCCGCAGGACGAACGCGTCGTCCAGGAAACCGATGTCGTCGATGCCGTCCGGCACCAGGTCCAGCGACTTGAAGAGGTAGTTGATGCCGCTCGCCGCCGTCCGGCGGACGGACTCGCTCGAGCCCGCGGACTCGAGCACGGCCAAGAGCCCCTCGGCGTCCTCCGCGAGGGTCCTCAGCCATGAGGGAAACGTCTCGAGGCACCTGTCTTTCACGTCGGTCATGCTCGCCTCTTCCACCCCGTCGAAAACCGCCGCATCTTAGGCGGCATCGTCATCCCGCGTCTACTCCCGAATCCGGACCCGAGTCGACGCCCGAGTCGACGCCCGAGTCGACGCCCGAGTCGACGCCCGAGTCGACGCCCGAGTCGACGCCCGAGTCGACGCCCGAGTCGACGCCCGAATCGGCGCCCGAGTCGGGAGCCGCGCCGGAGTCGACCTCCGCGTCC
>JACPQR010000085.1 GCA_016190375.1 Deltaproteobacteria bacterium
GAACTCCGCCCGAGGAGCTGACCGAGTAGCTTTCAGCTCGACAGCTCGTGGCCGACGACCGCGCCCACGAGCGGGGCCAAGAGCGCGAAAGCCCCGCCGAGAATCCACACCACGGTCGGGACGTCTCCGGGGTCGTCGATCGTCTTGTGCGCGGCGATCACGATGAGGGCATCGAGCTGCAGCCCGATGGCGAGCCCGAGATAGCCGCTCGCGCAGCCGCCTCGCGACCCGAGCTGTCGGCCCACGACGCAGACGCCGGCGGGCATCGCGACCATCGCCAGCGCCCCGCCGAAGGTCGCCCAGATCGCGCGACAGGCCGCCCTTGTCCTGCAGTCGGACGACAGGCCGGAGACGAGGTAGCCCGTCGCGGCCCCGAGCGCGATCCCGGAGATGCCCGTGCCGGTCTCCGCCGCCGCACGGACGGGAAGCGACGCGGCGTCCGAGGGCCCGGTCAGGCCGAACGCCAGGAGAGCCGCGATGGAGGCGATGGTCCTGGCCCTGGTCACTGAAGGCCGATCCTTCCGATGAACGGGAGCTTGAGGGCGGGCGGCCAGAGAGCGACGCCGAGGGCGCTGCCCAGAAGGTGGAGCTCGACTCCCTCGACCAGCCCGACCTGCAAGCCGAGGATGCCCACGTCGAGCTGGAGGCCGAGCCCCGTGGTGGACGCGTGGAACCCCAACAGGTGCGGGATCGCGTCCGGCCAGTCCTTGCCGACGGCCGATGGCGGCAGGTCCACCGAGATCCGGGCGCGTCGCAGGACCCCGGCCGTGTAGGAGTTGCAGTTCGGCCCTGGCCACATGACGTACCCGTAGACTCCCTGCCGGTCGTGCCCCGTGGGCGTCGTCTCGAGGGTCCTCTCGAGGCGGCCGATCGCCTCCACTGCATCGCGGCCGGTCAGGAGCCGGTAGGTCTCGTCGTCCTGGTCCCAGCTCGTCGAGCCGCCGCGCGAGTTCGTGTCACCGCGGTTCTCGGTGATCTTCGCGGTCTCGCCCCGCCGCTTCCAGATCACGTAGGTGTGCACGATCCCGCCCTCCAGAGCGCCGGTGTCCCGGAGCAGCCGCTGCCCCCTGACCGCGAGGTATGGCGCCTCGGGCTCCGGCAGGCCGGTGGTTGCGCAGCCGAAGATGCTCGCGGCGACCGCGACCAGGGCGAACCGGCAGACCATGGGCGGGCCATTAGACGCCCCGGAAGGCAGCCCGGTTCACGATGGCAGGTTTCGCGTATGCTCCCGGCGTGTCGGAGTCTGGGTCGAAGCTTCGCGCGTGGATCCTGACCGCGGCCGCGGTCCTCGCGTACCTCGCCGGCTACTTGGTCCCCGTCCCGGGCCTCGACCAGGCGGTCCTGAGCCAGGTCTCCCGTTCGGGCGAGCCCACGATCCTAGGGCTCTTCAACCAGCCGCTGCCCATGCTCTCGGTCTTCAACAACGGCCTGGCCTGGCTCATCCTCGTGCGGGGGCTCCTGCTCCTCTCGTCCACGCCTGCGGCCGGCCCCGCGCGCCTTCGACGCCTCGCGATCGCCGGGTTCGCCGCCTACACGATCCTCTCGTTCGGCTCCGGGCTGTTCCTCGCATTCGCCCTCGAGCAGCTCGGCGGGCATCTCGGCGAGATCGTCGCCTTTCCCGGCTGGGCCTTCCGGCTCGAGACCGCGCTCACGCTCGCGGCCGGAAGTGCGGTCGTCTGGGCGCTGGCGTCCGTGATCACCCGCCAGGGCCTCGCCCGTGGTCCGCTTCTCCTGTACGGAGCGGCGTCCGTCGTGTCGGCGGCGAGCGCGCTCGGAATGCTCGGGCCGGTCCTGGCCACTCGCGGGTGGGACGGCGTGCTCGTCGCCTCCCAGCTCGCCGGCTGCGTTCCACCCGTGCTGGTGCTCTTCGCGCTCTGGCGGTGGTCGATTCCCTGGCCGCTCCCGGTGGTGCGCCAGGCGTCGCTCCTGTCGGGCGCCGACGCCCTGGTCCTCCCCGCGATCGCCGGCGCGATCGTCGGAGCGCCGCTACAGATGGGGCTGAGCTTCCTGCCGACGCTGCCCTCCGCGGGCCTGCGGGCCTCGCTCGGTCCGGTGATCGCGATCGCTGCCGCCGTTGCCGTCGCGCTTCACCTCCGGCGGCGCTCGATCGGCCGAGGCCAGGCGGTGTGGCTGGCAGGGGCTGTGGTCCTTCCCGCGCTCGCCTTCGTGATCTTCGCCGGCGGCGTCGTCGCGAGCGGCTCGCTGGCCAGGTTACTCGAGCCCGGGCCGTTCGCGGGCGAGGGCGCCTTCGCGGTAGGTCTCGAGTCGGAAGGAGGAGACGGAGTCAGGGATGGTCGGCGCATCGTGCGACGGCTCGCCGCGCTCGACGTCGACGCCGAGGTCGTCCGCGCCGGGCGGGGCCACATCGATCTCCGGATCGACGGCGTGCGCGACGTCCGGGCCGCGCTCGAAGCCGTGCTCCCGCAGCGTCGCCTCGGGTTTCACCTCGTTGCCACCGACCAAGGAGCGCTCGTCCCGGCTCCGGGCGAGGAGGTGCCCGCGCTGCGGATCGAGGACGACGGCGACGGACCGCACTGGGTCGGACCCACGCCGGAGTCGCTCGATCCCATCCGGGCCCGGGTGCAGCCGTCGCCAGGCAGGGCCGCCCTCGTCGAGTGTCAGGAGCAGCCGGACGCCGAGCCGCGCTGCCGGCCGTGGCTGGTCGAGACCCCGGCGCTCCTGACGGGCAGGGACGTCGCCGAGGCCAAGGTCGCCTTCGACGAGATGGACATGAGGCTCATCATCCCGATCGTGCTCACGGCCGAAGGTGGCAGGCGGTTCGGGGACGTGACCGCTGCGAGCGTGGGGCGCTGGCTCGCGATGGTCCTCGACGACCGCGTACTGGTCGTCCCCAAGATCATGCAGGCGATCCGCGGCGGTCGAGCTCAGATCACTCTCGGCGCCGGCCGCCCCGAAGACCAGCTCCGCGAGGCCAAGGCGATCGCCGCCGCGCTGGCCTCCGGACCACTCGGCTCGCGCTGGCAGATCGCCTCGCTCGACGCGGCACGGTAGCGCGCAGAGGGCGTGAAGGTCGCCGGACAGCGGCTGACCCTCGTGGCTCTGCGACTGTTTTTCACGCGTGGGGAAGAAACTCGCGAGTGTTTTTGACAGTTGGGGAAAACAGTCGCATCCTCCGGGTCGTGCGGCGCCTGCGCCGGTATCTCGTCTCACCGGTCACGAGGGATCTGTCACGGAAGATGGTCTTCGTGGCCGGACCGCGTCAGGTGGGCAAGACCACCATGGCCAGGCAGATCGTCGGACGTCGTTCCGGCTATCTCTCGTGGGACGTCCCCGCGGATCGGGAGAAGATCCTCCGAGGCGAGCTCCCTCCCGCGCCGGTCTGGGCTTTCGACGAGCTCCACAAGTACCGGCGCTGGCGCGACCTGCTCAAGGGACTGTGGGATGGCAGGCGCGCGGGCCAGAGGATCCTCGTGACAGGCAGCGCCAGGCTCGACTTCTACCGGTTCGGGGGTGACTCGCTCCAGGGACGATATCACCTGTATCGGCTCCACCCCCTGTCGCTGGCCGAGCTGGGCGACGGTGCCCTCGAGGACCTGCTCGCCCTCGGGGGTTTTCCCGAGCCGTTCTTCTCCGGCTCGGCGGAGCAGGCGCGGCGCTGGTCGCGCGAATACCGCAGCCGCCTCGTGAGGGAGGAGATCACGAGCCTCGAGCGCGTTCAGGACCTCGGCCGCCTCGAGCTCCTGATGATCCGGCTTCCCGATCTCGTCGGCTCGCCGCTGTCGCTCAACGCGCTCCGCGAGGATCTCCAGGTCAGCCACAAGACGGTAGACCTGTGGGTCCGGATCCTGGAGCGGCTCTACGCGGTCTTCCGGCTCGCGCCGTTCGGGGGTCCGAGGATCCGTGCGGTCAAGAAGGAACAGAAGCACTACCACTTCGACTGGACGCTCGTGCGCGACGCGGGGCCGCGCTTCGAGAACCTCGTCGCGGTGCACCTTCTGAAGTGGGTGCAGCTCGAGGAGGACTCGCGCGGACGAGACCTCGAGCTCCGCTACTTCAGAGACGTCGACGGCAGGGAGGTGGACTTCGTCGTGCTCGAGGACCGGCGTCCGATCAGCCTGATCGAAGCCAAGGTGGGTGACGACCAGGTCTCGCGCGGCCTCAGGTACCTGAAGGAGCGGTTTCCCTCGGCCCAGGCCTGGCAGATCTCCGCCACGGGCTCGAAGGACTTCGTGACGCCCGACGGGATCCGTGTCTGCCCGGCGCCGGTCCTGCTGCGCGACCTCGTCTGAGCCACCCGCGCCCTACCCGTTCCTGCGACCGAGCAGGAGATCGAGGTCCTCCTTCAGGCTCTGCAGGTCCTCCTCGTGCTCGACCTCCTGCTCCAGGATCGTCAGGGCGAGGTTGTAGGTGACCATGTCCTTGTCCTTGGTGAGGTCCATCAGGCTCTTGTAGGCCGTGATCGCGCACTGCTCGCCGGCGATGTTCTGGTCGAGCAGGACGCCTACGTACGGATCATCCGGCGCGTCGTACTTGCACGGGCTGAGCGCGAACCAGTCCTTCGGGGTGGTGACCGGCACGCCTCCGAGCTGGACGATGCGGTTCGCGAGGAGCGTGCCGTGGTTGAGCTCCTCGGTCGCGTGCAGCGTGAGCTCCGCGGCGACGGCGTCCTTCATCGGTCCCTTGATGAGCTTTGCCCCCAGCCAGTACTGGTAGTATGCGAGCCACTCGCTGGCGTACGCGCGGTTCAGGATCTGGACGAGCTCCGCGACGTTCATTCCGACGATCTCGCGACCCCTGGTTCCCATTCGGTCCTCCGTGTGATCGGGGCCGGACGCTACCACGAGCGCGAGATCGCCGGCAGGAGCTGGGAGGCGATGGCGTCGCGGCGCGCGACGAACCTGCGGTAGTCCTTGCCCACGGTCGCCCCGGGCCTCAGGTGGAAGTCGGTGATCCGCGTCACGACGAAGCGCGTCGCCGCGCGGACGGCGAGGCGCTCCATCGCCGCTCGCTCGACGGCCTCCAGCGGCCGGACGGACTCGTAGCCGGCCACGAGCGAGCGGCAGAGCTCCGGATCGAAACAATCGCCGAACGTCCAGGCGAGGAGCGTGACCGCCAGATCGTATGCCCAGGCGCCGTACGACGCGCTCTCGAAGTCGAGGAGCGCGACGAGCAGGCCGTCCCTCCAGAGCACGTTGTCCCGGAAGAGGTCGCCGTGGATGATGCCCGAGGGGAGCTCCGGAAGGGACCTTTCGAGCTCGCTCTCCAGCTCCGCGACCAGCCGGTCGGGCATCGCACCCGCCGGGATCGTCCCGAGCCTCGCCGCGAGGCCCGCCGCCTCGAACCGCCCGATCGGTCGGTCCGGGAAGCTCGCGCCGGCGAGGTGGAGCCGCGCGAGGGCCGCGCCCACCTCGCGCGCGGCATCCGCGGTCACCGAGGCCTGGCAGAGCTCGTTCCCCGGGGCCCAGGGGAACGCGGCCACGGGCTTTCCGCGGTGCACCACGAAGGGCCGGCCGTCGGCGCCCAGAAGCGGCGCCGGAGTCGGTATGCCGTGACGCGCGAGGTGACCGAGCAGAAGGGTCTCGCGAAGCGCGCCCTCGGGCCCCTGCTCCTCGAAGACCCTGACGAAGAGGCGCCCGCGAGTCGTCTGGACCGCGAAGTTCGAGTTCACCGACCCGCGTGCGATCGGCTCGATCACCAGGATCTCGCCGCTGCCGAAGGCCCCGAGCACGCATCGAGCCTCGTCGAGAGAGAAGGGAGTCAGGAGCGCCACGGCCCGGTACGTTAGCATCGCCGTGCTTGCCTCCGCTCCCGGGGAGCGCTAAACCATCTCGTGGCCTCGATGTCCGCCAGAGAATACCAGTGCTCGAAGTGCGGCACGAAGACGGCCCGTGGGGCCAAGCGCTGCTCCAACCCCGAATGCCGCGCCGAGCTGGCCTTCTGCTCGTTCTGCAAGGACGTCGTGACCTACGAGCTCGCCGAGAACACCGGGGGCAAGGTTCGGCGCGACCTGTATCGCTGCGGCAAGTGCGGCGAGCGCGTGCTCAAGTGCAGGACGTGGATCCTCGGAGGCTCGTGCAACGGCCTGGCGCGCGCCGGCTCGCGGTGGCACCGGCAGATCTGCGACGACTGCAAGGGCGGAGCGACGGAGTTCGCCAAGCGCGTCGGCGTCCTCGCGCTGGGCTCGGCGCTCGGCTCCGTGCTCCGGCGGAAGTAGTCCGGCGAACGGATCGCTGTTAGGATGCCCGCCGGGGATGGATCCCGCGCAGGAAAAGCTGATCGCGGACAACGTCGAGTACGTCAAGGCCCTGGCGAGCCAGCTCTGTGCCACGTTCCCCTCCCCGGCCGACATCAACGAGCTCATCGCGTACGGGATGGGCGGCCTGGCCGAGGCGGCCGCGCGATTCGATCCCACCAAGGGCGCGGCCTTCAAGACCTTCGCGTACTACCGGATCCGCGGGGCGATGTACGACGGTCTGAGGGGCACCGGTTGGCTCGCGCGCGACGACCACGCGAAGGTCAAGGCGCTCGAGAGGGCCGACGACATCCTGGAGCAGGCGGCCATTCCCGGCTTGCAGACGCCGAACGCGGTCCAGGCAGCCAGGCGCCTCGCGGACGTGCTCGCGGACGTCGCGGCCGTCTACGTGGCGAGCATCGACAGCTTCGACCGCATGGCCTCGGACCCCGACTCCGAGGGTGGCGCGGACGCCATCGTGAACGGGATCGCCAGCGCCGAGACCTCCGCGGCGATGAAGCGGGCCCTGGACTCGCTCGAGGACCGGGAGCGCGAGCTGGTGCTCAAGCTCTACTACGAGGAGCAGAAGCTGGAGGACGCCGGCCGGGCAGTCGGCATCTCCAAGTCCTGGGCCAGCAGGGTGCACGCCAAGGCGATCCGCAAGCTCCGCGATGCCCTTTCGGGGCTCGACGCAACTTCCGCCGCAGATCCGCGATAACGGCCGTCAGTTGGAGGCCCGAGAGATGTCGAACCCCATCGACCCCGCCGCGATCCGCCCCGTCCAGCCGCAGGGCGGCCATCACCCCGAGGCCGCCGGACCTGGGGCGTCGCGGACCGGCGGCCCCAGCTTCGCCGAGGTGCTGCGGGGACCTGGCAAGCGCGATCCGGTCGCCGTTCCCGAGCGGATGCGAGAGATGATGCGTGACATCACCAGGGGGGAGCGCTACGTGGACAGGATGATCGCCCAGGCCTCGAGCGGGCGCGATTTCAGCGTCACGGAGCTGATCGGCATCCAGGCGAGGGTGTATCGTTACACGCAGGAGCTCGAGCTGTTCAGCAAGATGGTCGACAAGACCTGCTCGGGCGTGCGACAGACCTTGCAAACGCAGGTGTGAAACGAACGAGACTCTGGCATCCAGGAGCGCGTCGGAGGACGACGACCGCTCCTCGCTCACGCCCGTGACCAGGGCCTCGCGGGCGTCGCGTCCCCCGCGGCCGCGAGGGACGCTGCGGTTCCGTCTGTTCAAGGCATACTGGGTGACTTTCCAGGTCATCTGGAGCTACCTGTCCCTCAAGCTCCTGGCGAGGTTCTTGGGGCACGACGCCATCCTCCACGCCCTGTCGGAGCGGCACCTCGCCAACGCGAAGAGGGTCGAGCACACGATCCTCGAGCTGCAGGGCCTGTTCATCAAGGTAGGTCAGCTCATCAGCATCATGACGAACTTCCTCCCCGAGGAGTTCCGGCGGGGCCTCGAGGGCCTGCAGGACCAGGTCCCGCCGCGCCCGTACGAGGAGATCGACGGGCGCATCCGGGAGGAGTTCGGCGAGGGGCCCGACTCGGTCTTCCGCGAGTTCGACCGCGAGCCCATCGCCTCGGCCTCCCTCGGGCAGGTCCACAGGGCCCGCCTGAAGTCGGGCGAGGAGGTCGCGGTCAAGGTCCAGCACCTCGACATCGACGAGATCGTCCGGGTGGACCTGAAGGCCATCCGCCGCATCCTCGGCATCGTGCGCTGGTTCGTCCCGATCCAGGGCCTCGACGCGTACTACTCGCAGATCCGCGAGATGATCCTGGCGGAGCTCGACTTCGACCTCGAGGCCCGCCACATCGAGCGCATCGCGGCGAACTTCGTGAACGACCCGATGGTGTCGTTCCCGAAGGTCTACCGCGAGCTTTCGACCCACCGTGTCCTGGTCACGTCGTTCGTCAACGGCGTGAAGATCTCGGACGTCGTCGGCATCGGCCGGCTGGGCGTGGATCGCAAGGCGCTCGCCGAGAGGGTGCTCAAGGCCTACTGCCAGATGATCTTCGTCGACGGCGTCTACCACGCCGACCCGCACCCCGGGAACATCCTGGCGCGGCCCGACGGCGGGATCGTCTTCCTCGATTTCGGCGCGGTGGCCGTGCTGTCCACCGAGATGAAGGAGGGCATCACGCAGTTCCTCGAGGGCGTGATCGGCCGCGACACCGAGGCCATCGCGCGGTCGCTCCGGCGGATGGGCTTCATCGCCCGGCACGGGGACACCGCGGTGTCCGAGCGGGTGATCGAGTACTTCCACCGCCGCTTCCAGGAGGAGATCCACATCGAGAGCCTGAACCTCAAGGACATCAAGATCGACCCGCAGAAGGGCCTGGAGAACATCGCGGATTTCCGCAAGCTCGACATCGGCATCCGCGAGCTGACCTCGACCTTCCGCGTCCCGAAGGACTGGGTCCTCCTCGAGCGCACGGTGCTCCTCCTCACCGGGCTGTGCACGCACCTCGATCCCGAGATGAACCCGATGACGACGATCCGGCCGTACCTGGAGGAGTTCGTCTTCGGCAAGCGCGACTTCGGCGAGCTCATGCTGAGCGCGGTCAAGGACATGGCGCTCGGCGCCATCTCGATCCCCGACGACATCAAGCGCTACCTCGCGAAGGCCATGCGCGGCGACCTCGAGATGCGCTTCCGCGGGATGCGCGAGAGCACCTCGCTCATCTACGCGCTCGGGCACCAGCTCATCTACACGCTCTTCGCGCTGGCCGGCGCCGGCGCGGCATATCTGTTCGACGAGCGCGCCGCCTGGACCGCCCGCAACGTCGCGCTCGGCGTCTCGGGCTGGTTCCTCCTCGCGCTCGTCCTGTCGATGCTCGGCGCGAGACGCTTCAAGCGTCGCTCGTGACCTCACTGGCCTGGATGCACAGACTGTGTACAATACACATATGTCCAGCCGGACCATCTCGCTCCATGACGATGCCTACCGGAGGCTGAAGGCAGCCAAGAGATCTCCGCGGGAGTCCTTCACGCAGGTCGTGATGCGCGCCGTATGGCCGGAGCGCACGCTGACGGGCAGGGACCTTCTCGACCGGATCGAGCGGGAAGGGGCCCTCTTGCCCGAAACGGCTCTCCGCGCAATCGAGCGCGCCAAGAAAAAGGACCGCGCCCCCGAGGACAAGTGGAAGACTCGCTGGTTCTCGAGACGACGTTCCTAGTCGACCTCGAGAGGGAGGCGGCGCGAGAGAAGCCCGGTCGCGCGGTCGCTTTCCTCGAGAAACACCTCGATGACAAGCTCCATATCACGTTCACGATCGCGGGCGAGATTGCCTGCGGGACATCGCTCAGCGAGCGGAAGGCCTGGGAACGCTTCATCGGGCCTTTCAAGGTCCTGGGCTTCAGCCTGGACGTGGCGTGGGAGTACGGCCGCGCTTTCCGCTTCCTGGAAGAGAACGGGCTCCTCATCGGCGCAAACGATCTCTGGATAGCCGCCACGGCGATTGCCTACGAGATCCCGGTCGTCACGCGCAACGCGAAGCACTACAGGCGGGTGCCTGGCCTGAGCGTGTTGGAGTACTGAAGCGCTCCCGCCGCCTGCGGCCGACCCGCCTCGGGTGAGCTACGATGGGGCCGTGCCGCTGGATCAGGGTGCCCTTCGGATGCTCCTCTTGCGGTCCTCGCTCGTCTTCGTCGTGACCGCGGCGATCGCGGGGACCGTGATCGTCGGCGCGCGCGCCGCCGAGCCGACCGATCCCCGCCAGGACCGCCGCGCCCGCGTTCCGCGCCCCCGGCCGCTGCCGCAGGGCCGCTGCGAGATCGCCGGCAGCGGCTCGAACGTGCCCCTGGTCCGCCGCCTGGCCCGCGCCTTCGAGGAGCGGCACCCCGGTGAGCGCATCGTGGTCCACGACAGCATCGGCTCGAGCGGCGGCGTTCGCGCGACGCTGGACTCCGTCGTCCACATCGGGCTCGTCTCCCGCCCCCTCGAAGAGGCGGAGGCGAGGGCGGGGCTTCGCGCCATCGCTCACGTCCGGGTGCCGGTGGTCCTGGGAGCGCATCCGTCCGTCCGCGACTCGAGCCTCCCGATGAGCCGGCTCGTCGACCTCGTCCGGGGGCGAACCGTGAAGTGGTCGGACGGAAGGAGGGCCGTCCTCCTGCACCGGGAGCGCGGCGACTCGTCCAACCGCGTGCTCCTGGAGAAGAGCACACCGCTCCGCAGGGCCTACCGAGACGCCCTGGGGCGCACGCACTTCCGGGTGCTCTTCCACGAGACGGAGATGGTGTCCGCGCTGGCCCAGACCCCGGGAAGCGTCGGGTTCGTCGACCTCGGCGTCCTGCGGCTCGTCGACGAGCCCCTCGCGCTGGTGCGGATCGACGGTCTCGACCCTGACGGTGCCGACTACCCGTACATGAAGGATCTGTTCTTCGTCGTGCGCGGCGAGCCACGGGGTGTCGCCGCGCGCTTCCTCGAGTTCGTTCGGACGTCCGATGCCCGGGAGCTCGCCACGAACGCGGACTACCGGCCGCTCTGAGCATGCCGAGCCGGGTTCAGCTTCGCGCCGAGTACGTTGGGAGGATGATCGCGCCGACGGTCCTCGCCGCCGCGCTCATCGGGACGAGCGCGCCGACGGCGTACTACCTGCTCGCGCGCCGGAGCCTGGTGCGTGAAGCGGAGCTGACGGCGCGACGTGCCGCCGCGATGGTGACGAGCATCGCGCAGGAACGCCCCGACCTCTGGCGCTACGACACGCTGAAGCTCCTGGGCGACCTGCGCGAGTACGTCGACCAGCCCGACGTCGCCGCCGTGGTCCTCCTCGACGAGCTGGGCCGCGACGTGCCGCTCGGGGGCGCGAGCCACGTTCCCGAGAGCCCCGCGTGGGGCACCGCGCCGGTGTTCTCCCACGACCGAAGGGTCGGAACGGTCGGCGTGGCGCTCGACGGGCGGAGCGTCGATCGGCTGGCGCTGGCGATGCTCGCCGTGTTCCTCGCGCTGGGCATCGCGCTGTCGCGAGAGGTCTACAGGCGCGGTGTCCGGACCGTCGAGGAGGCGGAGGCACGCATCCGGGAGCTCGTGAGGAGCCTCGAGACCGCACGGCTCGCGCTCAAGGCGGAGCTCGGCGACGCCCAGAGCCATCTTGAGGAGGTCATGGGCCATTCGCTGGAGCTGCGGGAGGCGGAGAGAACCAGGATCGCGCGCGATCTGCACGACGGCGTCGGGCAGGTGCTCTGCGGTCTCAGGCTCAGGCTGGATCTCCTCGCTCAGGACCTGCCCGAGGGAGAGCTGCGCTCCCAGGCGCAGGAGACGATCCGGCTCGTCGAGGCGGCGACCAACGAGGTCCGCCGTGCTTCGATGACGCTCGCGGCCCCGCCCCCGGAGCACCGTGACCTGAGGGGAGCGATCGAGACGATGTGCGAGCGGGTGGCAACCGACCAGTTCTCGGTCCGACTCGACGTCGGCTCGCTCGACGGCGTCCCCGCTCCTGTCGCGACCGCGTGCTACCGGATCCTGCAAGAGGCGCTGGCGAACGCGGCCCGCCACGCGTCGGCCCAGAGCGTCGACGTCGAGGTCGGCCTCGACGCCGAGCGCGGGGAGCTGTTCCTCACGGTGCGCGACGAGGGTCGGGGCTTCGATCCAGCGGCGGTTCGCGGCCTGGGGCTCGACGGCATGCAGGCGCGAGCGCTCGCCCTCGGAGGCCGCCTCGACGTGCAATCGAGCCCGGGCGCTGGCTGCACGATCCGGGCGATCCTCCCGGGATCGGGTCCTTAGGGTCCACGATCCTCGACGCCTTCGACCCTGCCGGTGCTAATACTCCCAGCATGTCGACGCGGATACTCGTCGCCGATGATCACGAGGTCGTCCGGGCGGGCGTGGTCGCGGTGCTCCGCCGCGCGCCGAAGCTGCAGGTCGTGGGCGAGGCGTCCGACGGCGCCGAGGCGGTCGAGGAAGCCAGGAAGCTCCGCCCCGACGTGGTCGTGATCGACCTGACCATGCCGGGGCTCGAGGGGACGGAGGCCATCCGGCGCCTGAGGAGGCTCGACCCGCCGCCGGCCGTGGTGGTCCTGTCGATGCACGCCGCGCCCGAGCGGGCGGCGTGGGCGATCCGGGCAGGAGCCGCGGCGTACGTCCTCAAGGGCGGCGACGCGTCCGAGATCGTCGATGCCGTCACGAAGGCGGCGAATCGGGGCACCCACGTGACGCCCTCTCTGGCCGCGGAGGTCGCGGCCCTGCTCGCCGCGAGCTCCGACGACCCGCTCGAGACGCTGACCGGACGCGAGCGCGAGGTCCTGCAGCTCGTGGCCGAGGGCCACACCAACGCTTCGATCGCCGAGCGGCTCTCGATCTCGGCCAAGACGGTCGACCACCACCGGACGAACCTCATGCAGAAGCTCGACCTGCACGACGTCGCTTCGGTCGTCCGCTTCGCGTTGCGGCGGGGGCTCGTCAGCTCCGAGTAGCAAATGACGACGCCCGACGAGGACCCTTTGGCGACGTTCGACCGCTGGCAGCGGGGAGCCGCGGGACGGCTGCTCAGATGGGCGCTCCGTCCGCTGTACGGTGAGTCCGACGCCGCGGCGCTCGCGACCGCCAGCCCCGACGGGCGCCCGTCGGTGAGGATGGTGCTCGTCAAGCACGCCGCCACGGACGGCTTCGTCTTCTACACGAACCTCGCCAGCCGTAAGGCAAAGGAGCTCGCCGCGAATCCACACGCCGCGCTCGCCTTCTACTGGCCGCTCCCACCTCGTCAAGTGCGCGTCGAGGGACCGGTCGTGCGGCTCAGCCCCGAGGAGGACGAGCGGTACTGGCGAACGCGGCCGCGCGGCTCTCAGCTCGGCGCGATGGCCTCACGCCAGAGCGAGCCGATCGCCGACCGGCAGGATCTCTTGCGCCGCCTGGAGGCGCTGCGCGAGCGCTGGTCCGGCCGCCAGATCCCCTGCCCCCCCTACTGGGGTGGCTTCCGGATCGTCCCCGAGCGAATCGAGCTCTGGCAGGGCCGCCCCGATCGCCTCCACGATCGCTGGTGCTACCTCCGCGAGCCCGCAGGCTGGCGCATCGTCCAGCTCGCCCCGTGAGCGGGGACACGCACGAATCGCGGCGCCCCGATCTCCAAGCCCCTGTAATTGCAGGTTTTCCAGACACAACCGCGCGATCTGTACGCGCGATCGCCAATGTCCGCCGCGACCGTCAGCCGTGCGCCCGGGTCGCCTCGTATTTCGCGAACAGCTCCGCGAACAGGGCCGGCACGCGCGCCATGATCTCGGGGGGCTCGACGTAGGCGATCCGCATTTGGGTGCGTCCCGGGTTCGGCTCGCCCGCCGGGACCGTGTAGAAGCCCGCCATCGGCGCCGTCAGGACCGTGACCGCTCGTCCCGCGTCCTCGACGGCCCCGTGCTCGGCGCACCAGAGCACGAAATCGAGCGCGTCGAAGCCCGGCCGCGCGATCGCTCGCACGTCGACGACCGAGTAGATCGACGCGTCCGGGCTCGAGACGACGAGTCCCGGTATCGCATAGCGGAGCGCCCCGGTGAAGTCGCGCATCATCTTGCGGTAATAGCCGCGCAGCTCGGCGTACCAGCGGTGGAGCGCCTCGTGCGGTTCGTGGGCGAGAGCGCCGAAGATCCACTGGCCGATCGCGTTCGGGCAGAGGGAAGCGGTGTTCTCGGCCACCGCGCGCTCGTGCAGCTCGCGGTCGTCGGTCACGAGCGCGCCGATCCGCAGCCCGCAGGCGTTCCAGACCTTCGAGGCCGTCTCGATGCTCACACGCCGGCCCGTGATCCCCGGCACCTCCGACTCGGACAGGCCCCAGATCGACGAGACCGAGTCGTCCGTGTAGAAGAGCTCGCGGTACGCCTCGTCGCTGATCATCCAGAGGTCGTGCTCGACGCACATCTTCGCCAGCGCGACCATCGTCGCCCGGTCGTAGAAGTGCCCGGTCGGGTTGTCGTACGGGATCACGACGAGCCCGCCCGGTCGCCGCGCCCTGATCGTCCGGTCGATCTCGCCGAGCGGCGGGAGCGTGAACTTCCCGTCCGCGCCGAGCGTTCGGCGAATCGTGACCGTCGGCCGCCCCAGGCGCTCCGCGAAGGCACCGTAGTTCGTGTAGGCAGGGTCCACCAGGAGGACCGGGCGCTCCGCCGAGCCCGCAGGCCCCGACACGGCGAGGACGACGAGCTCCATCGCCTGGCTGCCGCCGTCGGTGATCTGGCAATGAAGCCCCTCGGTCGGAAACCCGCTCGACGCGATCACGTTGAGGAATGCCTGGGCCGCTTCCGGGATGCCGACCGTCGGCGTGTACTTTACGACCCCGCCCGCGAACGGGCTCGGCGCCGCGCCGAGCGCGCGCATCCGGCCGATCATCGCCGGGTGCATCGGCAAGGACACGTTGCCGATGGCGAGGTTGATCGCGGCAGTGCCGTCGGTCCGGCGCGCGTGGCGGATCTGCGAGATCCGGATCGCGGAGGGCTCGCGGGTCCTCAGATGGCGTGACAGCTCGGGGCGCATCCGGCGAATCTACTCCACTTGCCGGTCGAGCTCGCGGTCGATCTCCGCGATCTGCCGGAGCCATCGTCCAACGACGGGCGGCGCATGCAGGAAGACGAGCTGTGCGACGACGCTCTTCGCGGGAACCCGGAAGGCTCGTCGCGTCGCGGCCAGGAACGCGCGAGGCGAATGGCGATGGGGAAAGGTGGCCACGAGGGAGTCGGCCAGCGCCTTTCGCACGACGACGATCTCGCGTGCGGGCCGCACGATCCCGAGGGGCGGCCATGGATCCGCGAAGGATCCGCGCGGGCTTCGCCGCTCGATGGTCAGGCCCCACAGACCAGGCGCGCTTCGGGTGGACCTGCGGGCGAGCTCGTGGGTGCAGGCCGCCTCGCGGGCGAGAGCGGCGTGGATCTCCTCGACGCGAGGTCGCTCGGCGACGAGAGAAGGTGGCGGAGGCAGCCCCCGCGCCCGCGACCAGCGGACGGTCGCGTCCGCGAGGGCCATCCCGACCATTGCCTCGACGAGGACGCCCCCACGCCGCAGCGAGCTCGACAGCCTCACGATCCCATCGACGTTCTCGTCCGCCCGCCTGGCGCTGGCCAGCACGGCCCTACCGAGGGCAAGGAGCTCGATGACGCCGTGAGATCTCCGGCAATCCCGAGCGCCAAGCCCGCCGCCGGAGCGCCGCCAGCGGTCGAGCTGTCCGATCGCTCCTCTCGCCTCGGCGGGGAGCCGGTCGGGATCGACGGCCGCGCCCTCCTCGTCGAGGCCGAGGTCGCGGAGCTCCTGCCGGACGGGACGGATTATCTCGACGGCTCGCCTCAGCGGAGCATCGTCCCGGGCGAGCGCCGGCGGACTGCGCGCCCAGTCCTGCACCCGCTTCCACTTCCGGTCGATCGAGCCCACGGGCTCGTCGGGCATTGCGATCCACGGGTACAGCATCGAACCGAACCACATGGCCGCGCCCGCGACGAGCGCGACGATCCCGAGGAGGATCCAGCGGAGGGTCCGGTTCACCACCGGACTTCGATCCGCGCGAGCGCGTCGGCGACCACGTCCTTCCCGCAGCGCTCGAAGACGACGCGGACGCCATACCTGACCTCGTACCCTTGGCCCTGGAACCAGCAGAGCTCGACCTGGCCCGGCAGGATCGGAAGCAGAGCGGTCATGACCCTGATAATCTTATCGACGCAGGTGCCCGCGTGCTACCGAGGCGTGTGGCCGGCTGTTCTGGTGACCTGGAGGGCCGCCATGCGTGATGGACACCTCGGGAAGGTCGTCGCTGCCCTTGGCGTGCTGGTCGCGTCGGCAGCTTGGCATGCGATCGGGAGGACCGACGAAGCACGACGGGGAGCGCTCGGGAGCCCCGGGCCAGTCCTGATCCGCGTTTGATCTCCTCTCAGGCCGCCTCGCGGTGGAAGACCCGGCGCAGCTCGTGCTTGGCCTCTTCGAGCACTCGCCTCCTGCTCGGCGGGAGCTTCCGGCCCGCGCGGTTGATGTAGAAGTTGAGCATCGACATCGCGGACTGGAACGGCGGCGCCTTCCGGCGGCGGCTGGCCTCGGCCGAGCGTTTCAACGACTCGGCGATTCTCCGTGGATCCGACAGTGAGAACACTCCGGTCTCGAGATCGAGCGCATTGCTCGTGAGCATCACGTGCCGCGACCAGTATCTCCGTTCGTTCTTGCGCTCGCCCTGTGCCGCCTTGGTCCTCGCCATGCCGGTAAGATGAGGTGCCGGCGCCGATCCGGAAGGCACCGCGGCGGCTCGTCGTCCACACCATCGGCCACTCGAACCGCACGTTCGACGAGCTGCTCGCCCTGCTGCGCGAATCCGGCATCCGCCGCGTCGCGGACGTGAGGTCGTTTCCCGCCGGCAAGTTCCTCGGACTTGCAACCCCGTAGCCTGTCCCGTTGCCCGGGGCTATAGTGCGCCGGCCAATGCAAGTCATCATCTTCCTCTGCTTCTTCGCCTCCGGCGGGAGCGGGCTCATCTTCGAGTCGATCTGGACCAGGATGCTCACGCTGGTCTTCGGCTCGACCTCCATGGCCATCAGCTCCGTCCTGACCGCGTTCATGGGCGGCCTGGCGCTCGGGGCGTGGCTGTTCGGCAAGTACGCGGACAGGATCCGGCATCCGCTGCTCGGCTACGCATTCGCCGAGGCCGTCGTCGGCCTCTTCGCGTTCGTCGTCCCGGTGGTGATCAACGGCATCTACCCGGCGATCAACCGCTGGCTGTGGACCACGTTCGAGCCGGGCGCGACCGCCTTCGGCCTGATCCGCTTCGTCCTCGTCCTGTTCGTCCTCCTCATCCCGACCACGATGATGGGCGCCTCGCTGCCGCTCCTCGCGCGGCACTTCACGCGGACCGCCGGCGCCAACGTCGGTGCGAGGGTCGGCACGCTCTACTCCGTCAACACGTTCGGCGCGGTGCTCGGGACGTTCCTCGCGGGCTTCTGGCTCTTGCCGGACGCCGGCCTCGCCTGGACCAACCGGATCGCCGGGGCCACGAACCTCAGCCTGGCGGTCGTGATCTATCTGTTCCGGGATCGGCTCCTCGATCAGCCAATCGCGCCCGGACAGATCCTCGCCGAGGTCCGCGGCTGGTTCCGGCGAGACGCGGGCGCCCAAGGTCCGTTCCCACCCGCGGCCACCGCGAGGCCCGAACCCGCGGATCCGCCACCCGACTCCGCGTCCGAGAAGGGGCCGACCAGGAAGGCCAAGGGCAAGCAGGCCGCCCTGGGCGGCGCCGTGCCCGTCCCCGACACCGCCGAGATCGAGACCGTGTCGCGAATGACGCGGATTGCCGCGGTCGCCGGTCTGGCCGTTGCCGGCGTGAGCGCGATGATCTACCAGGTCGTCTGGAACCGCGCGCTGGCGATGGTGATCGGCTCCTCGATCTACTCGTTCATCCTCATCCTCCTCGCGTTCCTGGTCGGCCTCGCCGGCGGCTCCGCGCTGATCAGCGCGTTCATGAAGCGGATCGGCTCGGCCGTGACGGCGCTCGCGGTCGTGCAGCTCATGATCGGCCTGACCGCGATCGGCAATTACCTCTACCTCGACGACATGCCGATCTTCTTCGCCAAGCTCGTGGCGGGGATCCAGCACCCCGAGGACAACGTCCGCTGGATCCAGTTCCTCGGCTTCGTCACGGCATCGGTCACGGTCCTGCCCACGACGATCTTCATGGGCATGGCGTTCCCTCTGACCGTGAAGATCTGGTCGTCGGGCGCCGAGCGCGTCGGACAGGACGTCGGGAGCGTCTACGGCTTCAACACGGTCGGCAACATCATCGGCTCGTTCGCGGCCGGCTTCATCCTCATGCCCGTCCTCGGCATGCAGACCTCGTTCTTCATCGCGGTGGCCCTGAACCTCGTCGCGGCGATGATGATCCTCCTGTCCGGCGAGGGCCTGAGCCCGGTCAAGCTGATCCTGACGCCCGTTGTTCCGGTGGTCTGCGCGGTCGCGATCATCTTCACGCCGCGCTGGAACCTCGCCACGATGACGCTCGGCGTCTTCCGCATCTCCCTGGCCTCCGACGTCATCTCGGAGGACTGGGGCGAGCCCGACCTCGTTTACTACCACGACGGCATCGCCACCACCGTCTCCGTCGAGCGGTGGGGACGCCACTATGCGCTCAAGAACAACGGCAAGGTCGATGCCTCGAACGGCGACGACATGCCGACTCAGATCACCGTCGCGGGCTACCCGCTCGTCTTCCATCCTCGCGGGCCACGGAACCTCGACGTCGCGGTGATCGGGTTCGGATCGGGCGTGACGCTCGGGACGGCCCTGCGCTTCCCCGTCAAGCACGTCTCCGCCATCGAGCTCGAGCGCTCGATCCCGGAGGCCGCCCAGTTCTTCACGGAGGTCAACCACCTCGAGTATGGCCGCTCCGAGTTCCCCTTCGTGACCGACCAGGGCGGGCGGCTGACGGTGATCAACAACGACGGGCGCAACTTCCTGTTGTCAACACCTCAGAAGTTCGACGTGATCATCTCGGAGCCGTCGAACCCCTGGATCACGGGCGTGTCGAACCTGTTCACCGTCGATCACTTCCGCTCGGCCGCCACGCGCTTGCGGCCGGGAGGGATCTTCTGCCAGTGGGTGCAGCTCTACGAGCTGGCGCCCGAGAACATCCAGACCATCTTCCGCACGTTCGGGAAGGTCTTCCCGCACACGGTGGTCCTGGCGGCCGAGGACCTCTCGAGCGATACGGTGATGCTCGGCTCGTTCGACCCGCTGCCGCTCGACCTGGAGCGAATCCGCGCCGCGATGGCGCTCGACGGCGTCGCCCAGGAGATGGAGCGCGCCTACATCTATTCGCCGACCGACGTGTTCGCGCGGGTGATCCTGGCGAGCCACCAGGAGCTGATGGACTACACGTCCGGCGCGCTGATCAACACCGACGACAACGCGCTCATCGAGTTCCGCGCGCCGCGCAACCTCATCGAGTACAAGAAGTACGAAGGGTATCTCGGGACCATCTACAGCCCGGAGTGGCCCTACGCGCGGATCGGAGACCACCTTCGCGGCTTCGGCAGCGGACCCGAGGCCGCCGAGAACTACGGTGAGCTCGCGCTCTCGCTCATCGCCCACGGAAAGAAGGCCCTGGCCGCGACCTTCGTCGAGAAGGCCCAGGCGGCGGGCCGGAGCGAGACGGCGGCGATGGCGCTCGAGATCCTGCGGCTCCTCATCTCTCCCGAGACCGAACCGCCCGTGCCGATCGAGGCGCCGGTGCCCGGCCCCGAGCTCGAAGCCGCCATGGCGGACCGCCTCAACGACGGCTTCGACCGCGTGCGGCAGGCCATCCAGGCGGGAAACTGGGACGCGGCGCTCGATGCCTACAACGAGATCCCCGAGCCGTTGCGCCAGCACAGCGGCACGGGTCTGCGGCTCATCGGAGGCTACTTGCTGTACAAGAATGGCGAGCCGGGCTCCGCCGAGTGGGACGACGCCATCACCGAGCTCGAGGAGGTCGTTCGCGCCGACGCGGCCTTCGTCACCGAGCACCCGCAGGTCTACTACTACCTGGCCCGCGCCCACGACGGGCAGTTCAACTTCGACAAGGCGATGCGCAACATGCGCGCCTACGTCGAGGCTACCGCTGCCCAGAGCGCCTCCGCTGGGGCCGACGACAGCGACGTCCCCGAGCCAGCTCTCGCGGACGCCCCCACCACCGACGCCGAGGGCGAGTCCCCGAAGGACGTGGGGACACGCACCCGCTCTCCAAACCCGCGTACTCCTTGATGTTCTAGGCCATACCGCGCGTTTCGTCCGGGAGCCGCTCGAGCAGTGGCGGTCCGACCACGTGTTCCTCACACCGGATGACTACGAGCACGACTACGTGACGGTCGTCGCGCCGAGGGGAACGACCGTCGAGATCGACGGCGACGAGATCGGCGGCTTCGACACCATTGGCTCGCTCCAAGGCACCGCCTGGGACTTCACCACGGTCGAGCTCGACAGGGACGGGACGCACGTGGTCTCGGCCTCGGCGCCGGTTGCCCTGCTCGTGGACGGCTACCCCGCCTGGCTGGACCTCGAGGAGCTCGTCTTCTGAGGCCGCCACGGCGGTTATTCCACGGGATTCGCGCTTGACACCAGGATCCGCGTGCACTTATTCTCGCCTGTCCCACTTCGGGGGCCGAAAGGCCACAGAAAAGGGCACAGCCCACTAGGGAGGGGTCGTACCCGATGAAGAAGGCGGAACTGAAAAAATTCAAGCTGAGCCTCGAAGAGAAGCGGATGGCGATCATCAAGAACGCCGAGCAAACGCTCGACCAGGAGATGACGCTGGACTCGAACGACCTGCCGGACGAGATGGACCTCGCCTCGAGCGAGTACCTGCAGTCCTTCACGTTCAGGTTGCGGGGAAGGGAGAAGACGTTCCTGTCGAAGATCGACAAGGCCCTGGCCAAGATCGAGGACGGATCGTTCGGGGTCTGCGAGAACTGCGGCGAGGAGATCTCGGCCAAGCGTCTCGAGGCGCGCCCCGAGACCACGCTCTGCATCCGTTGCAAGGAGGACCAGGAGCGGGTCGAAAAGGACTTCGGGTAGCTCGGCTGGCTCTCAGACCGGGATCCGCAGCACGAACGTCGTCCCCACGCCCGAAAGGCTCTCGTACCGGATCGAGCCTCTGTGCTCGTCGACGATCTTCTTCGCGATCGCGAGGCCCAGGCCCGTCCCGTTCTCCTTGCCCGTCGTGACGAACGACTCGAACAGGCGGCCCTCGATCTCCTGAGGGATACCCCCACCCGTGTCGGCGAAGGTCAGCATCAGGTCGTCCGCCTCCCGGTCGACGATGATCGAGAACCGGCCCCCCGCGCGCATCGCCTCGGCCGCGTTCCGCGCGAGGTTGTGGAACACGCGCCGCATCTTCGCCTCGTCCATTCGCGCCACGCCCCTGTAGCGGGTCTCGATCTCGAGGTCGATCCTCTTGCCCTCGAACTCGCGCCGCAGCTCCTCCTCGATCTCCTCCATGAACTTCTGGACGTAGACTCGGCGGATCAGCACCTGGCTCCTGCCGCGCGCGAACGCGAGGATCTCGCCCGTCATGGCGCCGATGTTCTCGACCTGCTTGAGCACGTGGGCCGCGAAGCCCGCCCGCTTCTCCCGCTCGTCGGCCTCCGCCATCATCTGGGTGTAGCCGCTGATGATCGTCATCGGCGTGCGCAGGTCGTGCAGGATGCCCGAGAGGAGCTGGCCGACCGTCGAGAGCCGCTCCTCCTTCGATGCCGCTTCACGGCTTCGCTGGAGCTGGATCGCGGACTCGACGTGCCCGGCGATCAGAGTCAGGAGCTTCAGATCGTCGTCGGTGAAGCCGCGCCGTCCGCCCGACTTGTTCAGGAGCTGGAAGGCTCCGAGGACGGTCCTGTCCTCGCCGACGAGCGGCACGGCCAGCGCGGACTGCGGGAAGTAGCCCAAGAGCTCCGCGGTATGCCGCGAGAACCGCGGATCGCGCGAGCAGTTGTTGACGATTGCAGCCCTGCCCTCGCGCGCCACCCATCCGACGATCCCCTCGCCGGCCCTCGTCGAGATCGCCCGGATCGAGCCCGCGTGCTCTCCGACCGATGCGCGGAACGTGAACCGGTGCCCTCCGTCCTCGACGAGGAGGATCCCACCGGCGTCGGCCCCGCAGATCTCGGTCGCCTTCGCGATCACGACGCCCAGCATCTCGTCGAGCTTGAGCGAGTGCGACATCGCGCGCTCCAGCTCGAAGAGCACGTCGAGCTCGCGCACCTTCTGCTCGAGCCGCTCCTTCGTCTCCATCAGCTCGACGTTCTTGTTGACGGTCGAGAGGAAGAGCCTCGAGTTCTCGATCGAGATCGCCGCCTGCCCGGCGAGCGCGGCGAGCAGCCTCTCGTCCTCCTCGTCGAAGCAGCCGCTCGCCTTGTTGAGGACCTGGATCACGCCCGTCGTGCGCCCGGCGTGGTTCTTCATCGGCGCGCAGAGGATCGACCTCGTGACGTATCCGGTCTGCCTGTCCCACTCCGGGTCGAAGCGCTGATCCTTGTAGGCGTCCCGGATGTTGATGCTCTGACCGGTGCTCGCCACCCAGCCCGCGATCCCCTCCCCGATCGGGAGCCGGATCTCCGTCATCTGATGGCCCTGTATGACCTTCGAGTAGAGCTCCCGTCCGTCCTCGTCGAGCAGGTACAGCGTGGACCGGTCCGCCTCCATCACCCTGGTGATCTTCGTCAGGATCAGGGTGAGCAGCTCGTCGAGGTCGTGGGTCGATCCGAGCGCGACCCCGACCTCGCCTATCGCCCGCAGTCGAGTGTCCTTGTGGCGAAGCTGATCCTCGAGCTGCGCGATGCGCTCGGAGGAGGGCGTCGAAGGCGAGTCTGCGGGCTGGCCCACGAGCTCGACCCCGGTCGAGCTACGCTCGCGGGGGCTCCCGGGTTGACCCACCTCCATGGGCCGAGTGTATCGGGAAAACGCACCCCGGTGTGCAGCTTAGGTGGAAAAGCTCGGTCAGGCCGACTTTGCGCCGCAGCCCGGGCAGAACTTGCCGGTGCCTGGCATCTCGGCCCCGCAGTCCGCGCAGAAGCGCTTGGCTGGCGCGAGCCCGCCGCCGCACTCGGCGCAGAACTTGCCGGGCGCCACGGTCGCCTTGCAGGCGGGGCAGACGACGGCGGCCATGGCCGCGGGGGCCGCGGGCGCCGCTGGAGGAGCAGCCGTCTTCGGGGTCATCGCCCCCTGTGCCGCCTGGGCCATCTGGCCCATCATCGCCATGCCCACGCCGAGCTGCGCACCCATCCCCATCGCGCCGCCGCCGCCGCCCTCGCCGCCGCCCTTGGCCATTCCCTCGCCGGCGCCGAGCATCGCCTTGCCGGCCGCGTAGGTCCCGAAGCCGCCGGCCAGGTCGGAGTACTGCTTGTCGCGCTCGAGGTCGACGGCGATGTGCGCCCGCCGCGCCTCGGCCTCGGCCTTGGCGATCCGGATGCCGCGATCGGCCTTGGCCATCTCGCTGATGGCCGCCCTGAGCGTCTTCTCGTCCTCGGGCGAGAAGTTGATGTTGTAGTCGCCCATCTGGACGATGGTCAGGCCGTACGCGCCCAGTCGCGTAGGCGAGCGCTTGACGAACTCGTCGGAGAGGTCGTCGGTCAGCGCCGCGATCTGCAAGAGTGACTTGTTCTGCGACTCCGCGAGCTCGCCCAACGCCGACTTGATGATGATCATGAGCTGCTCCTTGATGAACTGGAGCGCCTGATCGTTGGTGGCCTGGCGGGTCCCGATGAAGTCGGTGACGAGCTTGACGGGGTCGGTCACGCGGACCGCGAACGAGCCGTTGACCCGCGGCTGGATCATCTCACCCGAGTACGGGTCGAGGATCGGGGGAAGCCTTCCGCCGAACTTCACGTCGGTCACGAGCCGCGTCAGGACGAAGAAGACCTCCGCCCTGAAGACGTTGCCGCCCGTGAAGCTGTCGACGAGGTTCGACAGGAAGGGGATGTTCTTGGAGTCCAGCGTGTGCCGGCCGGCCGCCATGCCGCCGACGACCACGCCGTCGCGGAAGAACACCGCGACCTCGTCGGCGTAGACCGTGAGCTGCCCGTACATCGGGATCGTCGGGTCGGGGTGCTTGTAGACGAGGAACTCCTTGGCCTCGTTCGGTCGCGCGATCGCGATCTCCTTCACACCCGACTTGACGAAATCCAGGATACCCATCGACTCTCCTCCGTGGCGGTTGCGCGTGATAACGTCCGGAGCTGGCGACGATAGTTCGCTGCGACCCTCCCCGTCAACGAGGCAAGACATCAATGGCAGAGCCAGCGACCGTTCCCGTTCCCGAGCCCGAGGCCGAGGGCGCGCTCCGATTCGCCTGCGAGAACTGTGGCGCCCAGCTCCTGTACGACGCCGGCAAGCAGCGGATGAAGTGCGGCCACTGCGGAACCGAGCAGGACGTTCCCGCCGAGGCGGGCAAGAAGTCGGTCGAGGAGCACGACCTCGTCGACTTCCGCAACGTCGCGGCCGCGCGAGGCATGGGCGTCGCGACGACCGAGTACGCGTGCAACGACTGCGGCGCGTCGGTGGTAGTTCCGTCGGGCGAGAAGACAGGGACGTGTCCCTTCTGCGGCGCCGCAGGCGTCCTCGCCAAGCCCTCCGCCGAGGAGCTCATCACGCCGGAGTCGCTCGTCCCGTTCAAGATCGACCGGACGGCCGCGACCTCGCTGTTTCGAAAGTGGCTCCACTCGCTCTGGTTCCGCCCATCGGACTTGAAGCGGCTCGCGGACGTCCAGGAGATCGGCGGCGTCTACGTCCCGTACTGGACCTTCGACTCGCACGTCGCGTCGCGCTGGACCGCCCAGGCGGGCTACTACTACTACGTCACCGAGAGCTACACGGCCTACGAGAACGGCAAGTCCGTGCGGCGGACGCGGCAGGTCCGCAAGGTGCGCTGGGAGCACGCCTCGGGGCACCGCAATGACTTCTACGACGACCTCTTGGTCTGCGCCTCCAAGGGTCTGCCGCGCGATCTGGTCGAGAAGTTCCAGACCTTCGACACCAAGGCCCTTCAGCCCTACTCGCCGGGCTTCCTGGCGGGCTGGCGCTGCGAGCGCTACGCCGTCGACCTCGAGCAGGGCTGGCAGCTCGGCAGGGAGAAGATGTCTTCCTCGCAGTACGCGCGGTGCGGGCGCGACGTGCCGGGCGACACGCACCGGTTCCTGAGCGTCTCTAACACGTACAGCCAGACGACCTTCAAGCACGTCCTGTTGCCAGTCTGGATCGCGGCCTACCGCTACCAGAAGAAGGTCTTCCGCTTCCTCGTGAACGGTCAGACCGGAGAGGTCGTGGGCAAGGCACCCTGGAGCTGGGTGAAGATCTCGATCCTCGTCCTCGTCATCCTCGCGATCGTCGGGGGGATCGTCGGGTACGTGAAGTGGCGCGACTCGCAGCAGACTTACTACGATCCTTACCAGCAGCAGCAGCAGCAGCTGCAGCAGGTTTACCCTTACGCACCGCCTTCGCAGCCGGTGCCGCCCGCCCAGCCGATCCCGATGGGACAGTAGCCACGGGGGCCGGCGCAACGACCGGCGCGTTGACCGCCTCGGACGCGTCGACGGCCTGAGCCGCCTCGGCCTTCTTGGCCTTCAGCCGGGCCCTCACCTTCTCGGCGTAGCCCTCCTTGTTGACCTGATGCGCGCGCGCGATCGCGAGCGCTCCGTCCGGCACATCCATGGTGATGGTCGAGCCGGTCCCGACGTAGGCGCCCTTGCCGACACGCACGGGCGCCACGAGCTGCGAGTCGGAGCCGATGAAGCAGCCGTCCTCGAGGGTCGTCGTGTACTTCCCGAACCCGTCGTAGTTGCAGAAGATGGTCCCCGCGCCGACGTTCACGTCCTCGCCGACGACCCCGTCGCCCAGGTACGCGAGGTGGTTCGCCTTGCTGCCCGCGCCGAGCACCGTCTTCTTGAGCTCGACGAAGTTGCCCACGTGCGCCTGCTCCCCGATGTCGGACGAGGGCCTGAGGTGCGCGAAGGGCCCGATCCGCGCGGCCTTGCCGATCCGGCTCTCGGTCACGACCGAGTAGGGCAAGAGCTCCGCGCCGTCGTTGACCTCGGTGTCCGTGACGACGCAGCCCACGTCGACGCGGCAGCGGTTGCCTACTCGCGTGCAGCCGCGCAGCTCGACGCGCGCGCCGATCACGGTGTCCACGCCGATCTCGACGTCCGGGCCGATGAACGTCGACGCCGGGTCGCGCAGCGTCGCTCCAGCCAGCATCCAGCGCCGCGCGATCCGCGCGCGCATGGCCACCTCGGCGCGCGCGAGCTCCGCGCGGTCGTTGACGCCTCTGAGCGGGGCCGCCTCGGCCTCGACGCCGACGACGAGGCCCTTTCTGGCCGCGAGCTCGACGAGATCGGTCAGGTAGAGCTCTCCCTGTGCGTTGTTCGCCGACAGGCTCCCGAGCGAGCCGTAGAGGTAGCGCCGGTCCACGACGTAGAGGCCGGGGTTGACCTCCTTGATCCGCAGCTCCGCGTCGCTGCAGTCCTTGTGCTCGCGGATCGCGACGATCCGCCCGGCGTCGCCGCGAAGGATCCGCCCGTAACCGAGCGGGTCGTCCAGATGGCAGGTGGCGAGCGCCAGCATCGCCCCCTTCTCGCGGAAGCTGGTCGCGAGATCCGACAGGAGGTCCGGCGGCACGAGCGGCACGTCGCCGTACAGGATCAGGATCGGTCCGTCGAAATCCTCGATGGCGCGCCTCGCCTGGAGCACCGCGTGCGCAGTCCCGAGCTGCTCGGCTTGCAAGGCGAAGGCGACCTTGTGCCCGAAGCGGCGGCGGAGGAACGACTCGACGTCCGCGCGACCGTGGCCGGTGACCACGACCACGCGGCTCGCGCCCGCCTCGAACGCGGCCTGCACCGGGAACGCGACCATCGGAAGCCCCGCGACCTCGTGCATCACCTTGGGCAGCGACGACCGCATCCTCTTGCCGAGGCCCGCCGCGAGGACGACCGCCGCGATCTGTTGCGTTGCCATGGCGCTGGGGTAGCAAACCAGGCCTCAAAAGCCCAGAGCAATCTCCGGTTTACCGATGAGATCGGGCGCGGTCGCGATACTCTCGCGCCATGTCGAAGCGCATCTGCCTCGCTTGCTTCTTCCTGGTCTCGGCCGGTTGCGGCGATGACGACGACGCGGCCCCCGAGACCGATGCCGGAGGCGACGCTGCCGCCGGCGAGGATGCTGCCGCCGGCGAGGATGCTGCCGCCGGCGAGGACGCTGGCGACGACGGAGCCGACGCCGGGAGCGACGCCGGTGGGGATGGGGGCGCACCCGTCGAGCCGCTCCCGGATCCTCAGGAGGACACGCTCGAGCGGCTCGCCGCGAGCTCCGACGTTCCGGTCCAGGCGCGCTTCGAAGCCGGGCGCCCGCGCTTCGCCGTGATGGACGTGCCCGTTCCGGGTCCCGCGACGACCGATCCAGTCCGGCAGTCCTTCCAGTTCCTCTCCGAGTACAGGGAGCTGTACGGACTGGTCGACCCGGAGAACGAGCTGCACCTCGCGCGGATCAGGACGGACGGCGAGGGGATCCAGCACGTCTTCCTGGGCCAGCGCCTCGGCAGCCGCCCTGTCTTCGGCTCCGATCTGGCCGTGCACCTGGACCAGGGGCGCGTCATCGCGACGAACGGGACCTGGATCGAGGGCTTGGCGCCGACGGAGCCGGCGTCGCTGATGTCCCTGCAGGCCGCGGAGTCGGCCGCGCTCGCATGGGTCGGAGGCGCCGAGGTCGTCGGAGCGGCCCGGCTCGTCTGGTTCGCGGAGGGAATCCTCACCGGCGGAGCCGCCGGCGCTCCTCGGCTGGCGCACAGGGTCGTGGTGGCGGGGCAAGGAACCACCTTCACGCTCCTGGTCGACGCAGAGGACGGCCGGATCCTTCGCGTCCAGGACGAGACCCGCACGCACGATCCGGCCAAGAACTTCGAGATCAAGACCGCGAACAACTCCTTCAGCGACACGTGCTGGACGTTCGCATGGGAGCCTGGCGACAACTGGTTCGACGAGAACGGCGTAGTCTGGGGAGCCCCGTCGGCCGACGGCTACGCGGCGTTCGACAACGCGCACCTCACCTACGACGCCTACCAGCAGACCTTCGATCGGCACATGTGGAACGGCGGCGAGGGTGTCCTCGATGCCTGGGTTCACGTGGGCCTGAACGCCGCCAATGCCTGGTACGTCCCGGGGTGCAACCACGTCCGGTTCGCGGACGGCTGGGCGCTGCCCGACATCTTCGCGCACGAGTTCACGCACGCGGTCATCAGGTTCTCGAGCAACCTCGAGTACGCGGACGAGTCGGGAGCGCTCAACGAGAGCTTCGCCGACGTCATGGCCGAGCTCTTCGACGTGGACGAGAGCTGGCTCCACGGAGACTTCGGCGGGGGCGGGTTCGTTCGCGACATGGCCGATCCCCCGCGCGGCGGTCAGCCCGACCACGTGCTGGCAGCGCTGAGCGGCGACGGCGTCGGGCTGCGCGTACGGCCACCCGGGGTGGGGGTCGACTGCAACTGGTCGTCGCCGACCTACAACGACTGCGGCTTCGTGCACGGAAACAGCGGCATCCCGAACAAGGCCTGGTACCTCATCGCGATGGGAGGCGAGCACAACGGCACTCCGGTCGAGGCGCTGCCACGCGCCGACGTGCTCGCTCTCGCGTACGCGGTGATGACGGAGTGGCTCGGCTCCAGCTCGCGCCTGCAGGACGCGGCCGACGCGGCGATGGCGAAGGCCGATCGGTGGCTGGCGAGTGGGCGCTTCTCCGCGAACGACGTCTGCCAGGTGCGCAACGCCTGGGCGTCCGTGGGGCTCGCGATTCCGGACGAGGACTGCGACGGGGCGCTCGATCCCGCCGACCTCGATCCCGACGGTGACTCGCTCGTCGGGGCGGCGGACAACTGCCCCGACGCGTTCAACCCCGCCCAGGCGGACTTCGACGTGGACGGGTCCGGCGACCGATGCGACGCGGACGCCGATGGCGACGGCGTCGCCAACGACGTGGACAACTGCGTGCTCCGGTACAACGGCCTGCAGCAGGACTGGGACCGCGACGGGATCGGCGACTTCTGCGAGGACGAGGACGGCGACGGCGTGTACGACTACGAGCGTGACAACTGCGTCGGGGTGCCCAACCCGGGCCAGGCCGACCGCGATCGCGACGGAGAGGGCGACCCCTGCGATCCCGACATCGACGGCGATCGCGTCGACAACGAGGAGGACAACTGCCCGCTCGTGTGGAACCTGCTTCAGACGGACAACGACGGCGACGGCCACGGTGACTGGGCTTGCGACAACTGCAGCGAGATCGCCAACGCCGACCAGTCGGACATCGACGGCGACCGCCGGGGCGATGCCTGCGACACGGACATGGACGGCGACGGCGTCGCCAACGACGACGACGTCTGTGACGCCGTCTACGACCCCGGCCAGATCGACTTCGATGGCAATGGCATCGGCAGCGCCTGCGACGAGGCGGAGTCACCCCTGCGCGACGGCAGCCAGGTGGCCGTCGCCGGCCAGCTCGACTTCGAGGGCATGCTCGATCGCTTCCGCGTCCCCATCGGCCTGTGCCTGGCCGACGGATGCCCCGACTGGCTGCCCGAGGGCCTCGTCTCTTCGGTCTCACTGGCCGTGCCGCCCGCGGGCATCAACGCGCGCGTCGTCGACGACCTCGGCCGCTCCGTCGGCACCTCCACCGTCTCGGTCTTCGGCAACGGCGTCGTGGTGTCACTGACCTTCGCTCCGGAGGCCTCGACGTTCTACAGGGCACCCGGGGGCGACCTCTTCGAAGGGCGGCAGTACTTCCTCGAGCTCGCCTCCGCGAGCGCCCAGCCGGAAGGCGAGGTGCCGGTCTCGCTGCAGGTCACCCCTGGGCTCTGAGCTCGCGTGCCTCGCTACCCCCCGTATGGGACAGCGCGGCCGAGCCAGAGGTCGCGGCTGGTGACGGCCGAACGCTGGCTCCCGTCCTTCAGCTCGCCAGGCGCAGCGGCCTCGGCAGCCGGCGGACCCGGGCCCGCGCGTCGTACAGATCCACCGCCTTCTGGGCATTCAACCAGAACTCCGGAGTGGTCCTGAAGCTCGCCGCGAGCCTGAGCGCCATCTCGGCCGTCACCGACGTGCGGCCATTGACGATCCGGTTGACGACCTTCACGTCGCAGCCGAGGTGATCCGCGAGCTGCTTCTGGGTCATCCGCAGCGGCCGGAGGAACTCCTCGCTCAGGATCTCGCCCGGCGTGGTTGGGCGACGGGTCAACGTCCGGTTCGCGTTCGAGCTTCGAACCTGCCTCATTGGTGGTAGTCCGTCACGTCGGCGTCCTCCGGGCCGTCGGGTGTCCAGCGAAACACGACGCGCCACTGGTCGTTCACGCGGATGCTGTGCCAGCCCGCCAGGTCGCCTCTCAGGGGCTCGAGGCGGTTTCCCGGCGGTGACCGAAGATCGTCGAGGTCTTGAGCGTAGTGCAGCATGTCCAGCTTCCGCATCACCACCCGTGCAACACGGCTCCAGCCTTCACGCCTCGGAACCTTGCCGGTGAAGAAGAAGCTCTCGACCTCCCGTCGGGCGAAGCTCCGGATCGCCACATCGTCGACTTATACCGTCATTCGGTATACCCGGCAAGGGTAAACGGGCGCACGTCAGGTCGGCCGTCCTCGCTTCGCTGCAAGCGCGCGGCTCGGGCTCAGGTCCGCGGCTGGGCCGCTCTGGCTCTCGGACGAAGCGTGCGTGACGATCGCCTCCTCGAGCTTCGCGACGAGCACCCTGCCCCGTCGAGCTCGGCTCATTTCGATGGCCTGCGCCGGAACCAACGCCGCAAGATTCTACCTCGGTGCCTCTGTCGCATGTGCCATGATGATCGCTCATGAAGATCGGGCGCAACGATCCGTGCCACTGCGGGTCCGGCAAGAAGTACAAGAAGTGTCACGAGGCGCAGGACGAGGCGGCCGAGGCCGAGGCGCGCGCCAAGGCGGCGGCCGCCCGGGCCGAGGAGGCGGCAGCCGCCGAGGCGCCGAAGGACGAGCCCGAACCGGAGCACGATGGCGTCGATCGCACCGGCCCCGTGGTCCCCAGGCCGAAGACGCCTCCTCCGCCGAAGGGGCCGCCGATCCGACGACGCGCCCCTGGTGGGTAGCGCTCGTCTGGCCGGTTCCCCGCCTCCGCTCGACTCGTGTATCCTCCGCGCACGACAGGGAGGGAGGAATGGACAGGAGGACGGAGCTGCGCGCGTTGACGTGTCTTCATCGTGGATGGTCCCTTGCGTTCGGCCTGGTGCTGGCGGGGTGCGGTCAGTCGTCGCCGCCCCCGATGCCGGGGATGCCGGGCATGCCCGGAGCTCCAGGCGTGCCAGGGATGCCCGGTGCGCCAGGGATGCCATCGATGCCAGGGATGCCATCGATGCCATCGATGCCAGGGATGGGGATGCCGGGCATGCCAGGGATGCCGGGTGCTGCCCCTGGCGCCGGGGCACCCCTGACGCTCGGAGGCCCGCCGCAGACCGTTCAGGTGCCCGCGCCGCCCGAGACGCCGCTCGCCATCACCGAGGCGGGCGAGTACCAGATTGACGCGATCGGCGAGCCCATGGACGCCGAGCTCTACGTCTACCAGGGCGACACGCTCGTGGCGAACGACCGGGACAGCGGCGGAAGCTCGAACGCGCGTCTCGTCGACTTCCTGGCCCCCGGTGCCTACACGCTGCGGGTCATGGAGTACAGAGCCAGGCCGATGACGGTGCGCCTCCAGGCGCAGAGGCTGCCGCCCCTACCCCCGGCCGGCGCGGTCACGCCAGGCGCGCCGTTGCAGGTGCAGGCGCCTCAGGGCGGGGACGTGCGATCGGCATGCCGTGAGGTGACGCTCAACATCGCCGCGCCCGGCATGTACCAGATCACGGCGAGCTCTCCCGGCTTCGACGCCGAGCTCGACCTCATCCAGAACGGCGCGCGCCTCGAGCACGACTCCGACAGCGGCGGCGAGCGCGCCGCCAAGATCCGCCGCGACCTGCAGCCCGGCGCCTACACCCTGCGGGTCTGGGACTACCAGAAGCGAGCCGCGCAGATCACGATCGCGGTCACCTCGGGCTGAGCTCCTCGGCGTGTTCGCGCCTCACCCGTCCAGGCGTCCCAGACGGAAGTTTCGCGGCAAGAGGCGATACTTCCGGAAGGTGCTTCGGGAGGCCGAGGCCTTCCGCGTTCGCGTCGGGCCTGGCTCGTGGTGGGATCTCTGGCACTATCACGCGGACTGGCCGGGCTGGGGCAACGTCAGGTGGAGTTATCGTCTCGCGCATCTCCGCGCGCTCGCGATCGTGTTTCGCAAGGTCATCGATGCCATGGCGAGCATCCCGACTCCCTTCCAGACCTGGGTGCTGCTGGACGTCGACGACGCCGGACAGGACGCCGTGTACATCCATTCGCCGAACCCGAACGGCTCGCCGTTTCCGCTGCCCACGGGCGGCGTCTGGGAGTCCGCCGGGATCGTCCACGAGCTCATGACCGTGCTTCTTCCGGGACTCGAGCTACGCGTCAACCGTCGCTCCTGGCGTGTCGAGGATGAGGACGGATCGCGCCTGAGGACTGCATACCTCGTGTATTCACCGGTGGCAGGCACGCCGCTGGAGAGCCAAGGGTCTTCCGGTCGCTGACGTGGAGCGCGCGGTCAGAGGAGCATCTCGATCACCGCCCCTCCTCGCGGGCGAGCTCCAGCGTCCGGGCTTGCTCGGGCGCGGCTTCCCGGAACGAGCGCCGAAGTCCGGCGCCACCGATCCGGGAGGCGAGACCGCGAATGCGCACGACCGCGGCACCGAGCGCTGCGCGTGACTTCGCTCGCGGGTGGACGATCGGGGTCGACAGCGCGAAGGAGGCACCGGTGCCCTCGTCGCCGGTCCGGTATCATGGCGGCATGCCGAGAAACGCCGGTATTGCGCTCTTGCTCGCCGCCGCCGCCTCGTTCGCGGGCTGCGGGCGCGACGCGACCCGCGCGCCCGCGGGCGAGCGCCGTGCCCTCGCGGGACATCACCTCCCCCGTGCGCCGTCCTGACCGGAGCAAGGCGGCGCCTGCGAGCCGGCCCACGTGGTGCGGGTCTTTCTTCTCCGGTCATGCTCCACTTCTCGTCGCTCCTCCGTAGCGGCTCACAGTGGCACCGGGTCGCGGTCTTGGTCACGGTGGCCCGTTGCGGATGAGCGCCGTCCTCTTTCGATGAGGGCCGCCGCAGGAATCCAACGTCACCCTGCGTGTCGGCCCAGACAGCCGGGAGGCGGTGGGGGTGGGTTGAGATCGCCCAGCCCCGCTACGGCAGGCCCACTACCCTGCAGCCGCACCCTCCTGATGCATCCGGGGCCTCGTCCGAGTCCGAGTCCGAGTCCGAGTCCGAGTCCGAGTCCGAGTCCGAGTCCGTATCCGCATCCGAGTCGACGTCCGCATCCGAGTCGACGTCCGCATCCGCATCGGCGTCCGCATCGGCGTCCGCATCTGCATCCGCATCGGAGTCCGAGTCGGCGTCCGTATCGGCGTCGGCGTCCGCGTCGGCGTCCGCGTCGGCGTCCGCGGCGGCGTCGCCGTCCCCGGCCATGCAGGCGGCGTCGGGCTTCTGGAGCGTCACGACCTCGATCGGATCGTCCTCGAGCTCCGCGTCGCCGAGCTGCAGGAACGGGGCGTCGACGTCGCGGACGGTCATCGTGAGGTCGCCGCCTTCCACGTCGACGACGACGTAGTTGCGGTCGCCGTTGACGTTCGCGGACCCCTCCTCCCAGCCCTGGATGACGAAGTTCGTGAACGAGCCCGCGCCGCCGGTCACGACGTAGACCGTGCCGTCGGCGATGCCTCCGGGATGGCCATCGACGTCGCCGAGGGGCGTCACCACTCGATCCCGGTCGCCGTAGCCTCCGCGGCTCGGATGGAACCGCTCGTAGTTGTGGTCGTGTCCCGTCCAGACGACGTCGACGCCGAAGTCGTCGAGGAAGGGAACGAGGAGGTCGGCGCGGGTCGCGTCCTCTTCGTTCGACCCGTGCAGGCCGCTCGACCAGACGGGGCGGTGGAAGAAGACCATGAACCAATCGATCCCGCCCGCGTCGCGCGCCGCTTCGAAGTCGGTCTGGAGCCACGCGATCTGCGAGTCCATGTCCGCCGTCTCGGTGGACAGCGCGGCGACGTGGGCGTTGCCGACCGAGAACGAGTAGAAGTCCTCGACGCCGTCGCCGTCAGGGTCGATCTCCTCTGGTTGCACGGCGCCCGCGTTCACCTTCGGGAGGGCGAAGAGGCGATTGAAGTAGCCCATGTCGCCGTCCTGCGGGCCGCCCGTGTCGTGGTTCCCGAGCGACGGCAAGTGGACGACCGCCAGGTTGAAGGGCTCGGAGAAGTCGAGGAACTCCTCCCACTGCTCGAGCTCGTCGCCCTCGTGGACCATGTCGCCAGTGTTGAGCATGAAGAGCGGCTCGTCGGCGACCATGAAGCCGGAGATGTCGTCCCAGTAACGCGACACGTAGCCCTCGTCGAAGATCGGGATCTCTCCTCCGCGCCCGTCGCCGCCGACGACGAAGCGGAAGGGCCGGCAGGTCCCGGTCTGGGGCCCCGTCCGGAAGGTGAGATCGCCCGACCACGCCCCCTCGCCCCCCACGCGGTAGTGGTAGGTCGTCTCCGGATCGAGGCCCGCGATCGTGGCCTCGTGGACGGTGCCCAGATCGCCGCCGATGTCCTCCCCGCGCACGCCGACGACCTGGTTGCCATAGACGTCGGTCGGGCCCCATTCGACGACGCTGTCGGGGTCGCCGTCGGTGTTCCAGGCGATCGTCATCGTCCGCCCGGTGTCGCCCGTCCACGAAAGGCGGACCCAGCGCGGCTCGGCCCGGACCGCCCGACCGAAACAGAGCAGACAGAGAGCGCACAGGACCTGGCGAGGGCTCATGGCCCGTCCACTTACCACGAATCCACCACCCTCGGTCGGCCGGGTCGGCCGGGCCGCTACTGGCTCTTGCGGTAGGGGTTGCCCATCAAATCCTCCGGCGTGGTCGCGGTCTGCCGCTCCTGCGGAGCAACCTCGGTCGGTTCGCGAGCAGGATCTCGCGGGCGCCCGCGCGCGGACAGCCGCACCTCGCGCGACAGGTCGGACGCGGGAGTGAGCAAGAGCTCCTGGCTCGCGTAGCCCGCGGCCTCGACGCGGATCGGGATCGGGATCTCGGACCGGGGCGCCTCGATCACGACGTGCCCGGTTCCCTGGAGCTCCTCGCCCAGGAAGACGCGAGCGTCGCCAGGGCTCGTCGCGATCTCGATCCTCACCCGACGCACGGCCGGCGTCGAAGGAACCTCGACGACCCTCTCCTCCACGACGCGCTTCTCGACGACCCTCTCGACGACGCGAGGCGACTGCGGGCGGGTGGGCGAGAACGGCAGGAGGGCCGACACCACGTAGCCGGCGATGCCGAGGACGAGCAGGAAGCCCAGCACCCTGAGCGCTCCGCTCCGGCTCCGCGCGGGCGCCGGGACGGTGCGCCGGCCGGACCCTGTGCCGGAGGATCTGGCCCCGGAGTCGCTCCCGGCCACGGGCCCCTGGGTGAGCGGCCACGCGCGCTCCGCGCCCTCGTAGCCCTCGGGAGTCGGCAGGGCGGCCAGTAGCTCGGCCGCGGACGAAGGTCGCGCATCGCGATCCTTCTCGAGCGCATGCAGGATCACCCGCTCCACTTCCTCCGGGAGGTCGGGACGGAGCATGCGCGGCGGCTCGGGCAGCACGTTGACGTGCTTGTGGACGATCTCGAGCGAGGTGCGCCCCAGGAAGGGGACTCGCCCCGTGACCATCTCGTACAGGATCACCCCCAGCGAGTACACGTCCACGCGCCGGTCGAGGTCCGGCTCGCCCTTGGCCTGCTCCGGCGCCATGTAGCGCGGGGTCCCGAGCAAGACGCCCGTCCCGGTCAGGTGCGGATCCTGGCCGGCCTCGTGGATCTTGGAGATGCCGAAGTCGAGGAGCTTGACGAAGTCCTTGCCGTCCCGGTCGACCAGGAAGACGTTCTCCGACTTCAGGTCGCGATGGATGATGCCCTTCGCGTGCGCCGCCTCGAGGGCTCTGGCGAGCTGTCTCGCGATGCCGAGCGCCCGCCCGACCGGCAAGGGCCCCGTCTTCGCCAGAAGGTGCGCCAGGTCCTGGCCGTCGAGCAGCTCCATCACGATGTAGGGCTCGCCGGCGGGTGTCGCCCCGAAGTCGGTGACGTCCACGATGTGGTCGTTGCCGATCGACGCGGCCGACTGCGCCTCGCGCTGGAAGCGCACGAGCGCGTGCTCGTCGCGGCCGTGCTCGGTCTTGAGCACCTTCACCGCGACCGCCTTGCCGAGGAGGACGTGCCTCGCCTCGTAGACGATGCCCATCCCGCCGCGGCCGAGACGGCGCGTGACCTCGTAGCGGTCGCCGATCGTCAGCCCGACGAGCGAGTCGCGCGGCTCGTCACAGACGTCCAGAGCCTTCCCCGCCTCGGGCATCGCGGGCAACTATAGCCCCAAACGCCCGACCTCGCCGCCCTTCACAATTGCAGCGTCACGTGACCCGAAGCGAGGATGAGCAAGAGCGGGTTGTCGCCGTCGATCCCGGCGTTGTCGCGAGCCTCGTCGTCGAACTGGAACTGCAGCCTGAGGGTCAGACCGACGGCGAGCTGCCTTCTCAGGAAGAAGTCGAGGCCCGCCACCGCCTCCGCGAGGAAGGCCGAGGTGTCGAGCTCGGGGCTGATGAAGTGGTCCTCCGGACCGCGCACCTGGGTCGCGCCGAACCCGCCTCCCAGCAAGAGGTCGAAGTCGGAGAAGCCGCGATCGTAGAGGAGCTCGAGCGCGATCTGCCCCGAGAAGCTCGAGGTCATCGCGAACCAGTGCAGGTTGAGGAGGAAGCCGGACCAGATCGGGCCGCCGTCGGCGCCGATCACGAAGGCGGTGTCGTCGTACTTCGAGGCCCCGAGGGCGACGGAGAGCCGCCAGAGGAGGGTGCGATCGTCACGCCGGGCCCGGATCTCGCCGAGAACGCTCGCCGGGCTCGTGGGCTCCGGGCGACCCCGCGGCGGCCGGGCGACCCGTTCGGGGACGAGATCGAGCTGGAGCCGGTCGGGCGTCAGCGGTCGGAGCTCCACGGACCGCTCGGCCGGCAGGTACCCCGTCAGCGTGACGCGCACCACGTGGATGCCGGGCCGCAGCTTGACGATCGCCGGCGTCCGAAGGGCCTCCGCCTCGTCGCGGGCGTCCACGTGGATCCGCGCCCCCGCGGGCGCCGAGGCGACGACGAGATCGACCGGCATCGCCGAGAGCTCCGCGACCCGGCGCTCGACGAGCTCGCGCTCCGTGGCGGTAGGGTCGGAGAGGAAGCGCTCGTAGTGGCCGAGAGCGATCCGGAACTCCCCGAGCTTCTCGTAGCACCGCGCGAGGTTGTAGAGGTTTGCGGGGGCGTGCAGGACCGCGTTCGCGGCCTCGAACGCGTCGATGGCCTCCCGGTACGAGCCGGCGTTGTAGAGCCTCGTACCCTCCTCGAACAAGCGCGCGGCCTCGTCCTCGCGCGCGTCCCCGACCGCCAGGCCCGTCCAGGCAAACGCCAGGACCAGGCCCAGGGGAACGGCGCGGCGCGCGAGCACGGAGCGAGTCTACCTTAGTACTACCGCCGATCGAACGTGGCGCGAACGGTGGCGAGGGCGGCTCGGGCTTCCTCCGCGAAGAGGTCCGCTCCCACCCGGGCGGCCCGCTCCGGCACGAGCCTCGGCGCGAGCCCTCCCACCATCACCTTCGCGCCGGGCACGCCGGCGTGGATCCGGTCGACCAATCGGAAGGTGCCCTCGACGTTCTCGGCGAGCGTGACGGAGAGCAGCACGAGGTCGGGACGTTCGCCGAGCGAGTCGACGATCTCGGCCTCGGTCAGCCCCGCGCCCAGGCGCCGGACGCGCCACCCGTCCCGAACCAGGAGGGTCGAGACCATCTCGAGCCCGAGGTCGTGCCGCTCGCCCGGAACGGTCGCGGCCACGGCGAGTCTCCCCCGTGGAGCGCGCCAGGGCCCGCGCTGTCCCAGGCGCTTGACCGCCGACCGGACGAGCTCGACGGTCGCGACCTCCACCTCGGGCGGGCCGAGGCCCTCCGAGACCTCCACTCCCGCCCGGTAGATCGCGGGCTCCAGCAGCTCGACGAAGAGGTCCGACAGGGTCCGGGAGACGGACGCCACCTCGATCACGGAATGTGCCTTCTCCACCTCGAGCGCCGTCAGGTGCTCGTGGAGAGTCTGGGCGGCGCTGACCAGGTGGGTCCTAGGCATTCCCCGCACTGCGGTCTCGGCTACGGCCGGGACGACGCGGGAATTCAGAGCCGGCGCCCGGACCGGCTGGTACTTTTGGGGTTTTCGGGCGAGGATCGCGGACGGGTGCTCAGGGAATGGGTGCCCGGCCTCGAGCGTAGGAAGGGGGCCGGAGACAATCGAAGGTTGTCGCAGTGAGGACCGGAGGATGCCTCCCTCCCGGTCCGAAACCCGCATCCCCGGGACCGGCTCCCGGGCATGGCTGTTGCTGTCGCCCTCGCGACCGATCCGGAGGTTCCGATGAGATTCCGCGTCCTGGCCGTCCTCACGTCCCTCCTGCTGGCTACCGCGATCGTCGGCTGCTCGCCGCGCGGAGGGAACCCGGGAGGTGGAGGTGGGGATGACGATGACGACGATGTCGGGGGTGATGCCGACGCCGATGGCGACTCGGACTCCGACGGCGACGCGGACGGGGACTCCGACTCGGACTCGGACGGAGACGCCGACAACGCGGGGCCCGAGCGCTGCGACGACCAGCTCGACAACGACCGGGATGGCCTCGTCGACGAGGACTGCCCCTGCGAGCTGGGCACGAACCAGGCCTGCTACACCGGTCCGGCGGCGACCCGCGGGCTCGGGGTCTGCAGCGACGGCGAGCAGGCATGCGGGGGCCAGCCCGAGTTCCCGTCCTGGGGCTCCTGCGCCGGTGATGCCGTCCCCGGCGACGAGGTGTGCGAGGACGGCATCGACAACGACTGCGACGGCGGCATCGACGAGGGCTGCGGCGAGCCCGACTGCGAGGTCCCCGAGTTCACCGAGGAGCAGGACTGCAGCGACGGAGAGGACGAGGACTGCGACGGCCTTCCCGACTGCGAGGATCCGGACTGCTCCGACGAGTGCGGCGACGAGTGCGCGGCGCAGGAGAACGACTGCGAGGACGGGCTCGACGACGACTGCAACGGCCTGACCGACTGCGTCGATCCTGCGTGCAACTGCGGCGACGGCGAGGTCTGCGACGGCCGCGACAACAACGGAGACGGCCGCATCGACGAGGGACGGGCGTGCGGCGACGCGGGGGACGGCAACGGCGCGTGCCCACCGGGCGCGTTCCGCATCTGCGACGTGTACTGCGGCGTCCACCAGCTCTGCGACGACGAGGGCATGTGGGGCCCGTGCATCGTCGACAACTCGTGCGAACAGGTCCCCGAGTGCGATCAGCACGAGGACTGCCCGCGCGGCGAGTACTGCGATTACGGCGCGTGCTCACCCGGCACGCTCGATCCGTTCGGCGGCGCCTGCGAGAACGATGGGGACTGTGACGGTGGCTTCGGCGGCTTCGGCGACTACACCTGCCAGGTCGACCAGGGCGTGTGCATCTCCGACTGCTACCACCACGACGACTGCGGCGCTGGCTTCGTCTGCGACCTCGGGATGTGCGTCGACGACCCGTACGTGCCGGGCCAGTGCTGAAGCGGCCTCTCGGCCGCAGCGGTTAGCCGTCAGCCGAGAGGGTTCCTCCACCGCAGCCCAGGGAATCGGCCGAAGTCTGCATCGTTCGAGTGGAGCTCAGCCTGATGCTCGATGGCGAGCGCCGCGAGGTGCGTATCGGTCGTCAGGCTGCCGGCGACCCCCGTCGCCTTGAAGAGGCCCTCCACGATCGTGAGGTGGCGGGGGCCCGGCTCGAGGACGCCGATCGAGCCCTGCTCGGTCCACGAGCGCACGTGGGCGAGAGCCTCCGAGGGCGCGAGCGGTTCGACGAGGACCGACCTGTGCGTGACCAGCCGGATGAAGCCGAAGACGACCGCCCACGGCAGCGCGACCGGCTGCTCCGAGTTCACCAGGTCCTCCCACCAGCTCCGCGCATCCTGGTGCAGCGGCGCGGCGCTGTTGTGGGCGTACACGAGCAGGTTGACGTCGGGGACGATCATCGTGCGCCGAGGCGATCCTGGATCTCGAGCTCGTCCACGAGGGCGTTCAGCCGGAGGGGATCCACGCCGGGTCGGAAGGCGCTGCGGAACGGCTCCACCCGGAACGGCGTGCGCCTGCGAGGAGCCCGTTCTTGCGCGGCCAGCCCCCTGCGGATTGCCTCGTTGATGACCTCCTTGAAGCTAGCCCCGCGCTTGCTGGCGATCCGGCGCAGCTTCGAGCTCAGGTCCTCGTCGATGTCGATCGTCGTTCGCATGCTTGCATACTGATGCGCGAGAATGATGATGTCAATGTGCGGTCCCGACGACCGAGGGCTACCCCGCGACGTCGTAGTCCCGGAGCGCCTGCTCGAGCGTGACCTTCCGGTCGGTGGACTCGTTGCGCTCCCCGATGATGAGGGCGCAGGGCGTTCCGTACTCGCCCGCCGGGAAGCGCTTCGCGCGGACGCCCGGGATCACCACGGAGCGGGCGGGGACGCGGCCACGATGGATGATCTCGCGGGAGCCGCGGACGTCGATGATCGGGGTCGAGGCCGTGACGACGACGTTGGCGCCCAGGATCGCCTCGGACTCGATGATCGATCCCTCGACGATGATCGATCGGCTGCCGATGAAGCAGCCGTCCTCGACGATGACGGGCCTCGCCGACGGCGGCTCGAGCACGCCGCCGATCCCGACCCCGCCCGCGAGGTGGCAGTCGCGTCCGATCTGGGCGCACGATCCGACGGTGGCCCAGGTATCGATCATCGTGCCCGATCCGACCCACGCTCCGATGTTCACGTAGCCGGGCATCAGGATCGCGCCGCGCTCGAGGAAGGCCCCGTGGCGCGCGGTCCCGGGCGGGACGACGCGGACCCCGGCCTCGGCGAAGCCGCGCTTGAGTGGGATCTTGTCGTGGTACTCCGCGTACCCGGCGTCGATCCTCTCGACCTTGCGGAGCGCGAAGTACAGGAGGATCGCTTGCTTCACCCATGGCTGGACGATCCAGACGCCGTCGCGCTTGACGGCGGCGCGGACGAGCCCCTTGTCGAGGAGCGCGATTGCCTCCTCGACGGCCGCCATCGTCTGGGCCTCGGCGAGCTTGCCGCGATCCTCGAACGCCTGGCCGATTCGCTTCTCGAGCTCGACTGTCTCCATGTTCTCTCCGCGGCTCTCAGGCTCGCTTCTCGATGACCTCGAGCATCAGCCTGATGGCGCGCGCCCTCGACCGGTGCCGGTACCCGCGACCGTAGAGATCGGCCAGCGCCCGCCACACGTCCAGAGTCGCCTCGCCAGGCGGGACGCGTGACAGGAGCCGCCAGTAGACGCGCTCGAGGCGGCGGAAGCTGCCGGGTGACCCGAGCGTCGCGCTCAGCGCGGCGAGCGCTGGGCGGCTGGCCGGATCCGAGCGAAGCGCGCGCAGGTAGTAGGCCACCGCGAGGTTCTGGTCCGTCCCCCCCGCGCGGGCGAGATCGCCCGCCTCCACGAACAGCTCGGCCTTGCGGCCGGGATCGCTGGTCGCGCGCGCGTCCTTGGCCTTGGAGCGGACGGCCGCGATCGTCTGCGCGCCGCCTCGGCGGCGCCGGGACCGCACCTGGAAGAAGCGCCAGAAGTTGAACAGCGCGAACATCACGGCGACGGCCAGGAGCAGCTCGTTGGTCAGGCTCATTCCATCGCCCTCACTCGAGGAAGCTCCGGCCGGCGGTCCCGGCCGCCGGCTCGACGCCGTACAGACCGAGCACCGTGCGCGCGAAGTCGACGATGGCCGGATCCTGTCGGCCGAGCCGGCGCGAGGACACGATGAGCCCGGGCGTCTGGTCGACGTCGCTCGCGGAGTGGTCGCCGCTCCACTTCTTCCGGTTGGGCGCGAACAGTCCCTCGGGCATCCCGCCGAGGATCGACTCCCAGCTCGTCCTGTACCCGTCCGCGAAGGCGAGCTGCAGGTCGGGCGCGACGTCTTCCTCGCCGCCACGGAACGCCTCGGCGCGGGTGTACGCCCGCCGCACGACTCGCACCCCGCCAGCCTCCGCGTCGGTGATCGCCTCGAGACCCGCCTCGAGCTCGGCCACGAGCGCGTCGTACTCGGCTCCCGGCGCGACGATCCCGTCCCGCTCGCGGCCGCGGACGTTGACGTAGACCTGACCCGTTCCCAGGGCGTAGGCGCGTGTCCTCGCCCAGTCCACGTCCAGCAGGAACTCGCGCGGGGGGCTGGGCGCGCCCTCGCGCAGCACGAGGTATCCCCTCTCGCGCAGCCACGAGTTGACGTGGAGCCCGCGGCGGTAGCTCTGGAAGCCGTGGTCGGACATCACGATCAGGAGGTCGTCGGGTCCGAGCGCACGGGCGACCTTCCCCACCACGTCGTCCATGGCCCGGTACCTGTCGAGGATGGGGTTTCCCAGCCTTCGCGCTGCGGCTGCGTCGTGACGCGGGTGCTCGGGGTCGATCAGCCGGTAGAACATGTGCGCCACCCGATCGGTCCCGGTCCACACGGAGATCAAGAGGTCGAAGTCGCCCCGCCGGATCGCGCCCAGGGTCATCTCCAGGCGCTTGTCCTCCGTCGCGCGCACGTCTGCCAGGAACGTGTCGTCGTCGATCACCTCGGCGTTGAGCGCGCTCGTGTCGTGATCCCACCCGATGGTCTTGAACAGGCCGTAGTCGTCGGCCAGCTCGGCGACGAACGCACCGGGCTCCGAGATGGGCAGGTATGGAGCGCGGGGATGGAGGTTCACGGGTGTCATGAAGACGCGAAGCGGCGCGCAGGACAGCGGGAGGAGCCGGACCATCCCCCGCGCGCGCCGGCCACCTTCCGAGAACGACAGCTCGAGCCAGTCAGTCCAGGCTCCGACCCGCGCCAGGGCGCGTTTGCCTCCGGCGGTCGCCTCGACCCGGCAGTCCGCACCGTCGCCGGTCGTCGCGAACCGCACGGGGACCGTGATTCGCGTCGGCTCGCCCACCGCCACGGGTCCGGGCCTCAGCGGCCCCTCGATGGCCGCGGCGCCACCGTCGATCGGCACGAAGATCCCGCCTGCCGGAGCGTGCGCGCGCTCCTCGGTGCTCAGGTTCTCGGCGAAGACGGTGAACGTGCTGTTGGTCCCTCGAAGATCCGGGACGCCCAGACCGGACAGCATCCGGCCGGTGTCCATCCTGTCGGGCGGGAAGCTGTAGGGGACGTTCAGCGCGACGACGCGAACGCCGTTGTTGCCGAGCCGCTGCCAGAACGGCTCGCCACTGCGCAGGTTCCTGGCGACCGGCGGACCGACCCGCGGGACCTCGACCTTCGTCGTTCCGACGAAGGGGCGATACGTCGCCGGGTCACGCCGGATGAAGTCGTAGATGCCGTGCGCGGCGGGCTCGGAGCCCGTGGCGAAGCTGGTCCAGGCGACGGGAGACTGCGGCGGCTCGGTGCTGCGCAGCGGCCGTCGTGATCCCCGCTTGCCCAGCTTCTCGATGTTCGGCAGCTCGGCGATCCACTGATCGACCCAGCGCGGGTCCATGCCGTCGAACCCGAGGATCACGACGCGGGGCTTCTTGCGGCCGCTCTCGGAGCCGGCGCCGCCGTCACGCGGGGGCCTCTGCGTGCGGGGCTCGCTCGAGCAGGCACGGGCCGCCCCGCCCGCGACTGCGATGAAGCCCAGTGCGACCAGCCAGCGTACACGAGGGGCGCTCACGAGCCAGAACCATAGCCACCAAGAGAGAGGCGCTCAACCTCGAAGAGAAGGGGCACGGTGCCGAATGTGAATACACCCCCTGGCGCCGAGCCCGGGGCTGATGGAAGATCGGCCCGTGAGAACGCGCCTGATCGTAGCCGCGCTCGTCGCGCTGCCCTCGGCGGCGAGGGCCGATGATGCGCCCCTGCCGCCATCGGAGCCGGTCGCTCCCGACGAGACCAGGCCGCCCGAGGTGGCGACCACGCCGCCGGCCCTCGACTTCCGCCTGCCTCCGAGCGTCACGCCGATCGAGGATCCGCGGCCGATGCGTTTCGTCATGGCGGGCGGCAACCTCGTCGTGGGCCGGCGCGTCGGCGAGGACCCCGAGTTCGTCTGGATCGTCCTCGACGGGCAGCTCGCCCGCGTCCGCAAGGCCGAGATCTCCTCGATGGACTTCCGGGTCGATGAGCCCGCGCCGCCCGCGTCGCCGCCGGTGGCTCTGCCGTCGCACCACGAGACGCGCGCTCTGCCCCAGACCTTCGAGATCGCCGAGCCTCCGAGGCGGCGCGGCCGTGGGCTCGTCATCTGGGGCGCAATCCTCCTCGGTATCTCCTACGGACTGTCGTCCCTGGCGGCGCTGAGCCAGGAGAGCGAGTCGGCGATCCTCCTCGCAATTCCGATCGTCGGCCCGGCCCTGTACGCCACGACCGACGACGTCAAGGACGACGACATCACGCTCTTCATCGGGCTCTCGCTCGTGCAGGCCGCCGGCGCGCTCATGCTCTACTTCGGGGTGCGGCGACTCAACGAGGAGCCCGAGCGACCGCGCCGGCGCTTCATGGGGCTCGTGCCCGAGGTCGGGCCCTCGGGGGCGGGCCTGAGGGTCGTCGGGGAGATCTGAGGCTCTGAGGTAGAGACCCGATTCCCGGTCTCGCGCGATCTGGTAAAAGGCCGGCATGCGCTTCCTTCGGCCAGCCTTGTTCATCACGACCGTCCTCGCCGCCGCGGCTTGCGGGCAACGGGATGAAGCGGACGCGCCGGACGGCGGGGGCAGGGTCCTGGCGGTCGTCAACGGCGTCTCGATCACCGAGCAGGACTTCGTCCGCCGGGTCTCGTCGGGCGGCCCCTCGTCCGTCGCGCGGGCCAAGACCCAGGCGGGCCGCAAGGCGATGCTCGAGCAGATGATCCGCACCGAGCTCCTCTGGCAGGAGGCTCAGAAGCGGGGAATCAGGGGCGACAGGACGGTCCGCGATTCGGTCAACCCGATGCTCGTCAAGCGGTTCCTGGCGAAGGAGTTCGAGAAGACTGTGACCATCGACCAGGTCCAGGACAGCGAGGTGGAGCGCATCTACCGGGACCGCTGGGACGAGTTCCACTTCCCCGAGGTGTGGCGGCTCGGCGCGATGAAGCTCAGGGATCGGCCCGCCGCGAACAAGATGATGAAGCGGCTGGCGGACGGCAACAACGACGAGGACGTCTTCGAGATCCTCGCCACGGGGCCCGAGAACCTCGATGACCGGCTGCGAGCCAACGAGGGCAACATCGGTTACCTCCAGCTCGACAAGCTCCGCGAAGCCATTCCTCCTCACCTGCGCCCGCACTTCGAGCGGATCAAGGACACCGACGAGAAGCCCGAGATCGTCGAGGTTCCCGAGGGGACCTACGTCCTCATGATGACCGGCCATCGCCAGCCCATGGTGCGTGAGCTCGACGAGGTGCGTCAGGGCCTGCGCCAGCAGGCGTTCAGGGAGCTGAGGGAGAAGAGGCTGAACGAGCTCGTCGCGAGCTTCCGCCCTCGCCACGACGTCGCGACCCACTACGACCGTCTCGACTTCGTCCACATCGAGGAGCCCCGCCGCCCGCCATCGCGCCGCTCCCCCGACGGCGGCACGGCGACCACCGGCACCGACGGCGGCACGGCGAGCGCCGGCGCCGACGGCGGCACGGCGAGCGCCGGCGCCGGC
>JACPQR010000086.1 GCA_016190375.1 Deltaproteobacteria bacterium
CTCCTTCGCCCTCCCCCTCTCCTTCTCCTTCGCCCTCCCCCTCTCCTTCTCCTTCGCCTTCGCCTTCTCCTTCTCCTTCGCCCTCGCCCTCGCCCTCGCCCTCGCCTCCGGTGTCGGAGTAGCAGGAGGAGGCGACCAGCGTCGCCACGGTTAGCCCGAACAAGACAAGAGGTGCGTTTCTCATGTCGGCCAATGTCAGCAACATGCGTGCCGTTCAGCACATCGACAATCGCCGCCTGCTGGAGACCCCGCGCCGCCGCATGATGTCCGCGTGACCGCGCTGGCTCGACGGCGCAACGGCTGGGGCCGGACAGCTCCAGCTCACCCCCCGGACCGGCGACTCGGGGTGGCATGCGATCCACGTGACCATGACTCCGGACGACCTGCGCCAGCGAGTGCTCCGAGACGACGCCGGAGTGCGTGCGGCGGTCGAGCCGTCATTGCCGCAACGGCAACAAGCATGGTAGCCGACGGCGAAGGCAGGAGGGGATCATGAGAGGTCTTCGCAAGGTCGTACTGGCCGTCACCTTCGTCGCGGTCGCCGCGGTCGCATTCTTGGCCGACGGCTCGTTCCCGTCTCTCGGCGGGGAGGACTCCCGGGGCGCCGCCTTCGCCCAGTCGCGCAACACCGACCCGTGTCGCAACGCCGCGGCGAACACCAGCGTGACGCTCGGACCGGGTCAGCCGCGGGTCACGAGCGTCAGCCCGGACACGGCCTACTCGACGGCAGGCTGCGGCAAGTGGGTCGTGGACATCTCGGTCGGTCAGCTCGCGAGCATCAAGGGCCAGGTGCCTCCGCTTCACGGTACCGACGTGTACCGTGTGTCCGTCAGCGCGTCGAACGGCGGCGCGTTCAAGCGCGTCGAGGCCCGCGCGCAACGCGAGGTCGCGCACTGATTCCGGGAGTGGCGCCCGTCCGGTTTCGCCCGCAAGCCACCAGCCGCGTCGTCAGGCACGGCCAGGTCCGTGCCCCAATCGGCGGCGAGCCTGAGGAGCGCGTACGCCCTGGCGCGGCCCACCGCGAGCGCCTCGTCTTACAGTTTCGAAAGTCCTACGCGCCCCACGACCAGGATCATGGGACGAGGCGTTCGACTCCTGCTTCCTCGGTCGGCCGTGAATGGTATGGTCCGCGGGTCGATGACGTGCCGGCGGCCGAGCTCCCGGGACAGGGCGCGCGCAAGGGCGGCGGCAGTGGTGCAGGCCCTGCTCGTGTCGGCGCACGCGGGTTGCGGCTGGATGTTCCCGCTCGAGGGCGGGCGCGTGGTCGACGCGGGTGCGGACGCCAGTTCCGATGGTGATGCGGATGGCGATGGTGATGCGGATGGCGATGGTGATGCGGATGGCGATGGTGACGCGGACGGCGATGGTGACGCGGACGGCGACGGCGACGCGGACGGCGACGGCGACGCGGACGGCGACAGCGACGCGGACGGCGACAGCGACGCGGACGGCGACGGCGACGCGGACGGCGACGGCGACTGCGACGCCGTGACCGGCGTCTACGACCTCACCGCGGTCGACCAGAATGCTCTTGGGCGGGGGGTTGCCGTGGCATCGGGGTACGCGTACGTCGCGACCGGCACCCAGCACATGGCCGTGATCGACGTGTCGAATCCCGCCGATCCTCTTCTTGTGCGATCCGTGCGGGACGACCCCGGCGTCGACGGCGTCGGCCTGGATCCACCGCGCCTGGCGATCGTGCAGACGGGATCGCTGCAGCGGGTGAACGTGGAGGATCCGGACACGCCGGTTTTCGACGGTTTCGTCGGGCACGACGAGATCTGGGAGTCGAGCCGGGTGGTCGTCGAGGGAGACCGGGCGTACGTCACGACGTGGGCGGCGGCCCTGCTCGTCGTCGACCTCACCACCGACGAGAACCCTACGATCAGGACCGAGATCGGCCTATCCACAAACGGAAGCGGGGTGGCAGTCGCTGCCGTCGTCGCATACGTCGCCCTCGGCGGCGGCGGCGTCGCCGTGGTCGACCTCGACACGGAATGGGTCGTCGGCGAGACCCAGACGACTGGCGCCGCGTTCGGGGTTGCTCGCACGAGCGACACGCACGTAGTCGTCGCGGTCGGAGAGCTCGGCATCGACTTGGTGGACGTGACCAATCCCGCGAAGCCGATCCAGGTGGCCGGCCTGGGCGAGCTTGGGACCGCGGTGGCCGTCGCCGTCGAAGACGGCGTCGCCTACGTGGCCGACACGGAGGAAGGCGGCCGCCTGCACGCGGTCGACGCCAGCTCTCCCGACGCCCCCACCCCGATCGGCTCCGTGCAACTCGACCCTGAAGGCGAGCCCCGCGACCTGGCTGTCGCGGACGGCCATGCCTACGTCGCGGGCTCGACCTACCTCTGGATAGTGGACCTCGACTGCGTCGGGCGCTGACCGAGCAGGTCGGCGATGTCGGGCAATTCTCCACAGGCGCGTGGGGCGAATGCATCTACGACGGCGGCTGCCGGACGTTTTCGGGGCCGTGGGGCGAGGTTTTTCGGTCGCCGCGACGCGCCAGGATGGTGCAGGCCCCGCCCTGGTGGCCAGAGGCACCGCTCCTGGGGGTTCGGGCGGCCAAGACGCAGCGGCATGGGGATACGTAGCATGAAAGGGGTGCGGCGGGCTGGGCCGAGGTTCGAGCGGCGGGTGGCGGCGCAGCGCGAGTTGACGTAATGCCCGATCCACGAAACAGCAGAGCTGCTGGACGGCGCATGAAGTGAGGTGGCGAGGTCCACGAAGACTGCGGCCCTCGGTGCCGTCGGTGTTGCGGGCAAACCTCTACCGGGAAGGGGCCGACGGGGGCTCCGACGTGAGCACCTTGGAATCTGCGGCGGGGCCCGCGAGCCGGGCCAGGCGCGCCGTGAAGCGTCCGATGGGGGCCACGGCGGTGATCCCGATCTCGGGGACAGATCTGCCTGGAGCAAGCGCGGACGCGGGTGCTGGAGGCGCCCTGGCAGAGTGCGGGGGCTGGGCGTCGGGATCGGTGTCGAGACCCAGATGGACGAGGACCTTGTGGATCACTTCTCGCCCGAGGATCGTCGCGATGTGGCGCATCCGCGAGCCGCAGCGAGGGCACGCGAGGACGTCGAGGTCCATGCCACGGCGCATCAGCTCGGCCCACGTGGGATTCCGGCTCGATTCCCCGCGTGATGGCCGGCCATCGACGGGCTCGCGGCCGCGACCGAATCGCACGACCATGGAGCGCCAGCGTGCGTGGCCGGCCAGGACGCCGTGGTAGAGGATCAGGTTTGCGTGGGGGCGCGGCACGAGCGCCGCGAGACGTTCGATGAGCTCGGCTGGCTCGAAGGCCACGTGGGTGCTGCCATCGGTCCACGGGCGGGGGAGCGCGAGCAGGACCAGACCCTGCTCCTCGGAGAGCCGCTCGGCGGGAATCGGCGGGCGCAACAGGTAGCGGCAGAGCCTCTCCAGTCTGGACCGGTTGTTCGCCCTCACCGCGCGGCTCGCACACAGGTCGAAGCCGTCCTGGCGAGCCCCACGGTGATCGGGGTCCTCCCTCTTCGTCGCGAATGCGGCAGAGCGCAGGCGCATCGGCTCCCGCCCGGCCCGTTCTCCCGTGGCGAGGCGCTGGCGGACCGAGGCGGCGTAGACCTCGGCCAGTGGAGGAGGATCGAGATCGAAGTCGCCCGTGGGATCTCCGGTCTCCGCAACGACCAGGCCCCGGCGCGCGAGGAGCGCGAGGATCCGGGTCCTCACGATCGCGAGGAGCGAGGAGACCTCGTCGGGGCTCGGGGCGCGAACGGGACGGAAGGAGAGCCGGCCACCGCGCCCTTCCACGAATGCCCCGTCGACGGCGATCGTGTGAAAGTGGATGTTGAGGTTGGCCGCGCTTCCCGCGCGCTGGATGACCGTGACTGCGCCAGTCCTGGCGGTGGTCGGGTCGCATCGGGCACGCCTCCGGGTGAAGGCCATGAGGGCACGGGCGAAGATGCCGAGGACCGCACGGCACAGCTCGTGGTCCCAGGCGAGGCGGTACCGCAGGGCGAAGGGCAGGCTCAGGACCCAGTGGCGCACCGGCACGACGGGGAGGACCCGATCGACGAGATGAGCCGCCCGCGCCACCATCCGCCGGCCGAGGCAGCTCTGGCAGAAGCCGCGCCCGCGGCACGACAGCGCCACGAGCCGCTCTGCTCCGCAATCCGGGCAGCGGAAACGTGCGAAGCCGTGCGTGCGTCCATACTACGGCTCCTTCCTGTGGGCGTTGATCTTCTGGTCAAACAGGTCCCGCTGGCGCGCGCAAGTCGTGGAGGACACGTCGATTCTCCAGCACTGGCGCTTGCCCACCGTCGTGCGGACC
>JACPQR010000088.1 GCA_016190375.1 Deltaproteobacteria bacterium
GACTCGGACTCGGACTCGGACTCGGACTCGGACTCGGACTCGGACTCGGACTCGGACGCCGACACCGACTCCGATACCGACGCGGACACCGACGGCGACGGCGACGGCGACGGCGACGGCGACGGCGATGGCGACGGCGACGGCGACGGCGATTGCGCGGGCTGCGACTGGCCGTGGCAGTGCATGGGCGCCTCGTGCGAATGCCTGTTCACCCAATGCGGCGACGACTGCGTCCAGCTCGAGCTCGACGACGATCACTGCGGAGGGTGCGACAGGGCCTGCGACCCGGGCACGAGCTGCCTCGACGGCCAGTGCCTGTGCTTCAACGGACAGGAGCCCTGCGGCGATCCTCCTGCGTGCTGCCCGTTCCCCGCAGTCTGTCTGGACGGCGAGTGCCTCGACCTCCCAGGGTAGGACACCACGCCGTGACGCCGGGACGGACGAGCTGGGCCAGCCTGACCGGCGCGTACTCCTTGACGATCGGCCCCTACGCCTCTACCTTCATCCCGCCATGGAGTACTTCCTTCAGATCGTGACCAAGGGCGACAACATCCCCATCGCCGGCCTCATCCCCATCGTCATCTTCTTCACCTGGGTCGCGCTGCGTCAGGCCCTTCGGGCCGACAAGCTGATCCGCGAGGGCCGCGAGAAGGAGATCGTCGAGGACATGTGGCGCTGACTGCGCCCCGGGTCGCAGTCGTCAGGGCCGTGTCTCCGATCCGACAACCTCGTCCGCAACGAATCCGTGCATTGGAAGCGCGACAACTGCCCGCGTCGCGGCGAGCCAGCCGTCACCAGTCTCTAGGGCGGCGGGTCGGTCGGGCGCGCGTCGAGCGGGGCCACGACGAGCGGCAGGACGCTGCCTCCCCTGAGGGTCGTCCGCATCGGCGTCTCGCGGGCGAGCCGTTCCTCGATCGTGAAGTCCGGGACCCGCGACTTGTGCCCGAGGACCGTGACGCGCGCGCCGTCCTCGACGAGGATCTCGCCCATGTGGACGAGGCGCGACCGGGACTGCGCGAGGACGCGGCCGGTCGAGACGACCGACGGCGGTATCCGGTGGAGCATCTCGTGGTAGGTGAGGTGGTCGACGTCGCGCCACGGGAGTGTCGTGCGACCGACGACGAGCCGCCCGCCCTGTACGTCGACCCGAGTCCGCTCCCCCGTCTCGTCGACCAGCCAGAAGTCCTCCGCGTCCTCGTGAAGGACGCACGTACCGCCGACGTTCTGCCGGAGGCGCCGGAAGACGCCGGCCCGATCGGGGTCGATCACGCTCCGGATCTTGCGAATCGCCTCGACCCTGCCCCGCACGTGAACCAGCTCGCCATCCTTCTCGCTCCTGAGCGACCGCAGATCGAGCTCCCCGCCAGCGAGCCGCTCCACGCGCCGCCGAACGATCCGCCGCAGCACCTGCCGGTCGGCCAGCCATCCCAGCCCCAGCCCGCCAGCCACGAGATACGCGCCCGCCCCGAGCATCAGCGCCGCCGCGACCCCGGAAGGCAACGTGGCGAACGCCACCGCCGCAGCGCTCCCGACCGGCGCCGCACCGATCGGCCAGGCCAGCCACCGCACGCGCCTCAGCTCCGCCGGCACCCACTCGAGCTCCCTCTTCTCCCGGTAGATCCGGGAGAGCGCCCGTTCGCTCCCCTGAACCTGCGCGGACTCCCCGCTCGGAACGGAGCTCACGCTTCCTTGCTACCACACCCCCGGCTGCATCGCTGCGTCCGATCCGGTCACGCTGCCGCGGCCCGCGCTTTCGTCACTGCCCAGCTGAACTCGATTGCGCTCCCGCGGCCCAGGCGCACTCCGCCCTTGCCGAGGTAGAGGCCACCCCCGATCTTTCTGAGCTCGTCGAAGACACCTCGGCGCAGCCACCCGGGGTTGTCGGGGAGGTCGTAGTCGATCGCGAGCGCCTGCCCGCCGTCGAAGCGGGAGTCGACGAGCTTCGTCTCGAACCGCCAGACGTGGCGCTCGAGCCGGCCGACGGCGAAGCGGTTCGCACCGGCCCGCCGGCCGCCGCCGAAGAAGACCTTGCCCTGCCATGGCAGGCGCCCGGGGGCGATCACGTCGACCGCGCGCATCGCCGGGGCGAGCTTCCAGCGCAACAGGACGCCGTCGTAGGGACCGTCGAGCTCCTCGAGGGACGGCGCTGGTGCGCCGCGGTACAGCGCGTCGAGCTCCGAGCCGCTCATCCGCCTGAGGTCGCGAAGCGCCACCGGCGCCTCGGCGGGCCGCGCGGCCTTCGGTGCGAGCCGCGCGAGGCCGAGGCCCAGCCCGGTCGAGACCAGGTCGCCGCCGAGCCGCTTCGCCAGCCACGGCAGCGTGACGAAGGCGAAGGACGACGGCACGACGCCCTTGCCCCCGCGCAGCGCCGAGAGCGCCCGCTCGGCCACGGCGGCCGGGTCCTCGCCGACCCGCTGCCACAGGCGATCGAGGGCCGCTCCGCCGATGGGCAAGTCCCCGAAGGAGAAGCGCCCGTCCTTCGAGAAGTTCGTCCGCACGATGCCGGGGCAAAGGACGGTGACGCCGATCCCGTGGCGCGCGAGCTCGGCGCGCAGCGACTCGCCGAGGCCGACCAGCGCGAACTTCGAGGCCGAGTACGCCGACGCCGTCGGCAGGCCGACGAGCCCCGCGAGGCTCGCCGTCACCAGGATCCGCCCCCGCCGGCGGGCGATCATCGATGGCGCGAAGAGCTGGATCGGGTAGACGGCGCTCCAGAAGTTCAGCGCCATCACTCGCTCCCAGTCGGAGACGGTCATCTCGGCGAGCGGGGCCGTGTGGCCCACGCCGACGTTCGCGCACAGGACGTCGACGCGCCCCCAGTCGGAGAGCAAGGCATCGCGGTAGGCCTCGACCGCGGCGAGGCTCGTGGCGTCGACGAGGTCGCCCCGCACCGTCGCCCCGGTCGCCGAGACCTCGCGGACCACGGCCTCGAGACGTGAGGCGTCGACGTCCGTGACCGCGACGCGCGCGCCCCTCGCGGCGAGCGCGACCGCGAGCGCGCGCCCGATGCCAGAGCCTCCGCCCGTGACGACGGCGATTCGATCGGCGAATTCCATGTGTCTCACTTGCGCCTCCTCTTCCTCGGCGGTTGGCCGACCTCGAATACGCGGGCGAACGCCTTGCTCGCGGCGGTACGGTCGTCGTTCTCGAGAGCGCCCAGGGTCTTGCGGTACAGGATCGCGAGCCGGTCCGGCTGGCTCACGAGCGACTCGAGCAGGTGCGGCACGCGCTCGGTCACGGCCCGGAGCGAGTTGAACAGGAGGACCAGCGCGACGTTGCCGCTGCCGCTCACGAGCGCCGTGTGGAGGTCGAAGTCGAGCGATGCGAGGACAGCCGGGTCCGGCGCCGGCCGCCGCCCGGCCTCCCGCTCGAACGCCTCCACGGCCCGGCGCAGGTCCTCGAGTGCCCGCCCGCGGATCCTCGAGATCGCGAGCGCCGCGATCGCGCGACCCACCACGGCCCGCAGCTCGAGGGCGTCCGAGATCAGCTTGCTTCCCGTGGCCTCGGAGCCGAGGAGGACCGTCAGGAGGTCGATCCCCGCGCTTGAGAGGATGTCGCGAACCACGACGCCGCTGCCCTGCCGGATCGAGACCATACGGAGCTGCTCGAGCTGCCTCATCGCCTCCCGAACGGTGTTGCGCGTGACCTGGAACCGCTGCGCGAGCGTTCGCTCGGTGGGCAGGCGGTCTCCCGGCCGAAACCGACCGTCGAAGATCGTGCGGCGGATCACGTCGGCGACACGATCGGACGAGCGCCGCGCGTCGAGCGGCGAGAAGAGCCTCGCCCGCAGATCCGATTGGCTCATTGGAGGTACCAATTAGCGGGGAACGAAGAACGCGTCAAGGGGCCGCGTGCGTGTGCGCCCCAAGCCGGCTGTCGGCTCACTCGCGAATCCATGCGGGTCGGGTCACCATCGTCGCCACGACATGCGGTTCTGGCACGAGTTCGTCGAGCCTGGCCGCTCTCGTCTCGGGGTGCGCCCGGTAGGAGTGGAAGGCAAGGACCTCGAGCAGATCATGCTCGGCATGGATGATGAGCTATGGAAGACCATCGAGGCTCGCCGCCAGGAACCCGAGCTGATCTCGCACGACGAGGTGCGAAGCCTCGGGATCGGCCGTCGGCGGCGGCGCTAGGATCCAAGGTCCGCCCATACGACAAGGCCCGGGACGACTTCTCGACCCTCTCTCCCTGCAACCACTTGCTGGAGGTCCGCGCCATCGACACGTACGGCGCCACACGCGTCATCGCTCGCCGGCGAGTCCACGTCAGGTGATCCTGCCAGGCGGTCCACGGCCGATGACCGGCACCCGGCCAGGCGCCGACCGGGCTTCGTGCGTGTCCCCATGCTACGCTCCCCTCTGATGACGTCGACGGGCCACGGGCCGGCCGTCGTGGGCGCTTTGTCCCGCGCGCTGTCCGGTCGGAGGGACGTGCTCGTGGCGGTTCTGTTCGGCTCCGAGGCGAGGGGGCGCGCCGGGCCTGACTCCGACGTCGACCTAGCGGTCCTGGCGCCGGGAGTCGATCTGGTCGATCTCGCGGTGGCCCTGTCTTCCGCGCTCGGTCGCGACGTCGACGTCGTGTCCCTCGACGACGCACCCGTGCCCCTCCTCGCGGAGGTCGTTCAGCACGGCCTCGTGGCTCACGAGGGACGACCCGGAGCGGCGGCAGGCTGGTGGGCCTCGGCCCTCGCGGATCTGGAGACCGACCTGCCGTGGTACCGGAGGATGAGCCGCGCGTGGCTGGAGGTCGTCGCGGCCGGAGGGCTGGCCGGTGGTCAACGCTGACCTCGTCGCGGCGAAGCTGGCCGAGCTCGCGACGCGGCTTGCCCAGGTTCGTCGCCATGTCCCCGGTACGGCCGCCGAGCTTGCCGCGAGCAACGATGCGCTGGATCTGGTGTCGTTCAACTTGATGCTGGCCGTCCAGGTCTGCGCGGACGTCTCGAGCCACGTGATCGCGGACGAGGGTTGGACGCTCGCGCGAAGCCTCGCCGAGGGTTTCGATCGGCTCGCGGAGCACGGCGTCATCGAGCCGGACGTCGCCGCCAGCCTCCGCAAGGCCGTGAAGGTCCGGAACATCGTGGCCCACGGCTACGCGGGAATCGATGCGGAGCACCTGTACGCCGGCGCCACCGCCGGCCTCGGACCGATCGAGGCGTTCGCGGCGCAGGTGAGCGCGTGGATCGCCAAGCGGGCAGCGCCCGGTTGAGTCACCACGTCCGCTGATCGGCCAGAGCAGCGCACGCCGACCTTCCAGCGATCTCGGTTCGCCGAGGCCGCGGGTGGGCGGCCGGCTCGCCTGACAGCACCACGGGTGCACCGCCCGACGAAACGCGCGGTTGTCCCTGCAACCCGTTTGTGATTCGCTACTTGCCGATCGGGTGCGTGTCCCCACAGAAAATCGGGTGCGTGTCCCCACAGAAATGAGGTTCGCTCGCACCCTGTCGGCGATGGTCGCGGCCGGGGCATGCTGGGGCGCGGCTGAGGGAATCGCAGTCGCCTGGGTGCCGCTCTCCGAGGGCTCTCTCGCCATCGGGCAGGTGCTCGAGGTGATCCTCCGTGCTTCGTGCGTAACGATGCTCGCGGCGGCGGCGGGCGTGATGCTTCTTGCCGCCTCGCTCGGAGTCGCCGCGCTCGACTCACAGACGCGGCAGCTACTGGGTCGCTCGTGGGACGCCGTCGCCGGTTCGCCTGCCAGGCTGGCAGCGACCATCGTCGGCCTGAGCATCTGGTGCGGCGCAGGCGCGGGCGGCGCGCTCCTCGTGTCCGACAGCGAGATGACCCCGCGCTTCGCGGCCCTCCTCGTCATGGTTGCCGCCGTCGTGGCGCAGCTCCTCGCGCTGCCCCCCATCGTTGCCGTGGTGCGGTTGGTGCGGTCCGGTCTCGACCGCTCCGGCCGGTTCGGTCCCGCCGCTGCCTTGGTTGTCCTTGCGTCCGGCGCCGCCGCTGTGGCCGAGTGGCTGGCCGGCTCGCCATTCGGCCTGGCAGCGGCAGCCTCCTTCGCCGGTGCGGGGCTCGCGATGCTCCTGCGGAGCCGAAGGTCCCGCGTCGCGGCCGGCACGTTCGCCGCCGTCGTTTGCGTGCTCGGGCTCCTCTGGCCCGGTGACGAGACGGTTGCCGCGACCGTCGCGAATGCTCCGGTAGCCGAGTCGCTCCTCGCCTCCGCGCGCCACGTCGCGGATCGCGACGGCGATGGCTTCTCGTCGATCCTCGGCGGCGGCGATTGCGACGACGCCGACCCGGCGGTCTTCCCTTACGCACGCGAGATCCCCGGCAACGGGCGCGACGAGAACTGCTCCGGCGGCGACGCGAAGCGCTGGCACCCACCCCGCGACGAGCCGGCTCCCGTTCCCGACCGCGTTCCGCGCAACCTCTCCGTCGTCCTCGTCACGATCGACGCGCTCAGGGCCGACCACGTCTCCGCATACGGCTACCGCCGGCCAACCACTCCCGCGCTCGATCGTCTCGCGCGCCAGGGCACGCTGTTCGAGCGCGCCTATGCGCCCGCGACCTCGACGCGGATGACGTTCCCTGCGCTCTTCTGCGGGCGCTCGATCGCTCACCTGCCGTACGCCGAGAAGCAGGGCCGCTACGAGCTGGCCGCCAGCGCCACAACCGTCGCGGAGATCCTCTCCGGCGCTGGCATCCGGACGGCCGGCATCCCCACCTCGCTGGTCTTCAAGGTCTCGCGAGGAGTCGAGCAGGGCTTCTCGGATTGGATCTACCCCTACGACGAGCGGCGCGACCGTGCGGCGGTGCGCGAGAGCGCCCGTCACGTCGCCCGGGCGGCGCTGGGATGGCTCGACGAGCACGCTGGCCAGCGCTTCTTCCTCTGGGCGCACCTCGAGGAGCCCCACAACCCGTACCTCCCCCATCCCGGCACGCCTTCGTCGTGGACCGATCGCGCGGGTCGCTACGACGGCGAGATCCGCTTCGCCGACCAGGCTCTCGGCGAGATCCTCCGTCGCCTGGACCAGTCCGACCTCCGCACGACCACGGCCGTGATCGTGACCGCCGACCACGGCGAGATGCTCGGCGAGCACGGCATCACCTTCCACGGACTACTCTACGAGCCCGCCCTCCGCGTGCCACTCGTCGTGCGCGTCCCCGGCCTTCCACCGGCGCGCCGCGTCGCGTCTCCGGTGTCCCTCCTCGACCTCGCTCCGACAATCCTCGCCCTTCAGCGCCTACCGACGCCGAGGACGATGGAGGGCCGAAGCCTCGTCGGCCCCCTCGCCGCGACGCACTCGCTCACCCCCCGCCCCCTCTTCGCCGAGTGCCGCCGCATCACGGGCGACCGCAACGTGATGGCCGCGGTGATCGAGGGCAACCACAAGGTCATCCTCGACCTGACCGCCCGCCGCCTCGAGCTCTACGACGTCGTCCGCGACCCCCGCGAGCGCCTCGATCAGAGCCGCGCCGACCCCACTCGCGCCGCCCGCCTCCGCGGCCTCCTCGACTCCTGGATGAGCGCAGGCACGGTCGGCGGCCGCCCGCTGCGGTGAGGTCGAATCCTCAGGAGAGGACGGTTCTTCTTCGCGTCCCGGATTTCCACTCCCACTTCTGCAGTTCGATCACCGCTGCCTCTCACGGTTTTCGGATCTCCTCGAGGCGCCTGCGGTGCTCGCCGTTAGAAGACCTCCACATCCCCGACGGCGCTGGGCAGTTCGTCATCTCCGATGTTGTCGGCATCCTCGTAGCCGAGTTGGCCGTACAGGCCGTAGCCCCAGCAACGAACTCCGCCAGTTCGCGTCAGCACGCAAGTATGTGCGTAGCCTGCCGTGATCGCCTCGGGCAGGTCGTCGCCAATGTTCACCCCCGACGGGGGCAGGTCCTGGCCTACCTCGCCCACATCGTTGGTGTTGCCATAGCCAAGGCGACCAAAGGCGCCATATCCCCAGCACACGGCGTATGGCCACGCGCATTCGTATGTCGCACATAGTAGGGCGCAGGTGTGGGAGTTGCCGGCAGCCAGATCAAGAGCGGCATCCGACCCGAGGTCGATGGTCACCGGCGGCATGCCCGGATTGGCGTCGTCACCCACGTTCACCGTGTCCCCTCTGCCCAGGCGTCCATTCGCACCGTAGCCCCAGCACCTCACCATCCCAGACCACGAGCCTGAGAGTCTGGCGCACGTATGGTAGGAACCAAGAGCGATCTCGGCGACCGTACCGCCAACGTTGACGTCGGCGGGAGGCATACCGGGAACGTTGTCGTCTCCGATGGTGGTCGTGCCCGAGTAGCCGAGCTTTCCGTAGGCACCGTCGCCCCAGCATCGCAGGGCTCCGGTCGATCGGACGGCGCACGTGTGTGTGCTACCCGCGTCGACCGCGGCCGCCGTCCAACCGATGTCCACGCTGCCCGGCGGCATCCCTGGATCACCTGCACCTCCGTCTCCGACGCTTTCGGTGCTTTCATAGCCAAGCCTGCCAGAGGCCCCGTTGCCCCAGCAGCGCACGCCACCTCCGTCCAGGAGCGTGCAGGTGTGGTAAAAGCCAGCAGCGATCGAATCCACGATCGCTCCGCCGCCGAGATCGACGTCGGCGGGCAGCTCTCCGAAATCATCACAGACGTCGTTCGTCGACTCGTAGCCCGTCTGGCCATAGGCGCTGTCGCCGCAGCACCGAACTCGACCCGTGTCCATCAGCGCGCAGGTGTGGTAAAAGCCCGCGGCGATCGCCTGGACCGTGCCGCCGAAATCCGCGTCGGGAGGGGGCATCTCGCCCGGCTCGTCGCCGACGTAACCGTTTCCGCCATTGTCGTCGTGTCCGAGCTCGCCCGAGCTGTTCGTACCCCAGCAGCGCACGGTCCCGGTTCGTAGAAGCGCGCACGTGTGGTGACCACCTGCCGTGATTGCCACGACTGCCGAGGGTATGCAGTCCGCATCGCAGCCGTCGTTGTCCCCGAGGTCGCCGTCGTCGCACGATTCGCTTGGCGCCGTAGCCCTGACGAAGCCGTCGCCGCATCTGGCGTTCATGCACGTGGTTGGGCAAGCATCCGTGTCGATCAAGTTACCGTCCTCGCACTGCTCGACACCGGCCCAGACGTAGCCGTCGCCGCATGAGGCCGCGTCGCAGTTGTTGAGGCAGGCGTCGAGGTTGCTCAGGTTGTCATCGTCGCATTCCTCGACACCGCTCCAGACGTAGCCATCGCCGCACGAGGCCGAGGCGCAGGTGGTCAGGCAGGCATCGGTATTGCTCTGGTTGCCGTCGTCGCACGATTCGCTTGGCTGCGTAGCCCGGACGAAGCCGTCGCCGCACCTCGCGTTCTGGCAGGTAGTGGGGCAGTCGTCGGTGTCGTCGAGGTCGGCGTCGTCGCACTGCTCGTCGCCGACATGAACGAAGCCGTCGCCACACCGCGCGTCCTGGCAGGTGGTGGGACAATCGTCGGTGTCGTCGAGGTTGGCGTCGTCGCACTGCTCGTCGTCGACATGAACGAAGCCGTCGCCGCAGCGCGCGTCTTGGCAGGTGGTGGGACAATCGTCGGTGTCGTCGAGGTCGGCGTCGTCGCACTGCTCGGGGCCAGCGTGAACGAAGCCGTCCCCGCACCGCGCGTCTTGGCAGGTGGTGGGACAGTCGTCGGTGTCGTCGAGGTCGCCGTCATCGCACTGCTCGACGCCCGCGCGGACGAACCCGTCTCCGCAGCTCGCCACAACGCATACGTTGAGGCAGCCGTCCGTGTTAAAGGCATTGCCGTCATCGCATGCCTCGTGCCCGCTCCAGGCGAAACCATCTCCACACCGAGGCGCGGCGCAGGTGTCCAGGCAGTCGTCGGTGTTGACTTGATTTCCGTCGTCGCAGGCCTCGTGCTCGCTCCAGGCGAAGCCATCCCCACACCGCGGCGCGAGGCAGGTGTCCAGGCAGTCGTCGGTGTTGACCTGGTTTCCGTCGTCGCACTGCTCGACGCCCGCGTGGACGAAGCCGTCGCCGCAAGTCGGCGTGAGGCAGGTGCTGAGGCAGTCGTCGGTGTTGATCTGATTTCCGTCATCGCACGCTTCGTGACCGTTCCACGCGAAGCCATCACCGCAAGTCGGCGCGACGCAGGCATCGAGGCAGTCGTCGGTGTTGACCTGGTTTCCGTCATCACAGGCTTCGTGTCCGCTCCACGCGTACCCGTCCCCGCAGGTCGGGACGGCGCAGGTCGCCAGGCAATCATCGGTGTTGACTTGATTTCCGTCGTCGCAGGCCTCGTGGCCGCTCCAGGCGAAGCCATCACCGCAGGTCGGAATCGCGCACGTCGTCAAGCAATCGTCCGTCTCGACCGAATTGCCGTCGTCGCAGGGTTCGTGGTCGCTCCAGATGAAGCCGTCACCGCAGGTCGGAATCGCGCACGTCGTCAGGCAATCGTCGGTCTCGACCAGATTCGCGTCATCGCACGCCTCGAGATCGTCCGTGACTCGATCGCCGCAGTAGGGCAGGACGCAGGTCGTGCGGCAGGTGTCCGGCGCGTCATCGTTGTTTGCATTGCCGGCGTCGCACTCCTCGCCGTCATCGACATTGCCGTCGCCGCATGAGGCCAGTGCGCAGTTGGTTCGGCACTCCGCCTCGGGCGCATCGCTGTTCTCGTCGCCCTCGTCGCAGGACTCGCCCGGATCGACGACACCGTCGCCGCAGATCGGGTCGGCGCAGGTCAGACGGCACGCGCCGGGCGTGGAGTCGCTGTTGCCCTCACCCTGGTCGCATTCCTCGTCGCTGTCGACGGCACCGTCGCCGCAGCTCGCGTCGAGACAAGTCGTCCGGCATGCGTCCGGCTCGGAGTTGCTGTTCTGGTCGCCGTTGTCGCACTGCTCGCCATCGTCGAGCACGCCATCGCCGCACTCGCCGCCGCTGCCCGCGTCCTCGCCTTCGCCTTCCCCCTCGCCTTCGCCACCACCGGCGTCCTCGCCTTCGCCCTCGCCCTCGGCGCCGGCGTCCTCGCCTTCGCCCTCGCCTTCGCCTTCGGCGCCGGCGTCATCGCCGAGCGGGACGCAGCCGCCCTCGACTTTGCGCGTGCCCGCGGGGCAGTCGCCCTCGCTGCAGCCGGAGGTGACGGACGACAGTGCGACGAGCGCGAAGAGCGGGAAGAGAATGGTGAGAAAGCGGTTCATGTCCCCGAACCTCCTGTGGCGAACGCGGGCCCAACCGGCGCGAGTGGGCCGGCTTGTCGGTCGGGGACCTCCCCAGACGACTCGCCGAGCCCGGTACGCGGCACGGGGAAGTGACCCGTAACATGGGCCAGCTCGCCGGCACAACCGCGATCCGAGCGGCCGCCGGTAGTCGGCGGCCTCTGGAATGTCTCGGCTGGTCTTTGACCGGCGCGCATCGACTCGAACGGCTCGCGTTGTCGGCGGATCGTCGCCGGAGTTGCTAGCGCGGGTGAGAATAATCAGGTGGAGCGCCGTCCGGGACGGCCTCGCTCGCCGGGTGCGGGCCAGGTGGTTGGTGGGCGCGGAGCCGTCGCGGCGCCTGGAGCTCGCTACTACTCATGGAAGATCATGGGATTGCCGTAGGGCTCGTCGAGCCGCACGGTTCCCGCTTCGATGTCGTGGTGCATCGCGCAGGAGGCGGGGACGTGACGAACAAAGCCGAAGGTCGCGTATACCCAGAGAACCTGCGCAGCGGGGACGAGCCCAGGCGAGGCATCGGTCAGGCGATCGACGACCCCGGCAATGAACGCCAGCTCCGGCCCGCCGAAGACGGGGGCGTCGGGCCGGAGGAGAAGCACCACCCGCGGATCGCGGGGGATGCATCGCGTGCCCCACCGCGCACGATCGGCCGGCCGGGGTGGGGGCTGGCACGCCGGCGGCGGGTTCACCGGCGGGTACTCGGCGAGGATCGGCCCTCGCTCGGACTGAGGCGCTCGGCTGGCGCGAAGTGCCGCGCGGCGCAGGCCCGCAGGCAGGGCGCTGCAGAGTCGAAGGGAGGCCACCGTGGCCAGAACGTTCGCCAGCGGAACCCCCGGCCACCACTTTCTCCCCAGGTGGTCCCGCCTGACCTCCTGATAGATCGATGCCGCGCAAATCCGATCTCTCGCGCGGCCGCGATCCGCCGCCGCCCTCGCCTCGAAAAGCACCAGCGCGAGACTCAGCGCTGGCGCGACGACCCGAATCACAGCCAGCTCCTCGGCACCACGTCCTCGGAGAGGTTGCGGAGACCGCGAGTGAGCAGGTCGTGAAGCTCACGCGCTTCCGCAGGAGGCGACCCGCGCCCCCGCAACGCTTCCTCGAAGCGTGCGATCTCGGCGAGCGCCTCTGACCGAGACATGTGTCCGAACCTCGGAACCGCCAGTCCCAGGGTCGAGTAGCCCCTGTCGATCTGGCTTCTGAACTCCCGCTCGAACTGAACGGTCACGTGAGTGGAGAAGACGCGGAGGCGGTACACGATCGCGAGCTCCCGCTGGAGCGCTTCGCGATCGGCCAGAGGGAGGTTCCTGGACTCCGGATGGTTGATCGCCTCTTGGAGGAGCTGACGCCGATCCGCCAGATAGCCCCTCATCGGGTCCTCGACCGGGAGGCTTCCGTCGAAGTGACCGTCCAGGCCTCCTCGATGCTCAGCGAGCTGGGCGAGGATTGCATTCAAGGGTCGTTGAGGTCCATCGAAGCCGTTCCTCCGGCTCCACACGCGGACGAACTCCCCGCGTGGCCGGCCCTCGACCGCCGACCGATCGACGCCGTCTCCGTCCCGGCCAAGAGGGCGCGTCTGAACGTCCCAGACGTGCAGGTGATGTCGTGCCTCCGCGTTCGTGGGAGAGTATCCTGCGTAGCCCCAAATCGAGTCCAGCCGCGGCACTCCCTCGCGTGCGAGCGCCAGCTCGCGGAGACGCTTCGCTCGGCGGCCTCGGAGATCGCCTCGACGACGGGGGCGCCGGTCGCGTCGCCGTCGTCGTCGGCGATGTCGATGCGGCCGTCGAAGCCGCCGTCCGCCTCGTCCATGCGCCGCGCCAGGGCCCCGAGCTCCTCGTCACCGGCGATCCGGCCATCCCGATCGAGATCGGCGCGGCCGATCCCCATCCCCGCCAGGCGCGGGTCGTCCTGGAGGTCGTCGACGTCAGCCTCCCAGCGCCGCAGCGCCCGGACGACCTCCGCCTGCCTGATTCCGTTGCTCATCCGTCCCGAGCCTCCTCGCGAGCCGGGCCGTCATCGTCGGGACCGCCCGAGAGTTGCTCCGCGACACGGACCACGCGGCGGCGCGGCAGTTCCCTGCTACTTCTCGACGAGACGCAGCACGATCGCGCTCGTGAGGACCACCGCGCCACCGACCGTGAGGACCGCGCCGGTCGGGGCGTTCGAGGCCAGCGGGTGGTCGAGGACGGCCGGGCAGAACGAGTGGTCGTCGTAGTCGCAGCCGTCGAGGGCCATCATTCCTACGCCCGTCGACGCCGCGACGAGCCCCGCGGCGGACATCACCCAGAACCACGGCCCGTGGAAAGGACCCGGATGGTCGGACGACGGCGTCGCGAGGGCCGCGACGCTGCCGAGCGCGAGGCCGGTTCCGCTCGTCATGAGGAGCATCCCCGGGACGCCGGCGTCCTTGGCCGACTTGGAGAGGTCGTAGTACCGCGTCGGGTCGGACGAACCGTACTGGTACGCCTCGCGGGCGTCGTCGCGGGCGCCCGAGAGGAGCGCCAGGCCCGTGACCGCCGTCAGCGCCCCGATGCCGATGCCCGCCCAAGCGGGGACGTCCAGATACCAGGGCGTTCGCGTGGGCCCGGGCTCGGGCCTGTCCGGGCGCTCGCCCTCCGGGCGCACGGCTTCGAGGCCCGCCCACGCGGCGGCGACGTTGTCGCCCGTGCCGCGGCGCTCGACCCGCGCGGAGTCGGACCGGACGACCTCGATCGACGCGCGGCCGCCGCTCGACGAGACGAGGATGACCGTGTCGCGCCCGAGCTCGCGTCCCATCTGGGCCGCCGCGCGCCTGGCCGCGGGGCCCGCCTGGATCCACGGGATCGGGCCGCCGCGCAGCGCCGCGTCGGCCTCGGCGTCGAAGTGGATGTCCCGCGGGCCCTCCGCGAGCGTCAGGCGCCGCACGCCGGACAGCCTCCCGGCGCACCGGACCTGCAGGGTGTGCGCGCCCGGGTAAGCCGTGCCCTCGAAGGGGCTCGTGCCCACCGCCTGGCCGTCGCGCAGCACGACGCACCCCGGGGGCTCTGTCGTGATCTTCAGCGTCGCGCGCGGCGCGGCGTCCATGCCGGACTTCACCTCGTCGTAGAAGCGGATCAGGTCGGGCGAGAACTGCGCGAGCATCGGGCGGCGCTCGGGGAAAGTCCGGATGCAATGCCGGATGACCTCCCGCGCCTCCTCCACGTGGCCCTGGTACTTGAGGGTGATGGCCAGGATGATCTGCGACTCGAAGAGCGCCTGCGCCGCCCGCTCCTCGCGGCCGACGACGTCGATCGCCGCGCGAAGGGCGGTGCCGGCGCGGGTCAGCTTGTCGACCGCCTCGTTGAAGCGGTTCTGATAGAAGTCGTCGATCCCCTCCATCACGAGGTTCTGCAGATCGTTGAGCGGGCTGGAGTCCGACTCCTGCGCGGGCGCGGAGACTCTCTCGACGATCGCCGCGGCCAGCGCGGGGCCGCGGAGCGCCCCGGGGCCGGCGAGCCGCGCGACCTGATCGACGGCCGTCGGGCTCGCCGGCGCGGCGGTTGCGAGGTCGATCACGATGGGCTGCGCGCTCGCGGCGCCGGTCGCGCCCACGAGGGCGAGGACGACGAGCCACCTGGACATGGGCCGGATGTGTAGCATGAGTGGCCCCCGTTTTCGGCGATCCACCTGCGGAAGTTGCGTGCTACTTGCGGACCGGACGCCGGGTGGGGTACCCATTCGGGCGCGGTGGGACCCCGGGCCAGCGTCGTCGCGACCGTGCTCCTTCTGTCCGGGATCGCCCGTGCGGACATGTCCGTCGCCGTCGTCCCGCTCGCCGCGGACGGCGAGCTCCCGGCGTCCGACCGCGCCGCGATCGACGCCGCGGTGGCGGAGGAGCTGCGGACCGCGGGCAACCGAGTCCTCGGGCCGACGGAGGCCGCGGCGGCGCTCCAGGCCCGCGACGCCGCGAGCTGGGCGGGCCGCAGCATCTCCGGGATGTCCGCGGTCCTGGTCGGGCTCGGCTGGGACACGATGGTGACGGGCAGGGTCTCGGTGAGCCAGGGCGTGGCGACCCTGACGCTCGAGGCCTTCGAGACGCGCCGCGCCCTGCCGCTCCTGCCGGCGGGCGAGACCGCGTTCGGCACCGCCACCGGCCACGACGCGCTCGTCGCGCTCGCCCGCACCGCCACCCGCTCGCTCCGCGAGAAGCTCGCCGAGACCCCGCGCACCTCCCGCCTCCGCGTCTCGACCGACCCTCCCCGCGCGCACCTGGTAGTGAACGGCGTCCCGCGCGGCGAGTCGCCCTGGGAGGGAGACCTGCCGCCGGGCCGCGCCGTCGTTCGCGCCCGCCGCGACGGTTTCATGCCCGCGACGCAGGAGGTCATCCTCGAGCCCGGCGCGAGCCTGGACGTCCCGCTGCGCCTCGTGCCTCGTCCGGACGGCGCCGAGGCTCCTGGCGGCCACCGAAGCACGGCGAGCTGGCAGCTTCCCGCGGGGATCGCGGGCCTCGCCGCCGGCGCCGGCCTCGCGGTCTACGGAGGATACTGGCTGGCGAGATCGAGCTGCCTCGAGCGCGACCCGCGCGGCCCCTGCGTCACCCGGCTCGGCGACTCCGATCGGCTCGTCTTCGGCGCCCTGCCGCTCGGCGGCGGCGTCCTCGTCGCCGCCGCCGGCGCGCTCGTCGCGTTCGTCTTCGACCTCGGCCCAGAAACGGGAGCTCCGGAAACAGAATGAACAAGCACTGACCGGAGCACGGGCCGAGAGCGGCTGGCCGGCAGGGTCCTCTGGCGTGGGTGGGCGGTAGTCGGGCACGCAACTCGGGAGGGCGTTGATCCGACAACGGGTAGTCTGAGATCGGTTCGTCGAGAAGCCAGGAGGTCGGGACCATGAAATGTCACCTCGTCGTTGCCTTCGCCAGTACCGCGCTGTTCGTCGTTGGTTCGATGCTCGCGGCCTGTTCGGGTGTCGACTGTCCAGTCGGCACGGACCTCCAGGGTGGCGAGTGCATGGCGCTGGAGGCCGACGGCGGGGGCGAGGGTGAGGGCGAAGGCGAGGGTGAGGGCGAAGGTGAAGGTGAAGGGGAGGGTGAAGGCGAAGGCGAAGGCGAAGGGGAGGGTGAGGGTGAGGGTGAAGGCGAGGGTGAAGGCGAAGGGGAGGGCGAGGGCGAGTGCGGAGACGGCGTTCCCGACGACGGGGAGGAGTGCGACCTCGGCGAAGAGAACAGCGACTCCACCGCCGGCGGGTGCCGCACGAACTGCGTCAACGCCTTCTGTGGGGATGAGGTGACCGATCCGGGTGAGGAATGCGACGACGGCGCGCAGAACAGCGACTCAGGGTCCGGCGCGTGCCGCACGACATGTATCGCCCCGTTCTGTGGAGACCGCGTCGTCGATCCGGGCGAGAGCTGCGACGAAGGTGAGGACAACAGCGAAGATCCCGACGCCACCTGCCGCACCACTTGCGCGCTGGCGTCCTGCGGTAACGGTGAGGTCGACGAGGGCGAGGAGTGCGACATCGGCGACGCGAACAGCAACATCGACCCGAACGTCTGCCGCACGACCTGCGTCTTGCCCTACTGCGGCGACGGCGTCGTCGACACTGGCGAGGACTGCGACGAGGGCATGGGCGTCAACAGCGACGTCGCCTCGGATGCGTGCCGGACGACCTGTGTCGAACCGGCCTGCGGTGACGGCGTCGTCGATACTGGCGAGGATTGCGATCCTGGCGACGGAGAGTGCGGCTACCTGGTGCTCTTCTCGGACGCCGACTCCGACGGGTACGGCGACGACGCGACATTGACCGAGGGCTGCGAACTGGTCGCCGGGATGGTGGAGCAGGGGGGCGACTGCAACGACGGGTCTACCTCCGCGTACCCCGGCGCGTCCGAGACGTGCAATGGGGAAGACGATGATTGCGACGGCGTCGTCCCTGAGGAGGAGGTCGACGACGACGTCGACGGCTACGCAGAGTGCGAGGGCGACTGCGCCGACGACGCGGGCTCGCGCTATCCGGGTGCCGTCGAGGCATGCAACGGGCTCGATGATGACTGCGCCGGCGGCGTACCGGCGAACGAGAGCGATGGGGACCAGGATGGCTCTCGGATCTGCGCCGGAGACTGCGCCGACGGTGACCCGACGAGGTATCCGGGGGCGGCAGAGCTATGCAACGCCATCGACGAAGACTGCTCCGACGGCCCCGACGACACCTTCGCCTGTGTGCAGGGCGACGCCGAGGCCTGTCTGACGTCCTGCGGGACGGACGGCTTCCGCACCTGTCCGAACTGCGCGTGGTCGGCGTGCACGCGTGCCGAAACCTGCAACGGCGAGGACGACGACTGCGACGGCCACGTCGACTTCGACTGCGTGATGGGAACCGGAGCCCGGTCCTGCGCCACGGCATGCGGAGGAGACCCGGGAACACAGGCGTGCGAGAACTGCTGGTGGTCGGATGTCTGCGTACCTCCCGCGGAGTCCTGCAACGGCGAGGACGACGACTGCGTCGGCGGCCCTGACAACGGCTTCACGTGCGTGATGGGTGCATCGCGAGCTTGCACTACCGGTTGCGACGTGGGCAGCGATCCGGGGACGCAGGCATGTCCCAACTGTGAGTGGTCGGGGATCTGCGTCCCGCCCGCCGAGTCCTGCAACGGCCGCGACGACGACTGCGTCGGCGGACCCGACAACGGCTTCGCCTGTGTCGCCGGTCGAGTGTACCCGCGCGACGACGACTGCCCCGGGGCGACCCAGGCTTGCAACGCGGACTGCACGTGGGGCCCGGTGGTCCGCGCGACCGAGGTCTGCGACGGGATCGACAACGATTGCTCGGGGCTGGCGGACACCCCCCCGTTCGAATGCACTCGAGGCCTTTGCGCGGAGTGCAATGTCTGGGGCGACATCATCTGCTGCACTGGCAACTGCACATGGCCCGTGTGTCCCCCCGACTAGCCGTTCCTCGCGTCCGGAAGAGCCCACGGACGTTCCTTGGCGTTCGCGGCGATGGTGGGTGCACAGCGGCTGCAACTCCGATCGAGATCGACGTCGCGGTGCATAGCAGCTCGTCCGGATGGGTAACCTGTGGCTGCTCGAGCTCGATGGCGCGGTTCGGCTCGAGTCGTGGTCGCGGCGCGTGCGGCCGCCTATGGCGTCGACCACGACTACGAGGGCAACGGCCAGCGCTCTCGATCAAGATTCGCGACCATCCCTCGTGCTACCCGTTCGTCGGCTTGACGTCCACGGCGTCTTCCCCGGGGATGGTCGACCTGCGGAAGCTGGCGCCGGGGTTGCCGCTCGCCGCGGGGAGGAGGAGGGAAGATGAGCCGCATCGTCAACGCCCGTTCGAAGTCGATCTTCTGCTCCTGCTCCGCCGTCCTCGCGATCTCGCCGGTCGGCTGCTCCGACATCGAGTGTCCGGCGGGCACGGAGCTCCGGGACGGCGAGTGCGAGCGGGTAGAGCCGGATGCTGGCGGTGACGGTGACGGTGACGCCGACTCGGACGTCGACGCAGACGCAGACGCGGATGCCGATGTCGATGGCGACGCGGACGCCGACGCGGACAGCGACACGGATGCGGATGCCGATGCGGACGCCGATGCGGACGCCGATGCGGACGCCGATACGGGTGGCGACTCCGACTCCGACTCTGATTCGGATTCGGACGGCGACGGCGACGGCGACGGGGACTGCGACGGGGAGCTGACGTTGTGGCCGGACTCCGACGGGGATGGATTCGGGCGAGGCTCGGAGTCGACCGTCTCCTGCGAAGCGGTGCCAGGCTACTCGGAGGACGACGGCGACTGCGACGACGAGAACGGCGACATCAACCCCGAGGCCTTCGACCCGCCCGGCGATTGCGTGGACCAGGACTGCGATGGCGCAGGCGGCCCCGACGACGACCTCGACCAGCACGTCTCGATCGCTTGCGGCGGGGACGACTGCGACGACGGGCGCGCCGCGACGTACCCGGGGGCGGCGGACACGGTCGGAAACGCGATCGACGACAACTGCGACGGCCTCGATGGAACGGATGCCGACGGCGACGGATACGCCTCGGAGACCTCGGGCGGCGGCGATTGCGACGACGGTCAGGGCGGAACCTACCCGGGCGCCCCGGACGCGGTCGGAAACGCGATCGATGACAACTGCGACGGCCTCGATGGAGTGGATGCCGACTACGACGGATACGCCTCGGAGGCCTCGGGCGGCAGTGACTGCGACGACGGACGCGCCGAGACGTACCCGGGCGCCGCAGACTCGGTCGGAAACGCGATCGACGACAACTGCGACGGGCCCGATGGAGTGGATGCCGACGACGACGGACACGCCTCGGAGGCATCGGGCGGCGGGGACTGCGACGACACGAGCGCGGCGATCAACCCGGGCGTCCTCGAGGACGAGGACTGGAGCATCGAGTCGATCGGCGTCTTGGGCTTAGAGCCAGCACTGGCCCTCGACTCGGCGGGCGCCGCCCACGTCGTCTACATGTCCGTCGCCATGGAGCTCAGGCATCTGACAGACGCGAGCGGGGACTGGGTCTCCGATCGGATCGGCCTCGTCGACGACAGCGAGTTCACCCCCGACATCGCGATCGGCTCCGA
>JACPQR010000087.1 GCA_016190375.1 Deltaproteobacteria bacterium
CCGCTCTACCGCACCGGTCGCGACCAGCGCTACTTCGTGCCCCACCGCCTACATCAACGACGCCCCGCGCGGCCGCCGACGGCCATCCCAGCTGGGAGAACTACACCGCCAGCCGGGGGGCGGATCTCACCGGCGCTTGCACCGGGGGAGCGTCAGACCTGCGAACGACAGCACGTCGAAGGGGTGAAGAACGTATGAAGATGCCTGATCGCGTCTCGATCGCGGCCGTGGCCGCCTCCTCGGTGCTCCTGGCCTGGTGGTGCACGGGCGGAGGCCCCGGAAGTGGCCGACGAGCTACTCCCCTGGACGGAGGATCTCGTTCAGCTCGTCACGGTCGCCGAGGGTGGGACGGGACGACGCTCGGTGTCCGGCGCGACGGAGCGCGCCGCGCCGCCACGGGCGAGCCCCAGCCCCGCGATCTTCACGGATTGAAGGGAGGAGGTGCGACAGATGAACGACCCGCTGCTGAGAGACCTCGCGCATCACACGGAAGTGGCTCTCGTGCTGCGCGAGCTGAGGACGGGCCCGCCGCTCACGCTCCCGCACGTTGCGATCGTCCCGCTGCACGGGGACCTCGAGGGACCGGACGCGGAGCTCCTGGAGGAGGGCATCGCGGCCGGCCACACCAGGGTGGAGGAGCTCCCCGACGGCGGTGTCGTCGGCGCAGTTCAGGTGACCCATTCGGGCGTGATACCCCTGTTGCTCCTCGATGGAGAGGAGATCGTGGGCGCAAAGCAGAACCGCGTCATGAACGCGAGCTTCCTGATCCTTCCGGGAGCCGCGGCCAGGGTCGCGGTCAGTTGTGTCGAGCGCGGGCGCTGGCGGCAGGACAGCCCTGGGTTCGAGGCCGGAGGGCGAACCCTGACCAGCGGGGCACGAGCGGCGAAGCTGCGCAGGGTCGCCCAGTCCGTCACGACGAGCGGTCTCTACCTCGCGGACCAGAGAAGAGTCTGGCGCGAGGTCGACGAGTACCTCGATCGCAGCCGTGTCCGGTCGGCAACCTCGGCGTACACCGATGGTGTCCGTGCTCGCCTGGCCTGCGTCGAGGAGCTTCTCTCGGCCATCGTGCCCGCTCCCGATCAGGTGGGCGTGGCGGCCGTCCGGGGCGGGCGCCTCCTCGGGCTCGACGTGCTCGGGTCCGCTCGGCTCTACCGGCGCGCGTGGAAGAAGGTCCTTCGCGGCATCGTCGCCGAGGTCCATCGGGACGAGCCGATTGCCTGCGATGTCGTCGGCGTGGTCGACGGAGCGCTGGCCGCGCTGCAGGGCGTTCCCGTGACCCGCCGTCGAGAGCCCGGTTGCGCCGAGACCCTTCACGGAACTTCGAACGGCCTGGCGATCGGCGCGGTCGTCCACGACGGGCAGGCCTTCCATCTCGTCGCGGCTGGCTCGTGACGCGGCCGGGGCGATCGGGTTCCGGTGGAAAGCGGGAGGTGCGCGGAGGCCACCCTGCCACCCGACCTGTCAGAACGGCGGGGGCAAGCTCGTCCTGATGGGCGGAGGGAGAAGCAAGATGACCGGCGGATGATCTGAAAGTCGGCTGAGGAGCAAAGCCCGCGTGCCCGGGAGTGGTGTGCGCGCCGTTCGACGGATGGGCCGTCGGAGGGCGCCCCGAAGCCAGGCACGGAAAGGGATCCGACCATGCTCCTCGCCTCCAAGATCGCCCGCATCCCGGCCGGGACGCCGCTCCCGCTCGTCGCCCGCCTCGTTGGCCCCCAGCACGTCTGGAAGTTCGTGGGGACCGTCATGACCGAGGGGAACGGTCCGGCTGTAGCCAGCCCTGGGATCCAGGTCGAGCTGACGCCCGACGCGGCGGTCTGCCGTCCGGCATGGCTTGCCTGCGCCCGGCAGACGCCGCCCGCGGCGCGTCGGCTCGGCAAGATCCTGTTCGGGGCGGTCATGCCCGACCGCTCCATCGTCATCATCGCCAGGGGCATCATCGACCGCGGTGTCGTCGAAGAGTCGCGCAGCGCAGCGCGGGCCACGGTGGCCGGCTCGGCCGGCCGGCGGCCGTGCGCCCCGATCGCGCCCGGCATCGCGCCTCGGCCGCTTCGGTCGAGCTGGCCGGAACCCAGCCGGCTCGCGGGACCGCGGAGCGAACGGCGCGTCAGCGACGCGGAGTGAGAGGCGTCCTACGGGTGGGAGCGGAGGAATCGATGGGGATTCCCAGGGAGGGGGTCGGCGATGCCAGAGCGTGACGATATCCTCGAGTCCGCGGCACGCGTCGAGAACATCGGCGTCGACCTCGCGAGCGCAGAGGAAGCGGTCGAGCTCTACCCTCGCCCCGCGCTCGTCGAGGAGCTCGGCTGCGCGCTCGACGGCGGGCGCTTGCACCCCGTCCTCGTCGGAGAGGACGGCGTCGGCAAGGCAGCCATCGTCAAGATGCTGGCGCGGGCGATGGCGGCGAAGGACGCGTCGATCGCGCCGAGGAGCCTGCATGGCGGCCGGATCATCCAGGTCACGGTGTCCGAGCTCTACTCGGGTGCGCTCTACGCCAACCAGATCGAGCACAAGGTCGCCAGGATCGCCAAGAACTGCGAGAAGGAGCGGGCGATTCTCCTCCTCGAGGACCTGCCGCTCTTCCTGAGTGGAGGTAGCAGCGACTCCGAGGGGGAGCTCCCGGAGCTGCTCACCCCCTTCCTGCGGCGGGGCGATCTGCGCATCGTCGGCACCGCGACCCCGAATGGCCTCATGACGATCGCGCGGCGGAATCCCGTGTTCCTGCGTCTTCTCACTCCGCTGACCGTGCCGGAGACGACGCCCCAGGAGACGGTGTCCGTGCTCGGAGCGCGGTCGCCGGACTGGGAGCGGCGGTACCCCGTGAGGCTGACCGCGGGCGCCATGGAGGAGGGCATGGACCTGGCGGACCGCCTTTACCCGTGGAAGCGTTTTCCCGGCAAGGCCGTCGAGCTCCTCGAGGCGGCCCTGTCGCTGTCGACGGGCGGCCGGGGACGGCGCATCGCCCTCCCGGGCGCCCAGCCGCCGCCGCTCCCCCGAAGGACCGACCGGGCCGAGGTGGCCGAGGCCGTGCAGAAGCTGACCGGCCTCCCCGGCTTCCTCCTCGTCCCGTCGGCGCCGGCGCCGCGGCAGCTCTTGGCGGCGCACCTGCGCAACCGCGTGCTCGGCCAGGACCACGTGATCGACGCGATCGTGGAGCGAATCCAGATGATCAAGGCGCGGCTGTGCGCGCCGGGCCGCCCGCTCGGGGCGTTCCTCTTCGCTGGCCCAACGGGCGTCGGAAAGACGCTCGTAGCCCGCACGATCGCCGGGCTGCTCATCGGCGACGAGCGGCGGCTGATCCGCTTCGACATGTCCGAGTTCTGCACCATCGACACGGTCTCGCGGTTCGTGGGCGAGAACCTCCCGAGACGGCGAACGTACGGCCTGGTCGACGCGGCCCTGGCGGAGCCGTTCCCGATCGTCCTGCTCGACGAGGTCGAGAAGGCCCACCGGGCGGTCTTCGACGTGCTGCTCCAGGTCCTGGGCGAGGGTCGCCTGACCGACGAGAGCGGCCGCACGGCGCACTTCACGAACGCGCTCATCCTCATGACGTCGAACCTCGGAAGCAACGGGCGCGTCATCGGCCATCCCCGCAGCTCCTCCGATTACGAGTACCGCGAGGCGCGGGTGCGCGAGGCCATCCGCCAGCATTTTCGGCCCGAATTCCTGAACCGGATCACAGCCATTTTCGCATTCCGACCGCTCGGGCAGCGCGATATCGTGGACGTCGCGCAGCGCGAGGTCGGGCAGCTCGCCGGGCGGCAGGGACTCGTCACCAGGTCGCTGCGCCTCAGCCTCACCAGGGCAGCCCTCGAGGCCGTGGTCCGCGAAGGCCACAGCCGCGAGTTCGGCGCGCGGCCGATGGAGCGCGCCGTCGACGCGCTCGTCGGAACGCCGGTTGCGCAGTACCTCGCCGAGCGGCCGCTCGAGAGGAACCGGACGCTGATCGTCGACGTCGACGCACCGACCGGCCGGACTGTGGTCAGAACGGGAGAGCTGCCGCCGTCCTTCAGACGAGTGATCGGCGGCGAAGCCAGGACGAAGGAGGCAGGAAGTGTCCGCTGACTACGAGAAGAGCCCCCAAGATCACCTCTACGAGAACCGCATCATCTACATGAGCGGCGACATCGTGACGACCACGGCGGACTACGTGGTGAGCCGTCTCCTGATCCTCGACTCGATCGACCACGATGCCGAGATCAAGCTCTACATCTCGAGCTTCGGCGGGTCGGTTTACGCGGGCCTGGCCATCTACGACGCGATGCAGCTCGTCGAGGCGCCGGTCTCAACCTATTGCATCGGCCCGGCGTTCAGCATGGCGGCATGGATTCTAGCGGCGGGAGAGCCCGGACGGCGCTCCGCCACGCCGAACAGCCGCATCATGCTGCACCAGGCGTCGGCAGGTCTCGTGGGGTCGACGACCGACATCAAGATCGCGGCCGAGAACGTGATCAAGAACCAGGCGCTCATGGTCGATCTGCTGCGGCGCCACACCGCTCGCCCGGTCGACGAGATCGCGCGCATGATCGAACGGGACCTGTGGATGACGCCCGAGGAGGCGCTCGACTTCGGCCTCATCGACTTCGTCACCACCCCCTGCGAGCGAAAGAGGCGAAATGGTCTCGACGTCGGATCGAAGGCGCAGGTGGTCTCCGGCGGGATGGGAATCGTCGACCGGGCACGTGCCGGGTAGGTGGGCATGCTGGCTTCGTGAAAGGAGAACGATGGGAAAGAGGCGAAGACGGCGAAGGCAGGAAGCCGCGATTCCAGTCGATCTCGCTACTCGCAGCAGTCGGCTCATTGCGCCGGAGGTTGGCGAGCCGTCCGCACCCGCTTTCTGCGGGGATTTCGAGGAAGCCTGCGAGCTGGCAGCGCGCCACGAGGAAGGTCGCGGGAGGCACGGGTTCCGCAGCCTCATCGAGGATCTCGAGTAGCCGCCCATGCGACATCGACCAAGAGACCGCGATTCCCTCCATCCGGGATCCGAGCGCGGGATCTTCATGGTCCACGACGAACGGGCCGGGCAGATGGGCAGGGTCTTGCAATGACCACACCCGTTCACGAGGCGATCCGCGACATCCTCTACTCGACCCGCCACACGACCGACCCGTCCCTTGCGCTCGAGGAGGCCGCCGAGGACCTGCCGTTCATTGTGGGCCGGAAGATCGACGACCTGACGGAGGACGAGGCAGTCAAGCTTCGTGACTGGCTCCTCGAGGCCTACCCGGACCGCACCGCCTCGATCCTGCGGGCGGCGGTTCGCTGGTCGCGAAGGTGAGGCACCCTGCCGTGAAGCGGAGAAGGAATGTCGCCCGCTCGCCCGGAGCACACGATCGTATCGTTCCCAGTCGCGAGCCGCCTCCGGCCACCCGGACCGTGGAAAGGTGGGTCCTTTCGGGGCTGGGCTTTCCCCCAGGAATTCCACGAGAGCGAATCAAGGAAGCGATGGCTGTCGCGGGATTCCGCAACCAACCGCTGCTCGACCGGCGACGCTTCGTGGTGGACATCGATCCAGACGGCGAGGGCGAGGCTCTTCGGAAGGCCCTCTCGGAGGGCCTGTGCATCGCCGGCCAGAGGGTCGAGCTCCAGCGGGTGGACCCGGACCCGCCCAAGCCAGAAGAGAGCGGCATCCGCAGCGTCACCGCCGCCGCCCTGGGCCTGGACGAGCTGATCGCGCGCGACCTGAGCTTCCTCCTGATGACAGGGCCACCGGACGAGGTGGTACCGTTGCTCGTGGACCACCCGGGACAGCTCGCGGACCGCCTGAGGCGCGGGCACCACGACGCCTTCGAGAAGTTCGTCGAGCGTTTCTCGCGGGACGGACGGTTTCGCGAAACGATCGAGCTCAGGCTCGAGATGGCAATCCGCCAGTTCGAGCGGTGCCTCGGAAGGAAGGAGCTGGGGTACTTCGGCGACGTCGCGCTCTCCGATCCGGCGACCATCGAGGTCTTCCTGGTGATCCTCCTCGCGGCAACGAGCTTCGGCTGGTGCAAGGCCCCCGGCTTCGACCCTCGCCATGCCCGAATCTTGGTCAGGCTCCGCGAGCTCGCGACATCGAGCCTGCGGCTCCGGCTGGCGATCCTGGACCATCGTGGCGGGACGGGCCGACAAGCCGATCCGGCCGCCATTCGACGCGTGCTGACCTACGGGATCGGCCTCGATCTCGACGAAGCGGGAAAGAAGAAAGGGCTTCCCGATGACTGGTGGGCCGATCCGTCGTGGCCCTTCACTCATTCCTGGCCGTGCGCGACGTGCCATACCAACAACCTGGTTCCGTACATCGCGTGTCGTGCGTGCGACGAGCCGTCGCGAGCCGGAGATGGCCGCTCCGGCCCGACCGTGTGGGACGTCCACGTTCGCGCCGCCGCTGCCGAGCACGGCGCTGCGCTACGCATTGGCGGCGGCGCCGTGGGGGACCTCGTGCGGGACCGCTGGGTGATGCTGGTCGAGGAGCTCCTCGGTGCCCTTCCCAACGCGGCGCTCTTCGTCCGGCGCTGGAAGGCAATGACGGGAGCTGCGCGGACGGAGACCACGGACCCGACCGACGCCAGCTTCGAGCATTTCTGTGATGACGTTCGCCACGTCGCGAGCAGATCGGATCTGCGGCCCCATTGACCGGAGGCGTCCGGCTAGCGCGGTCGCGACCGTGGAGTCGTTGCAGTAGACGTCACGCGTCTCGAAGGCCGCGACATGCGCGGGTACCATCTCGTCGAAAGCGGCGGTGGGCCCCAGCCTCCATCCGCGAACCTTCGGGTGAGCCTGGAGCGGCTGGTTTCGCGGTTGTTTGAACGTGGCGAACCTGGATGCGTAGCTCTCGCTGCCTGTCGCTACGTGCTGCGAACAGGGCTGCAACGAGAGAAGGCTGGTGCCGGAGATTCCCGTGCGGGCACGTGGCCGCCGACGTCGCCAGCGGTCCGTGCCCGACCTGGAAAACCCGCGCGGTTCTCCCATGGGCTGCTATGCTGAGGAACATGAACTGGCGATCGCGCATCGAGAGAACGCCCGCGGTCCTGGGAGGAGAGCCCGTCGTCCGCGGCACGCGCGTACCGGTGCGGGTCCTCGTCGGTGGGCTCGCAGGGGGGATGACCCCCGAGCAGGTGTCGGCCAGCTACCGGGTCACGCTCGAGGACGTGCGTGCCGCCCTGCAGTATGCCGCCGAGCTCCTGGCCGAGGAGCGCGTCCTCGGCGCCATGCCGCGTGGCTGACGAGTGATCCCGGACCGCTTGCATGGCTGAAGCGCCGCTGTTCTTCGTCGACGAGTGCCTCCCGTTCGAGGTGACCCTCGCTCTACGGGCTCGCGGGTATGACGCATCGGATCCCGTCGAGCGCGAGCTTCGCGGGCTCGCTGACGTGGCGGTCTGGGCGCTTGCGGCGGCGGAGCAACGCGTGCTCGTCACGAGGGACAAGGACTTCCCTCTTCAAGTGGTCGGTCCACGGCCAGCCGGTCTCGTGCTCGTTCGCGCTCCTGACCACTTCACCGCCGCCGAGCTCGGAGATCTGGTCGATGCCCTCCTTGGCGTCGTGGCAGGTGAGTGTTTCATCGGCCGCATCACCGTCGTGTCCCCTGGTCGCTTCCGGCAGAGGCAATGGTAACGGCCGGTGGCTACTCGAGCGCCGGCGACTCCGCCCGGCAGGCCGCGGGGTGCTTCGGAGGGCGCGCTTTGCGCACCTGCCGCCGATCGCGTCGGGCAGCCGTCGCGGCCGGCGCCAGCTCGCGGCATCAACAGAACCTGGTCGCCAGCTCCACGAGCTTCGGTCGGAGGCTGTCCTTCTGGATGACCTCGTTGGCGCCGGCCGTACGGAGCAGCACGTTGGAGGAGGCGCGGCTGGAGATCCCCACGATGTAGAGCTCCAGCCGGTCCCAGTGCCGGCGCAGCTCCGCGACCGCGGTGGCCCCGGACCTCGGGCAGCCCCGGAACTTGAAGTCCATGCACGCGACGTCGGGATGGGTGATTGACTGGATAGCCGTTCGCGCCGACTTCCAGAACGCGGCTGCGAGGTCAGCCTACCGGCTGGCGGCTGCGGCGAGCCGCAACAGTCGGCCACGCTCCACCCTTCGCTCCGTCGCCCTGCACTCGAAGCACGTCCCCGAGCGAGCCAATCGCCCCGGAGCGGGACCCGGGAACCAGGTGAACCGGTCCCCGCAGACCACGCAGGGACTCGTCCCGTCCGGCGATGCTTGGTCTTGGCAGCCCAGATCCGAGGCGTGCCCCGGGGTCGGTGGACGATTGCGATGGACGTCCTTGACGCCGCCCGGCATGGTCGGCCGACCGCCGTCGGTCCTGGCTTGCTCGGCAGGGCGGCGCGGGGCAGAGGCGCGGTGCTGGAAGAGGCCGTCGATGTCGCGCCGATCGAACATGTGATAGCCGCGATGATCGACGCGGGCCCGCAAGGTCCCGTCGTCCTCGAGTTGGCGTAGGCGGCTGATGCTCACGCCCAGGCGCCTGGCTGCCTCACCACGGGTCAGTTCCCGCTTCATGCCTTCACTCCTCTCCGTCGGTTCTCCGATCCCAACACAACCTCTCGGAAAGACGGGCATCTCGCCGAGCCTGGGATCGGTTGCCGTAGCCAACTACGCCAAGTCACTCGGATGTTCCGGGAATCGCACTCTAGAGGCCGAGGGTTCGACTCCCTTCAGCTCCACCAGGATGCGACACAATGCCTCCTTTTGTGGGGGTGTTGATTCTGTTTCGAGAAGCCGGTGCTTCCTGCGCGCGTTCCTTGTGGAACGTCGCCGGATCCCTCCGTCGGATGACCGGCTGAACGCTCGTCACTCGGTAGAGCCTCTGCACCTCAGGGGGCGAGGTCGCGGTAGCTGCCCCAGTGGTGCACCGCGAAGCCCAGGAAGGCAGGTCGGCCATTGAAGGCCGCGCGTGTCGTGGCGAGGGCGTCGTCGAGCGCGGCCGCGCCCTCCTCGCAGAAGGTGATGGTCTCCGGCTCGAGCCCGCAGATGGTCTCGACGCCGATGACGACCTCATGCCCGGTGTCGCCGGCGTAGTCGATCTCGGCGGCAGCGTTGGCGATGATCCCGTCGTCCCCATCGGCCGAGTCGCGGTAGTCCATGAGCACCACGCGATCGACACGGTCCTGGACCAGCTCGGACAGCGGTCGTGTCGAGCCGTCGCGCTCCACCTCGCGGCCATCGAACCAGAAGGGCATGTCCACCGCGAGACGGAGCCCGGCCTCACCTGCGACCTCGGCGAGCCCCTCGAGGAGGTCGAGATATTCGTTGGCCGTGCGCTCGGGGTCCGCGTCCCACTCGTCGAGCGTGTACGGCTCGACGTCGAAGTGAAGCCCCGCCGGTCGCTCCCCTTGCAGCGCCGAAGCGAAGCCCGCGGCCCGGCGCGCCAGGTCGAGCGCCTCCTCGTGCCGCTCATCGAGCGCCCACCCGGCGCGGCCGAAGAGGAGCTCGATCTCGCGGCACTCGGCGCTCGCCGCGTCGATGAGGGCCGCCAGAGCGTCGGGGTCCTCCTCGATCAGCGACTCGGCCTCGACATAGTACGCGCGGAGCTCGTGCGCGCGGCCGAAGGCCAGCAGATCCTCACGCTCGTCGAGGTCGGTCGCCGCCGACGACCCCCAGACCCAGATGTCGCGCTCCCGGTCCTCCGGCGCGCATCGTTCGCGCTCCGACCCGTCGAAGTCGACGTCTCCCGCATCGAGGCCGGCTCCTGCGTCGGTCTGGGCGCCTCCCTCGCCGCCGGCTCGGGGACCGGAGTCCAGACCCGAGTCGAGCCCCTGGCCACCGTCGGGTGCCGCACCGCCGAGCCCGCCGCCGCAGGCCGCCACGCAGAGGGCCAGCAACACCGGTCTGGCGACGAGGACGGGAGCCATCGTCGAACGCTACCCCAGGAGCAGATGATCCGGATCCTCGAAACCGCCGGGTCGCCGCTCCCGAGCGTCCTCGCGATCGCAATGGACTTGCGGTCCGGGTGCGTGATTTGCTTCGCGCTTCTCCCTCAGCCTCACGGGGTCCCCAGCCAGCCCCGTCGAGGATCGACCCAAGGCTGTTCGAGGATGTATCGATGTGAAGTCTGTCGGCAGTTGATCGGTCCCCGCAGTCCTTCATCCCGCATCGTCGTCGAGACCCGCGAAGCCCGATACCCGCCACGACCGAAGGTCCACTTCGTCCCGCCCAGCGAAGGCGGCAAGGGGAAGTGGGTCGATGACCCCGGCGGGACCGGTCGCGAGATCGCGCGCGAGATCACGGTGTGTCCCGCCTGCGCCGCCGCGCGGCGGACGACCGCATCGTGAACCACCGCTCGGCATGGGCTCGAGACCGTGCCGGGACGGCGCTCAGTCGCCGCCGGCGGCCGCCGTCTCGGGGAAAGGCGGTTGGTCGGAGCCCGCGTCGGGGTCGTCCGACGACTCGAGGGCCGAGAGGACCGCCTCCTGAATGGTGTCCTCGATCGCGGCCGAGACGTTCGAGAACGCGATCGCGAAGGATGGCCCGCCGTCCCCATCGGAGGACCGGACGACTCGGGCGGGCATGGCAATCAACGCTCGCCCGGGCAACTGGAGCAGCACTCGCGCCGCCGTGTCGATTGGCGGACCCGCGTGCCCGGCGAGGATCGCGCCCCCGGCCGAGAGGTTGTCGACGACCAGGGGTCCGATGCATCCCTGGTCCGTGAACACGGTTGCCGCCGCGACGACCTGGCGGCGCGGATGCGCTCGCCGCTCGACGCCCCGCTGCCGCGGGCGGATGGCAGGGCCTCGCCCGAGACGATCGTCCGGGCCGGGTCCCGCCGAGCACGAGCCCTTCGCCTCGGATGGGCTCCGTTCGCGCTCCCTTCCCCGATCCCCCATGTCGCTCTCCTCCCACCTGGATCATGCCATCCATCGCCCTGCAGATGCGAGAGAGGAATCCGCTGTGAGCCCGGTCACAGTCACGGGCCACGAACGAGCGCGCGGCCAGCCGTGGTATGAGACGGTGAAATGACGGCGACGGCGGACCGGAGCTCGTTCGGCGAGCTCGTGGACAGGGCCCGCGAGACTCCGATGACTCGCGATGGAGTGCGCGCCCTCGCGACCCGGCTCGAGGACCTCGACGTCGACGGCGCGATCGACGAGGCCCTCGCTCGGCGCGACTGGTCCGCGGCCGCGGCTCTGACCCTGGCGTCCGGCGCCCGGGGCAGGCTCGTCTCCTCCGAGCGCATCGCGCGGCTCTTGCCCGATCTCGAGGACCCGAGGCACCTGCCTGCCCTCGTCGCCTGCTGCGACGGCGACCGCCTCGAGCTCCTGCTCGACCTCGTCGAGTCGGGGCGGATGCACCCGGCGCGAGACGCCCTTGCGCTGTTCTTGGCCTCGCAACTGCTGGAAGGCAACGAGGCTCCCGCCCGTCTGGTCACCCTTCTCCGGCTTCGCTCGAGGCAGCGCCTGTCCGTCGAGGCAGCATTCCTGATAGGCAGCGCGGCGCTCGAGGTCTCCGACCCCGGTCTCGAAGCCGTGGCCGGGGAGTGGATCGCGCTCGCCCGTTCCCCGTCCGCACAGAAGGTCAAGGAGAGGGTCCGACGCGAGCTCCTGCAGCCGGTCCTCGAGACGTTGCCGTTGGTCGCCGAACGGCGCGCCGTCAGGGGCTTCACGGCCCGGCGGCCGGTGCCGAAGATAGGGCGCAACGACCCCTGTCACTGCGGCAGCGGCCGCAAGTACAAGAAGTGCTGCGCCGAGAAGGACGGGGCCCGCGCCGCCGATCCATCGCCCGTCGGCGGCCTGACGATGAAGGAGTACGAGGAGCAGATTCACCTGCACGTCGATGGCCGCGACTTCTACTACCTCGAGCCGTCCGTCCTCGCGAGGCTGGACTTCGAGGGGCTCTCGACGTCCCAGCTCATCGCCACCGTGCGCCGGTTGTCCGATTGCCGGCGCTGGGACGACGCGGAGCGCGCGATGGCGGTGCTCTCGAAGCGCCACGACCTGCCCGGGGACGCGCGCCCGGACGAGTTTCGAGAGGAGCTGATCGACGCCGCCTGCACGGCCGCGGCGTGGAACGTGGTCGCGCGGCAGGTCGCGCTCACCGACGAGGAGTCTCCGATCCGGGAGCGGATGCGCCTGCCGCTCGCCCTCGCTCGACCACCGGACGAGGCCCGCGCGCTCCTCGAGAAGCTCGCACTCGCCGGGCTGGGCGCCGACCACGACGCGCTCTACGACGTGGCGTACAGGCTCTTGGACACGTCTGGGGCCCTCGGGATCCTCGTCGCGCGCGGATGCTTGCGGGCGGACCGCGCGCTCGACAGCGAGACGCTTCTCATCGAGATCGAGCGTTGCCGGGACCGCCTGGGCCTGCCGCCGAACGACGTTGCGTCGGAGATGTTCGACCGCCTGCTCGAAGCGGACGTCGCCGAGGCCATCGAGACCGACGAATCCGGGGGCGCGAAGCGGCGGCGTGAGGAGGTCGCCGAGATCGAGGCGCTTCAGCAGCGAGCAAAGGACGCGGCAGCCAAGGTGGTGAGGCTCGAGCGACGCCTGCGTGATCGGCAGGCGGAGCTCGACTCCATGACCGCCGGCTCGACCGAGCCTCGCGCGCCCGCGCAGGGCGAGACCCCGCCCAGTGACGACGAGGAGCGGCGGCTTCGCCAGCAGGCGAAGGAGCTCAAGGGGCTGATCGCGGAGGGCAACGCCGAGCGCGCGAACCTCCGCAAGCTGATCGCGCAGCTCACGGAGCAGCTCAGGACACGACCTGCGGGCGACGCGGGCGCCGACGGAGGGGACGGACCCTCCGACGAGCGTTGCGATGAGGACGGTCCCGAGGAGGAGCGGCCTGGCCGGCTCCTTGTCCCGCGTTTCGCGCCCCGCGCGGAGCTGGCGCTGGGCGCGCTCCCCCGGCGCGTGGCCGCCGACGCTCTGCGCCTGAGCGGAGAGCTTGCCGCCGGCGACGAGCACGCGTGGGCGAAGGTCAAGCGCGTTCGGCGCCTCGAGAAGGTCTGCTCGACGCGGCTAGGAATCCACCACCGGATGCTCTTTCGCCACGACGGGGGCAGTCTCGAGCTCCTCGATGTCGTCCAGCGAAAGGACCTCGAGGCCGCGATCGAGCGGCTTGCGTGATGCGGCACGTCGGGGCAAAGGCGCGTACGGTGACACGTCGGCGTGTCGACCGGAAGAACGCGGCTTCTCGTGGCGGCGACATCGTGACATGAACGCCGCGCTGGACGATCGCGCGATGAACGGCCACCATCGCCTCGCGGGACAGGTGACGGCCGTGGGAGCGCAGCTCGAGCTGTTCGGCGGATGCGACGCCGTGCCGGTCGTTCGGACTGCGCCGCCCGAGCCGCCGGTCGTGGAGGCAGGAGAGGACCCGCTGCAGACCGACCTCTTCGACGGGCCTTACCGCGAGCGGCACGAGGCGGAGCTCGCCTGCCGGCGACTCGACGGGCCGGCGCTCCGGCGGGCGCATGCGAGCGCGGCCCGGAGCTACCCTCGGTTGGAGGCAGCGAGCGCATGGCCCGGGTGGGCCGAGGCCCTCGACTGGCTCGGGGCCGCCGATCCGGTCGAGCGGGCGTCGCGCGCCCTGGCGCTGGACGCCGGAGGCGGCGCGCAGCGTCTCGCCGGAATGCCAGCGGAGCTCCTGGCGCTCGTCCGGCGAGAGGCTCTAGCCCGTGCGGCGCGAGACGTCATCGAGGCGGGCGGGCCCGCCGCGGAGGTGCTGGGGCGCCCTGCGGGCTGGCTCCTGCTCGCTGCGGGCCTGCCGGACGAGGCGGTTCGAGCGCTGGAGGCCGCGGCCGACGCCGCTCCCCTCGACGCCCGCGTGCGCGCGGCCCTGGGCGTGGCTCACGATCGCGCGGGTCGCCCCGACGACGCGCTCGAAGCATGGTGTCAGGCCTGCCTCCTCGATCCCGGATGCCTCGACGAGCGACACCTCTCGCCCGCCGCAGCGGATCTGCTGGACCTCGCGGCCGACCTGGAGGACCTGCCGGGCGATCCGAGAGAGTGGTTGCCGGTGCTGGCCGATCTGACCGGTGCCGCGGCGCTGCCTCGCTTCGCGAACGAGGCGCCGCCCGAGTCCTCGCCCGCGCGCCGGTTCGCCGCCCTGCTGCGCGCCTATCGCGACGCGCAGTCGCAGCAGTCCCCCGCCGAGCGGCGGCGCGAGCTGAAGCGCGCGATGATCGCGCTCGCTCCGGCCGCCAAAGAGCTCGTGCGCAGGATCTGACGGTACCTCCGTGACGCGGGGCGGGATCGGCTTCCGAGCAAAGCTCGAGGTCGCGAGGTGATCGGACCGCCTCACGACGAACGTTCGGCGGGCGCGACCGGCCATGCCTCGGCCGCGTCCGGAGGGTCGGGCGCTTGCTCCCATGATGTGTCCTCGGGCAGGTCCCAGGCGTCGTCCCCGGCGCAGTCGCCCCACGGCGGGTCGGCGCACTCGCCCCACGGCGGCGGATCCTCGCCAATCGCCCTCTCGGTGGCGAACAGCAACCGCTCGTACGCTTCGAGCGCGGCCTCCTCCTCCTCTCGGAGCCTCCGGAGGAGGTCGCGCTCCTGGTCCGAGCGGGCGGCGAGCTCCTCGGCGTACCGCCGCACGCGCTCGTTCGGATGGGCGAGGTACCGCGCGAACTGCGGGCGGAGCTTCCTCGGAATGATCGTGTGGTGGCGCAGGAGGCGGTGGATGTTCCTGATTTCCTGGCGGACCCCGAGCTCGGCCGCGCCGAGCTTCGCGCAGCCCCGGCAGACGTGGCGGGCGTGGCCGCCGCCGGAGAAGCGCTCGTTCGCGAGGACCTGCTCGCAACACCAGCAGAAGTGGCCACGTCGCTTTCGCTTCCGTCCCATCGCTTCACCCGTCCAGCGCCTCGGCGAGCGCCCGGAGGACCGTGGCAAGCGACTTGCGATGCGACGGAGGCAGTGCGGGGGCGAGGCCGGCCATGGCAGACGCGAGGACGGAAGGATCGACGGTGTTGACCGCCGTCGCAGGGGACGAGCCGCCGTCGGGTCGATGTGGGGCGCTCGGGGCCGCGATCCCTGAGGTCGCCGGGTTGGCAGCGTCGGTCGGCGCGTCGCCGGTGGCCGCGCCGCTCGACCGTTCGGTCTGGCAGGGGCCCACCGGCGAAGCGGCGAGGTCCGCCAAAGGTGCCCTCGGCTCCGGGGGCGCGGCCTGCGCGTCCACCCGACCGGCGGCCTCGGTCGGGGTCGGGTTGCCGACGCGGAGCTCGTCTCGGGGGCCCTCGTCGTGCTCATCCGGCTCGGGAGCCACGGCCGTTCGGGACTGGGCGCGCGCCGGCCCGCGCGTGGCGAGCAGCGCCTGGACCATCTCCCGGAAGGCGCCGCTTCCGCCGGGTGCGGCGATCGTGTCGTCGCCATCCTTGCTCCAGATGTTGTCCAGCACGTTCCGCTTGGTGTCGTGGAGCTGGAGGATCCGCTCCTCGAGGCTCTGCCCCGTCACGAGGAGCAGCACCTGCACGGTCGTCTTCGAGCCTATCCGGTGGGCGCGGGCGATCCTCTGCTCGAGCCGGGCGGGATTCCACGGAAGGTCGAGGTTGACGACGACGTCCGCGGCCTGAAGGTTGAGCCCCACGCCGCCCGCGTCGGTGCTGATGAAGACCGCTGGTCCCTGCCCCTCGGTGAACGAGCGGATGAGCCCGGGACGGCGCGCCACCGGGACGCCGCCGTGCAGGTGAACGCTGGGTAGGCAAAGCCGATCGCAGAGCGACGCCACTCTGTCCGTCATGTCGGTCCACTCGGAGAAGACGACGGCCTTGCGCCCTTCGCCCAGGCACAGATCGCGCAAGGAATGCTCCAGCTCGTCGAGCTTCGGGACCTCGCGGTCACGGACTTCCCGGCCCAGCATGTGTGGGCCGTTGCAGCAGCGCCGGGCAATCACGAGCAGGCGTTGCATGCGCTCGAGATCGGCCGGGAGGATCACCCTCTTGGTCGCGATCCTGGCCACCTGCGCCATCACGTCCTCGTAGGTGTCGATGACCGCCGGGTGCATGGCGAGCAGCGAGACCGAGCGCAGCCGCTCGGGGAGCTGGACCGCCACGTCCTCCTTGCGGCGGCGCAGGAAGGCCGGCGCCAGACGCGACCGCAGCGCGTCGAGGTTGCGATACAGAACCACCCGACGTCCCCGGTCGTCGCGGACGAAGTGGTCGCGATCGACCTGCCAGAGCGGGGGGAGCAGTCGCTGATCGACGAGCTGCGCGATCGCGTAGGCCTCCTCGAGCCGGTTCTCGAGAGGCGTTCCCGTGAGCGCGAAGACATGGCGGCTCTCGATGGCCTTGAGCACTCTGGCCGTGCGTGTCTGGATGCCCTTCGCCCTCTGCGCCTCGTCGATGATCAGAAGATCGGGTGGATTCGCGCGATGGTGGGGATGGTCGCGAAGGACCTGCTCGTAGTGCGTCACGAGCCACTGTGGGCGTGATGCGATGACGCGTGCGCGCTCGGGGACCGGGCCCTCGAGCGCGACGGCCTCCTCGCCCAGCCACCTGCGGATCTCGTCCTGCCAGTTTCCCCGCAGGCTCGCGGGACAGACGACGGTCACGTGCGTGACCGGCCGCTCCGCCCGGCGCAAGGCCGCCGCCGCCATGATGGCCTGGACGGTCTTGCCCAGACCCATCTCGTCAGCGAGGAGCGCGCGGCCCGTCGCCGCCAGGAACGCCGCACCTTTCCACTGGTAGTCGTATGGCTCGAGGGGGAGTGGGCCGACGATGCTCTCGAAGTCGCTCGCGGGCAGCCTCGGCCGGCGCTCGATGCGCCCGTCCAGCCAGGCCAGAGCCTCGGGCTCGGTCCACCCGCCGAAGCCCGCCAGCCAGTCCCGGAGCTCTTCTTCCGCCTGCGGCACCACCACGACCGGCCGACCGGCGTCGCCGAAGGCTGCGCGCACGGCGGCGGATCCCCGGCCGACGGGCTGGCCGATGAGGCGAGGCTCGACGACCTCGCCGAGGTGGAGGTAGATGCGCGCGCGGCCAGCCGCGGCCCCGTGCTCCCTCGGGAGACGCGCGCTCCGGAGGTGCCGCCTCACGCGCTCCACGTGCTTGCAAGTGTGCAGCCGGTTGGCCTCGAAGTCGGGGCAGTCGCACCCATGGGGGCCGTCAGGGCCGCCGCGCAGGCGCACCCGGTACGAGAAGCCGGAGGGGCTCGTGACCGAGAGGTACGGCGGTTCGGCGGGTCGAACGACGAGCTTCTCGCGGCGCGCCGCGGCGGCCCGCTCCTCGAGCGCCCGTGCTCGCGCGACGGCCGGCTCGGGAGGCGGTGTGTCGGTCAGCCGAGATGCGTCGATGGCGGGAGGGCGAGCTCCTCGTCCGCTCGCCGCGCGGGCACCGTTGCCGTTCGTTCCCGCCAGGTGCTGGCGGAGCACGAGCGCTGCCGCGACCTGATGCTTGCACGGGTCGCGCCACGACGGGCAGCCACAGTGGTGCTCCAGAACGCCGTCCTCGGTCCAGAGCTCCACCTCGAAGTCGCCGGTGCTGCCCCTCACCACGGTCGTGACGCTGTCCGCCGAGCCAGCCAGGTCAGCGACCCGCGCCTCGCGCGCATAGCGCGTTCCTTCGCGCAGGGCTTGGCCCCGCACGCCCGCCAGGAGCTCGTCCACCATGCTCGTCGTGATCACTCGGCCCTCCTGGAACGCGGCCGACCCTAGCGGCAGCCGCACGAGCTGACAAGGCAGCTTTGGCAACTGGGTGCATTGCACGGTCCCGGGTTTTGCGCCGGTGCCCCAGACCATCGCAGGCTTGAATCCGGAACAGGCAACAGGCGACTGGCAACAGGCAACTGGCAACTGGCAATTCCGGAAAGCGGATTGCACGCACCGCTCACGGCTTGACCGAACCAG
>JACPQR010000095.1 GCA_016190375.1 Deltaproteobacteria bacterium
AGCTAGTACCGGCCGGCGGAAGTCTGGCCACGGTTTGGCCGGCCCTCGACCCCGATGGCGTCGTTGCGCCACCTCCGAGTACACGGCGGTACGCGTCGTCGGCGCGCCTAGCCCTCGGGGCCGATTGCTCGCCCAAACCATGACCGAACTTCCGCCGGCCGGTACTAGCCGGGCCGCCGGACCGACCGTCGAGATGACCCTTGAGCGTCGACCAGTTTCCCGCCATGGCGATGACCCCGCGCTCGCCGAGCCAGAGGATGCGGGTGGCCACGTGGTCGATCAGCGCGCGGTCGTGCGAGACAAGCACGATCGTTCCCTCGAACCTGGCCAGGGCTCGCTCGAGGACCTCGCACGCCGGGATGTCCAGGTGGTTCGTGGGCTCGTCGAGGAAGAGGAGGTTCCGGGGTACGAGCAGCATCTTCGCGAGGGCGAGGCGTGCGTGCTCGCCTCCGGACAGCCCCTCGATCACCCGGAACGGCTCCTCCCCGAAGAACCTGAAGCGGGCGAGGTACTCGCGCACGCGGTCCGTGCTCATGTCCCCGCGCACGGTCTGGATCTCCTCGATCATCGATCGGCCGGGATCGAGGGCCTCGAGGTGCTGGTCCATGACGGCGAGGACGACGTTCGTTCCGTGCCGCAGCGTGCCCTCGTCGGGCTCGTCGCGGCCGGCGAGAGCCCTGAGGAGCGTGGTCTTGCCGGCGCCGTTCGGGCCGACGATCGCGAGCCGTTCCCCGCGCCTGACCAGGAGGTCGAGCCCTTCGTAGAGCCTCCTGCCGCCGCGGGCGGCGCCCAGGCCCTGTGCGTCGAGCACGATGTCCCCGGTCCTGGGCGCAGGGGCGAACCCGAGGCCGATCCGTCCGGCGTCGCGCCACTCGTCCTCCGGTCGAGCGAGCCGCTCGACCTTCGCGAGGGCCTTGCGGCGCGACTGGGCCTGCTTCGTCTTCTGGCCGGCGATGTTCCTGCGGATGAAGTCCTCGGTGCGTGCGATCTCATCCTTCTGGCGCTCGAAGGCGGCGGTCTCCTTCTCGCGCAGCTTCTCCCGCTCGATCTCGTAGCGCGAGTAGGGGCCCACGAAGAGCCGGGCTCCGCCCTCGCCGAGCTCCGCGATCCGCGGGCACGTCGCCTCGAGGAACGCGCGGTCGTGCGAGACCACGATCACGCCGGCCGGGCTGCCCAGGAGCAGCGTCTCGAGGCGCAAGGTGGCGTCCAGGTCCAGGTGGTTCGTGGGCTCGTCGAGAAGGAGCAGCTCGGGCTCGCTGGTCAAGACCGTCGCGAGCGCCAGCCGGCCGCGCTCGCCTCCGGACAGGGAGCTCACCGGACGGCCGAGGTCGGCGTCGGTCAGACCGAGCTCGGTCGCGAGGCGGCCCGCCCTGCGCTCGATGTCGTACCCCGAGGCGGCCTCGTAGCGCGCCTGAGTCTCCTCGATCCTCTCGAGGTCACCGGCCTCTAGCGCCCGCCGCAGCTCGTCGCGGATCGAGAGCGCCTCGCGGAACGGCTCCAGGAGCGCAGACATCACGTCTCCTGCAAGCCGCGGCTCGTGCGACTGGCGCAGGTAGCCCAGCCGAAGCTCGCGCCTGCGGATCAGGCGCCCCTCCGTCGGCTCGAGATCACCCGCGACGATCTTCGGCAAGGTCGACTTGCCGACGCCGTTCGGCGCCACGAGCGCCAACCTCTCGCCGGCGGCGACCGAGAACGTCACTGACTCGAAGAGCGGGTCCCTGCCGGCGAAGCTGAAGGAGACCGAATCGAGCTGCAGGAGCGACATGCCTCAGTTCTGGCGCGTTTCCCGCTTCAGGTCCGAGAGCAGCCTCGTGCAGCGGTTGATCCGGGGGCGCGCCTCCTCGATCGCGCGGTTCGACCTATCGATTCGGCCCTCGATCGTCCCGCGCGTCTCCCCGAGCTGGCGCTTCCCGCTGGTCACCTCGCCGAGCAACTTCTTTGCCGTCTCGTGGTCGCGCTCGGCGCGCTCGACCAGCGAGTAAGCGGCCACGCAGGAGTCTCGCGCCTCCCGGACCCTGCTGGAGGTCGGCTTGAACGCCCGCAGCGCCTCGAGGCTCGTCTCCTGCTCGGGCCCCTCCGAGTCCGTGTAGCTCTGCACGCGCTGCAAGAGGAGCGCCGTCTCGTTGGCCTCGGTCTGCCTCGAGTCGCATCCACCGAGGGCGATCACGGCGAAGAAGACGAGTGACGACCGTGTCATCGAAGGGCACTACCTATAGCAGATTCACCCCGCGGCGCGTATCATCCGGGCCCTTGGCGCCCAAGGACCTCGTGGCGATCGCCCTACTCACGGCGGGATGCGCGGCGACACCATCCCCGACGGTGGGCCTGCTGGCCAGGGTCAACCACCGCATCGACCGGAGCGAGCGGATTCGCCTCGCGGCGGAGGCCACGTTCGGCGCGGGCCAGCGGATCTCGAAGTTCGAGCTGCCGAACGGCCTACGGATCATCGTGTCCGAGGACCACGCCGCACCGGTGTTCTCGTACCACACCTGGTTCCGCGTCGGGTCGCGCAACGAGCGGGAAGGAAAGACGGGCCTCGCGCACCTCTTCGAGCACCTGATGTTCAACGAGACCGAGAGCCTGCGGGCCGGCGAGTTCGACCGCATCCTCGAGCAGGCCGGCGGCGAATCGAACGCGGCGACGTGGGTCGACTGGACCTTCTATCACGAGAACCTGCCGTCCTCGAAGCTGGACCTGGCCGTGCGCCTCGAGGCAGATCGCATGCAGCACCTGGTCCTGCAGGACCCGCAGGTGACGAGCGAGAAGGAGGTCGTCGCCAACGAACGCCGGTACAGCGTCGATGACAGCGTCGAGGGCTCGTTGAACGAGCTGCTCTACAAGACCGCCTTCTCCCGCCACCCCTACCACTGGCCCACGATCGGGTGGATGAGCGACATCGAGTCCTTCGACACCGCGGACTGCCGGTCCTTCTACCGGACCTACTACGCCCCGAACAACGCCACCCTCGTGGTGGTCGGCGACGTCGACACCGCGCGGCTGCTCCGGCTGGTGAGGCGACACTACGGCTCCATCGCGCGGCAGGGCATCCCGGGCCAGGAATTCCCCCGCGAGCCCCGGCAGCGGAGGGAGCGCCGGGTCACGGTCGAGAAGCCCGTCGCGGCCGATCGGCTGCAGGTCGGCTGGCGCGGCCCGGCGCTGTCGGACCCCGACCACGTGGCCCTGACGGTCGCGAACGAGGTGCTCTTCGGCGGCAGGTCGTCCCGCCTGTACCGATCGCTCGTGACCCGTCTGGAGATCGCCTCCTCCGCGCGCGGCTGGGTCTCGACGTTCGCGGACCCGGGGCTGTACGAGGTCTTCGTCGAGCTCCGGCAGGGACACCGGGCCGCCGAGGCCGAGCGTGTCATCGCGACCGCGGTCTCGGGCCTCAGGCGCGAGCTCGTCCCCGACCAGGAGATGGAGAAAGCGCGCAGCCGCCTCGAGCTCCAGTTCCTGCAGGGGCTCACGACCGCGGGCGGCAAGGCCGAGCAGCTCGGATTCCACGAGACGACCCTGGGGGATTTCCGTACGATGTTCGACCGCCTGGAGGCGATCCGTAACGTGACCGCCGAGGACGTCCGGCGCGCTGCTCGCCGGTTCCTCAGGCGGACCAACCGGACCGCGATCGTCGCGGTGCCCGAACCGCCCGGCGGCGGGCCGTCCCCGGCAGCCGGGACGGAAGCCGGGCGCGGCTCCGAATGAGGCTGGCGATGGCCATGGCGATGCTGACGTCGATCGGTGCGGCGCCGGCGGTCGCGTCTGCCGATGGCGCGCGCTTCCGCACCGAGGCCGGCACACTGGTGCTCCTCGAGGAGGACCATGCTCTTCCGATCGTGTCCCTCTCGGTCACGGCTCGAACCGGCAGCACGCTCGACCCACCGGGAAAGGAGGGGCTGGCGCGGATCGCGTCGACGCTCCTCAGACGTGGCGTGCCGGGCCTGAGCGCGGACCGGATCGACGAGCTGGTCGACCGGCTGGGTGGCGTGATCACGATCAGCGCCGACCACCACTCGATCACGATCGGCGGGCAGGTGATCCGGCGCAACCTCGAGCCGTTCGCGGAGCTGCTGTCCCGGATGATCAGCGTGCCGACCCTGGCCTCGAGCGAGCTCGAGCGCCTAAAGCGCGAGACGATCGCCGAGATCGTCGCCGGGCGGGACGACGATCGCGAGCTCGCGATGAACCACTTCCGGCGCGTGCTGATGCAGGGGCACGCCTACGGCCGCCCTCCGATGGGAACGACCCGGAGCGTCGCGCGGATCACGCGCCAGGACGTCCGGCGCTTCTTCCGGTCCACGTTCGTCGCGCAGAACCTGATCCTCGGTGCCGCCGGGGACGTCAGCGAGGAGGAGCTGAAGGACCTCGTCGACGACCACTTCGACGATCTGCGCTCCGGCGAGCGGCCCAGGGTGAGGCTGGGCACTGCCCGGACGCCGCGTGGCCGGCGGCTGGTCATCGTCGACAAGCCGGACCGGACCCAGACTCAGGTCTTCATCGGACAGGTCGGGATCCGGGCAGCCGACGAGGACTACTTTCCGCTCACGGTCGCCAACACCGTGTTCGGAGGCACGTTCACGGCCCGGCTGATGAAGGAGGTTCGCTCGAAGCGCGGCTGGAGCTACGGCGCGTCCAGCCGGATCGTGCGCGGGCGATCGCCCGACGCTTTCTACCTCTGGACCTTCCCGGCTGCGACCGACGCTCTGGCCTGTATCCGTCTCGAGCTCGATCTCCTTCACCGGTTCGTCGAGGACGGCATCACGCAATCGGAGCTGGACTTCGCCAAGAGCTTCCTCGAGAACAACTTCGCGTTCGAGGTCGATACCGCCGAAAAGAGGCTGGAAAAGCGGATCGACGCCGAGGTCCTGCGGCTGGGGCGCGACTACTATCGCGACTACGTCCAGAGGATCCGTGGCGTGGACCTCCGTTCGGCCAACGCCGCCGTGCAGAGGCATCTCGGGGACCGCGACCTCACGATCGTGCTCGTCGCCACCGCCTCGGAGCTTCGCGAAGCCCTGACCGCCCAGATCCCGGACCTCGCCGGCGTCGATGTCGTGCCATTCGACAGCGACTAGGGGTCGCCAATCGAGGGGGGCGCAAGCCCCCTCGCTAGAAATTGAAGGACCCGGCGAGCGTTTGACAGTTGCCGTTGGTCCAGTGCGAGGCGCACCAGTTTCCCACGCACCTGGCCAGCGCGTCTCCCAGGTCGTCGCACTCGGCCTCGCACACGTCGGAGCACGCGCTGAGGCACGCCTGGTAGTCCCGATTCTCGCCGGTGCAGCCCGAATCGTCCTCGACGGCCGAGAGCGCCGAGCAGAGCTCGCCGCAGTCGCCGTTCATCACGCTGGCGCAACCCCGGTCGTGCAGGTCCTCGCACAGATCGCGGCAGCACTCGCCGCAGCCGCCCGGGCGGTCGTGCCGGCACTGTCCGATGTCGCAGACGTCGGCCGTGCAGCCGTCGCCGTCGTCGCAGTGCGCGTCCTCACAGCACTCGCGACACTCGCCCGAGCAGCACTCCTGTCCCGGGCAACTGTCCTCGTCGGTCGAGCCGTCGCAGTCGTCATCGACCAGGTTGCAGACCTCGGCGGCCCCAGGGTTGACTGCCCTGGCCCCGTCGTCGCAGTCCGTGTCCGCGTCGAAGCCGTCACCGTCGCCATCGGTCGCGCCGCCGCCGCCATCCGCGCCCGGGTCGTCCTCGACGTAGACGCAGGCGCAGTTCACGCAGACCTGGAGATCCTCCTGGCAGCTCAGCGCCGCGCAGCACGCCGACTCGCGGCACCTGCAATCGAAGCACTCCTGCCCCGGCGCGCAGCGCAGCTCGAGACAGCACTCATCGATGCCCGCGTCGCCGGCGCGTCCGGACACCGAGCTCTCGCACGAGGATGCCACGAGCGGCATCGCGAAGAGCAAAGCCGAGGCGGCCGCTCGCACTCCGTGGAGGATAACGCCTGGCGCCGGGAGCGGTCGAGAGGTCGGCGACAGCCGCCGGCCCACGCGGTTGTTCGAGGCCTCTTCAGCCCTCTAGCGCGCGGCGGGCGGCGCCCGGGTCGTTCGTGATGATGGCGTCGACGCGGAGGTCGCGAAGGCGGCGCAGCGCCGGGGGATCGTCGACGGTCCAGACGTTGACGGCGCGGCGCATCCGGTGCCAGGCGCGGACCAGCGCTGGGCTGACGAGCCGCAACTCGGGGTGTACCGCGCTCGCCCCGAGTGGGACGGCCAGAAGGCCGCTCCTCAGGAGCCAGCGTTGCTTCGAGCCGAAGAGGAGCCCGCTGGCGAGCCGTGGCGCGCGGAAGCGCACGACCGCCAGCGCGCGCGGGTCGAAGGACGACACCAGGATGTGGTCCGCGCTCTCGAGAGCCCTGAACGACAGTCGCCGGCAGAGCTCGCCGGCCACCTCGGCGCCCCGCGGCCCGTTGGTCTTCACCTCCACGTCGACCATGAACCTGCCGCCCGTCGCGAGGTCGAGCACCTCGTCCAAGAGAGGCACCTTCTCGCCGCCGCCGAGGTCCCGCGCCCGCAGCTCGCCCAGCGTCAGCTCCCCGATCGAGCCGGGCTCGGAGACGCGGCGCAGGTCCGGGTCGTGCGCCACCACGAGCTCGCCGGAGCGGCAGAGCCGGACGTCGAGCTCCACCCCGTCGGCGCCGTCCGCGATCGCGCGGCTGAAGGCGGCCATCGTGTTCTCGGGCGCGAGCGCAGAGGCGCCCCGGTGACCGAAGAGGAGCGGAGCCACCGCCCGAGCGCGCCTATCGCCCGAGCTCGAGGTCGAGCGAGTAGTCCCCGCATCGGTCGGCGAAGCCATCGACGACCAGGAAGTAGATGCCCGCCTCGGCGATCGTCGCCTCGAGAGAAGACGCGACCCCGCCGCAGACGGGGCCGTTGTCGTCGTTGCACGCGATGTCCGTCCCGCGGCACGTTCCGCTCCGGAGGTACAGGAACGTGTCCCAGTTCGCGCCGCAGAGGCTGGCGGAGTAGGCGTAGCCGCTGCCACCGCCGACCGGAGGGCAGAACGTCGTCCAGTACGAGTGGTCCCCGGCGCCCGAGAAGGTCCCGCAGACGCCGTCGCTGTCGTTGCCTTCCGTGCAAGTGCCCCCGGCATACGTTCCGTCCGCGCCCACCTCGGTCATCTCTCCGCAGGCCGAGAGGCTGAAGCGGAGCTTGAAGTCGCCACCGGCGGGCCAGGCCGGGCCGCTGTCCACGAGCAGGTAGTACGTGCCGGGCTCGCGCAGCTCGACGGCGAGCTGGCTCTGCTCCGTGTCGCAGGCGTCGTCGCTGCAGCCACTGACCGCCTGCTCCGGCGGGCAGCCGGTGAACAGCCCCAGCAAGGTGTCCATGTCCGATCCGAAGCTGTCGACGTACACGATCGCCGGCACCTCGGTGACCGTGAAGCGATAGTTGACGTCCGGGCCACTGGCGCCGCACTGCTCGGTGAGGTTGTCCCGCCCGACCGTCGAGCCGACGATCGTCGTCCAGCCCGTGATGTCGTCTGCGTTCTCGCAGCCCTGCGCGGCGCAGGGTGCGCCGTCGCAATCGTCGTCGAGCGCGTTCCCGCAGATTTCCCTTCCGCCACGGAGCTGCTGGTTGGGGTTCTGGTCGTTGCAGTCGTCGCCCCCGCACTCCGGCGCGACGAAGCCGTCGTCGTCCATGTCGAGGGGCACCTGCTCGCAACCGACGAACGGCACGCACAGATCCTCGGTGCAGTACTCGCCGTCGTCGCAGGTCAGCGGCGGGCCAGGCACGCAGCCGACCGTCGGATCGCAGACCTCGATCCCGTTGCACGGGTCGGTGTCGTCGCACACCTCGTCCACCGCCGTGTGCGCGCAGGCCTCCGCGCCGTCGGGGCCGAAGCCGCACTCGTCGAGCGTGCAATCGAGCCCGTCGTCGCACGACGGCGGCTCTCCGTCCACGCAGCCCTGCTGAACGTCGCAGCGCTCCTCGCCGTTGCAGAAATCGCCGTCCGCGCAGGCCGAGCTCTGGGGCTGCAAGACGCACGAGCCCTGAACGCAGCGGTCCCGCGTGCAATCCCACTGGTCCTGGCAGTCGGTGTCGACGGCGCAATCGGCGTCGCCGTCCGCGTCCGTGTCGGAATCCGTGTCGGAATCCGAGTCCGAGTCCGAGTCCGAGTCCGAGTCCGAGTCC
>JACPQR010000091.1 GCA_016190375.1 Deltaproteobacteria bacterium
GCGACGGGCAATTCCGGACCCGGACGAGCAGCGCGTGCGTCCGGCGGCTGCCAGTTGCCAGTTGCCTGTCGCCTGTCGCCTGTTGGGCCCGCGTCTGGCAAGCAACCGGATGGGCATGCGAGCGCTCACTGCGGCCGAGTGAATCGGCCTTCGTTCGCTCGTTCCTCGCTAACCGGCGGCAGCGACGGCCGGGGGGGAGGCGCAGCCCGGGTTTGCGGGTTTGCCGGCCCCGCGCGGTACGGTCTATAGTCTGGCCCAAGCCGATGGTCCCCTGCCCGAAGTGCGGAGCCGAGGTACCGGAGTCGGCAGTCCACTGTGTGCATTGTGGATCGCCGATGCACGGCGACGCACCTTCCGCTGCCGGCCCGCCGAAGCGGACGATGATGGGGATAGCGGGCGTGGACCAGGCGGAGCTGCAGAAGGCGATCGACGCCGCGAGAGCCGCCGCGGCCTCGGGAAGACCCGCGACGCCGGACACGGGCAAGAAGGGCGGACGGCGCACCATGCTGGGCGTCGTGGCGCCGCCGCTGGTGGCTCCGAAGACCGCGCCGGCTCCCGTCGAGGACGGGAACGGGTGGGACTCCGACCCGAAGGCGCCTGCCGCGACTCCCTCCGCGCAGGCGGCCGCGCCTCGAGCCCCGAGCGCCGCCCCGCCGAAGGCGGATCCGCTGGATGATGGCTGGGGGTTCTCGGATGAGGTCGTTCCGCTGGTTGCCAGGGCGGCGCCGCGCGCGGCGACCGGCCCGGCTCAGGAGCCGGCACCTCCGGCCGCTGGCGCCGGAGGCCCGAGAGGAACGGTCCTTCTGGGATCGATGGCCCAGACGTCGAGCCCCGCTCAGGCGCCAACGGCCGGCGGGAGCTCGGCTGCGGCCGGCCCGCCGCGGGGCACCGTCATGCTCGGGTCGTTGACCTCCTCTCCGGGCCCCGCGACCGGCGCCAGGCCCGCGCCCCCATCCGAGGACCTCCCACGCGCGACCGTGGCGTTTGGCGCGGCGCCCGCGGCTGGTGGTGTGGCGGTGCAGCCCGAGCCGCGGCTCGAAGCGGGGGCCGCGCAGGCGGCTGGAGGGGCGGAGCCTCCCAGACCGGCGAGCCGCGGGACCATGCTCCTGGCCTCGGCGCCCCAGGGCCAGCCCGCGCCGGCTGCCGCTCCTGCCGCGGTGGCGGTCGCGCCGGCGAGACCGACGACGGGCTCGCGCGAGGAGCCGAGGCCCACCCGACCTCCTGAGCCCGACGGCGACGAGGCGACGAGGGACACCGAGCCACCGCCCGCGGTTCCGGCGAAGGCGCCACAGGCTGTCGCGACCCGGAGCGTCGAGCCAGCTCAGCTCACGGGCCTGGAGATCCCCGGCTCCTCGGCAGACCCTCTGGCGGACACGATCGCGCCCGGCTCGCTCAAGTTCGACGATCTGGTCCCGAGGACAGCGATGCAGCCGGCGGAGATTCCGAAGACCACCACGCAGCCTCAGGCGCCGACCCTCTCGGCCTCCGGAACGCACGGAGCGATCTCGCCGACGCAGTCGTCGGCCTCGGTCAAGAAGGCGGCCACCACGACGAGCCCTCCCTTCCTGGCCAGCAAGGCGCTGCAGGAGGACATCGCGCCCACGGAGCCCGGTCGCGGCTGGATGCGCGCGCTGGCGATCGGACTCGGCGCCGCGCTCGTCGGGCTCTGGGCGGCCCCGGTCTCGCTCCGGCCCCTCGCGTTCGCCTGGACGGCCGCCCTCGAGGCGCAGGGCGCGGCGCGCGCGATGGCCTTATTCACGCCCGCGGCGGGGATCCTGCTCCTCCTGCTGGGTCTCGTTCCCGTTCCCTACGTGGTTCGCGCGGCCTTTGCCTTCATCCTGGGCGCTGCGCCGCTCGTGGCGGGAACCGTCGGCCTGGGTCCAATCGGTGCTGATCGCGGCTGGACGGCGGTGCTCATCGCCGCCGCGACGATCCTCCTGCCGGGCGCGCTCATCCACCGCGCCAACTACCGAGCCTCGCTCCTGTCGCGGATCGCGGTCGCGCTGGGGATTCTTCTGGCCCTCGGGTGGGCCCTCGTGCCCGGCGGCTCGGGCATGACGCGCCAGATCGTGGACGGCCTTGCCGGCGGCGCTCTGGGGATGGCGACGTCGGTCTGGAACATCGGGCTCTTCGTCCTGTGCGCCCTCTCGCTCCTCGCCTTCATGTCGAGCGCCAGCACCGGCGGCTGCGGCACCGTCGGGCGGGTGATGGTGCTGTGGAAGCCCGGGCTCGCGCTCCTCGCGGGTCTCGCTGCCGTGCGCTCGTCAGGGGAGCTCCTGGGGTTGGGCGTGGCCGCCGCGACGCTCCTGACGTACGGAGCTCTCGCGAGCTACGGACTGGCGCAGGTGCTCGCGTGGTTCAGCACGGCGGGCGAGAAGGCTCGCTGATCGAGCCTCAGCGGTCGTCGGTCGGGTCCGTGGCAAAGACCATGACCGCGATGATGTCGCCGGCCGCGATCTCGGCGACCCCCACTCCTACGTGCGTGAGGAGGGCGTCGAGGACGTTGGCGCGATGCGCCGGCGACGCCATGACGTTCGTGTCGATCCGCTCGGCCGAAGGCCCGCGCGCGACGTTCTCCGCGACCCGCGGCGACCAGAGCCCTACCGCCCGCATCCTGTCGGCGAGGCTTCCCCGCGTCGGCGAGACGTGCCCGAAGAAGCGCGAGCCCCGCATGTCGACGGCGTGCTCACGGGCGATCCGCGCGAGCCTCGCGTCGGGACGGAGCGCCGGCAGGCCGGCGCGGGCGCGGGCCACGCCCACGAGCTCGTGCAGCCGGCCGGCGACTGTCGCGGGATCCTCGGGGAGGTCGGGACGCACCAGGACCACGGGACGATCCGGAGGTGGCGTCAGCACCCAGGCGCCGAGGATCGCCACCGGCTCGGGGCCCGAGGCACCATCCGCCATCACCTCGATCTGGTGCGAGCCCACCTCGTCGAACCGCAGGCTGGCCGCAAATCCTCGGGCCCGCGGGAGCATGAGGACACGCTCGACCGTACCGTCGGGCCTCGTGACGAAGACGCGGGGGTGCTCGTAGCCGCGCGAGAGCCGCCCCGAGAGGAGGGCCGCCTGGCCGAGCGCGGGCCTGACCGGAAACGGATCGATCGCGGCGGAGCGGCGAACGCTCAGGACCGTGAGGACGCGCGTCTCCCCGCTGGCCGCGACGCCGATCCCGCAGTGAGTGGCGAGCGCGTCGCCGGCCGCTGGAGCCTCCCGGATTCGCCGCAGAGCTTCGTCGATCCGGCGGTAGCGCACCGCGAAGGGACGCACGCCGGGATCCGTCACGCCGAGCCTGCGAGCGGCGAAGGTGGTCCAGGCCGTGTCGGGTAGGTCCGCGTCCGACGCCTCGAGGAGGGCACGGCTCGTGTCGCGGGCTGCGGCCGTCAGGCGTCGATCCTCGCGACAGGCAGAGCCGCCGCTTCGCCGCCGGGCCGAGTCGACGGCGTCGAAGCCACGCACCTCGTCGCCGGCCGGGGCCGGGAGGCTCGGGAGCTGGCCCCAGAGGGCGACCCAGAACAGTAGGTCCACGCTGAGGCTGACATGTTACCTTCGGCCGGCGCGACGCGGCAAAAAAGCCATGCCCGCCTCAGCAGTCCTTCTCCTGTTCGCGCTTCCGCTTGGATCGCCACCCGAGGAGCTCGTCGAGCTCGCCGCGAAGGCCGCGTCGAAGGGCTCGCTGACCCAGGGCACGATCGACACGCTCCGCTTCCACGCCTGGTCGGCCGAGAGGTGGCGGCACGAGGACCCGACCTTCGCCCGGATCATGCGGCAGCGTGGGATCTCACTGGCCGCGGAGGCAGCCCGTGGCCGCGACCCGTTCGTCACGACGACGGGGATCGTGTATCGCGCGATGCAGAGCCCCTTCGCTCCGGGGGGCCTGAGACCCTACGGGCTCTACGTCCCTCGAAGCTACGACCCGTCTCGGCGGTACCCGCTCTTCGTCCTGCTTCGTGGGGGGACGAGCGATCACATGTCGCTGCTCAGACAGATGCTCGGCTACCCGAACGGCGCGGGCGAGACCAAGGCGCTCATCGCGAGGCGGCCGATCGCGTCGTCCAGACTGCCGGACCTCGGCTGGCTCGTGGCGACTCCGTCGGGGTACGGCAACACGGCGTTCGCCGGAATCGGCGAGGAGGAAGTCCTCGAGGTCATCGACGACGTCGTTCGGAGCTACTCCGTCGATCCCGATCGGATCGTCCTCGCGGGCGTGTCGCGGGGCGGCTACGCGGCGGTCGACCTCGGCGTGCGATACGCGGGCAGGTTCGCCGCGGTCGTGGACATCTGCGGCTTCGCCGACCCGGTCATCCAGAAGCAGCGAAACCTCCGGGAGCGGCCGCTCAGGGGGTTCGAGAGGCGCCTGCTCTCGATGGTCCGGCCGATCGAGCTCGCGGAGCGGACGGCGGCGACGCCTTTCTACTTCGTGGTCGGCGGTCGCGATCCCGGAACCTGGCCGGCGGGCCTGAGAATGCTCGCCCGACGCCTCGACGCGGTCGGCGGCGGGCACACGTGGCTCGAGTGGCCGAACGCCTATCACTCGGTCTGGGTTCCGGCGTTTCGCGACGGCACCATCCTGAAGAGGCTCGACGCCGACGGCGTCCGGCGCGACTCGCGTCCCGCGAAGGTCGTCCTCGTCGCGGGGCAGTACCGGGACGCCGAACAGCGGTGGGTCCGCGTGGAGCAGATGGAGAGATTCGGCTCGCCCGCCCGTGTCGAGGCCTCCGTAGCGGAGGGCGGCCACCGGATCGTCGTTCGCACCGAGAACGTGGAGGCGCTGCGACTCGCGCTCGACGAGGCACCATGCGACGGCGACGTCGAGGTCGTCGTCGATGGCCACCTCGCCTACTCGGGCCCGGCCCGGGCCGTGGTGCTCGTCGAGGACGCCGGAGGCCAGTTCGCCGAGCGCCGGTGGACGCCACCCAGCCCGGGGCTGCGCAAGGTCCGGGGCTCATCGGGGCCGCTCGAGGACCGCGACCATGCGCTGACCGCGTACGTCTACGGGACCGGCCGGCCGCGATCGACGCCGGCGCTTCGCGACGCGGCCGAGCGGGCGGCTCGCGGCGGCTTCGGGAACGGAGGGGCCATCTGGCGTCAGGGACCGGTCCTCGCGGACGTGGACTACGATCCCGCGCGGCTGCCGCCTCACCACCTCGCCCTGTACGGTCACGCGGGCGAGAACTCGTGGACCGCTCGGGTCGCTCCCGGGCTGCCCATCCGCGTGGGCGACGGGTTCGTCGAGCTCCGCGGCGCACGGCTGGACCGGCCGGGTGACGGCGTCCGGATGGTCCATCCCAACCCGCTCGATCCGGCGCGCTACGTCGAGGTCGTCGCGGCCGTGGACGCGGACGACGTGTTTCGCGCGGTCAAGCTCCCCGATCTGCTGCCCGACTACGTCGTCTTCTCGCGGTCGACGTTCGTTCCGACGTGGCAGCACCTGCTCCACGTCAGGGCCGGCTTCCACGAGGCCGGCTTCTTCGACGAGCTCTGGCGGCTCGTCCCGGACATCGCCCTTGGACGCTCGAGGCCCGGCGGCGGGATGGAGGCGTTGCCTTGAGGGCCCCGGCGGCTCTTTTTCAACGGCCCGCTATCGTGCCAGACGTGCCGCACGTTCACGTCGGCGTAGTCGTGGACTTTGACGGCGACGACGACGTGGACGTAGGCGATCCGGGCCGCCGCGACCCGGCCAGCGTCAACGAAGGGGCGTCCAGGTCCACGTCCACGTCGCCGTCAAAGTCAACGTCCACGTCGATGCCCAGTCCCTTCATGGGCTCTGGCGTCTCGGCGGGTCGTTGCTCTTTTTTGCCCCGCGCGGCCGTTGTGCGGTAACCACCGATCGATGCGGTGGCGCTCTCTCTCCTGCGGGATCATCGCCGCCTTGACCGTGGCGCGCGGCGCCGAGGCGCGCTCGATCGCGGTCGTGCCGATCGCATCCGACGGGCCGATCGACGCCGAGGAGGTCTTCCTCGTCGGAGAGGCCATCGCCGCTGCGCTGCGCGAGAGGGGGCACGACGTCCTCGGTCCCGTCGAGACCGCGGAGCGCATCGAGGCGCGCTCGCCGGGTTGCATCGCCGCCGCCACCGTCGAGTGCTGGAGCGAGGCGGCCACGCGGATCGCGAGGGAGGTCGTGGTCAGCGCCCGCCTGCGGCGCGACGCGAGCGCGGCCGCGGTCTCGCTCGAGCTCGTCGCGTGGGATTCGGCGAACCGCCGCGCGGTCGCCGAGGTGACGCGGCGCGGGCCCGTCGGCAGCCCGAGCGACCTCGTGGCGCTCGCCCGCACCGCGGCCTCCGGTCTCAACGACGCGTTGCCCGACCGGCCGAGGCACGCGCGCCTACGCGTCGAGAGCTCGCCCTCCGGAGCGAACGTGCAGGTCGACGGCGTCCTCGTCGGAAGGACGCCATGGAGCGACGAGGTGCCCCAGGGACCCAGGGTCGTTCGTCTCGAGCTCGAAGGTCATCGGCCGGTGACGCGCGAGGTGACGCTGGCCACGGGTCAGACTCAGGCTCTGCTCGTGGACCTCGAGCCGACGATCCTCCTGGATCCGCCGGAGCGGATCCCGCACAGCCTCGATCTGCTCGACGCGGTCCTGGGCGCCGTGGCCGTGGCGGGTGTCGCCGGCGGCGCCGCGATCCTCGTCGCCTCGGTGGCCCCGGGTGACGAAGCCTGCGCCGGGGGTCTGGTCGACGACGAGGGCGATTGCCAGTACCGCGAGCGCGCGGGCAACCTCTGGCCGGCCGCCGGCATGATCGCGGCGGGAGTGATCTCGGGCCTCATCGTCTTTGCGCGAATTTTCGTCGGCGACCCGAACCTCGCCGCCGCTGAGGGCTGGCGGGGGCCGTCGGTTGCCCAGGGCGGAAGGACGATCGGCCTCGCGGGAGCTTTCTGATGCGCCGGCACGCGACCCTGATCCTGGTTTCCACGATCGCCTTCGCCTGCCGGGAGCGGTACGACAACCCCGACTTCGACCGCTGCGACGATCGCGTGGCCGCCACGCTGGGACCCTGCGACGGCGGTGGCGAAGGCGAGGGTGAGGGCGAAGGCGAAGGTGAGGGCGAGGGTGAGGGCGAAGACTCGGGCCCCGACGCGAGCGCCGGTCCGGATGCCGGAGTGGACGCGGGGTGCGCGGCGGCTTGCGACTCCGGCGTGTGCAGCCCCGAGGACGAATGCGTGGCGTGCTTCGCCCAGGACGGGGTGGGCGCCGATCCTGGCTGCGATGATCCGGCCACACCCGATTGCCACGACGGCAGGTGCGTGCGCTGCGATGAGGACTCCGATTGCGGCGACGTCGGTTGCGATCCTCGCCTGAACACTTGCTCTGCGTCGGAGCCGGGCACGGTCCCGACGTGCTGGCCCTGCCAGAGCGACCTGGATTGCTTCGAGGACGGCCACGTCTGCGCGGCCGATCCGCAGGCCGGCGATCCCGATTCGGCACCGACCTACTGCGTCCTCGACTGCAATGCCCTCGGTGCCGACTGCGCCAAGGAGGGTAGAGGCAAGGCGTGCACCGGCAGCCGGACGCGCACAGGCGAGGACGGGACGTTCTGCCTGCCGGCGGCGACGACGTGCGAGGGCTACGCATCGCAGGACGACGACTGCTCGGACGACGCCGAGTGCCGCGCCGGAGACGGCGCGAACCCGCAGGACGGGTTCTGCCACGAGCAGACGGACGACTGCTCGGTCTGCACCTATTCGTGCGGCGGCGACGGCGACTGCCCCGATGGCCACCCGTGCGACGAGGGTCGATGCGCCGTCACGGGCTGCGACTAGTCTCGGCCTGTGCGCCGATCGCCACCCCGCGGCGGACGATCGGAGCTCCACCGACCTTCACGGAAGCACCAGTCTCCTAGCCCGCGAGAAGGGCCTCGGCCGCATCGACGAGGTCGCGAGCGCAGGCGATCTGCTCGGCTGCATCCTCGGCCGTGAAGGTCACTGACGTGCCGTAGTCCGCGGCCGTGCGGTCATGCTGGGCTCGCGAAAGCGCCGACAGGTGTCGAGCGTCGATCCTTCCCGTGCGCACGAACCGTACGTTGAACAGGTGCACGACCCCCGCATGTGTCCGGGGCTCCTCGCCGATCGAGAACAGGAGCGCACGAACGGCATGGAACGCGGCGTAGTACGCGTCGCTGATCGCGTCGTCGTGCAGGCCCTCGCGGGCCAGGACTCCGGCGGCCCTGAGCGACACGCGAGCCCGGGCAATCTCCGAGGCGGCGTTGGCCTTGGCGTTGTCGCGCGTCACAGGTCGATCCCGTCGCGATCGATCTCTCGGGCGAGGAGACGCTCCCGTGCCCGAAGCTCGTCGAGCTCCGCCGCCGAGAGGACCAGCGGGCTCAGTACTACGTCGGGGCGCCGGAGCATGACGGCCGCCGCCCCATCGGCGGCCCGATGACCGTCCTTGGGCTCGCGCTGGCTCACGACCACGAGGACGTCGACGTCGGACTCCGGATGGACGATTCCGCGAGCGTAGGAGCCGAACAGCACGAGCCGAACGAGTCGCGCACCGAACGTGCCCATCAGCTCCTGCTTGAGCTCCGAGAGGGCGGACTGAACCTCGGCCTCGTCCGTGCAAGTCGACACGCCACGACCTCTCCTCGATTCCGTAGCACGCGCCCCGCGCGAGCCGCAAGGGCGGGTTTCCCCGGTATGTGGTCGGGTCGTCAAACGCCTCCGGCGTCAGCGCCCCTGGGACGATCGTGTGGCTTCCACTCCCGGGGGAAGAAGCAACGCCTCGGCCGATCACGGGTCAGGCCGCCGGACCATCTGAACGACCACGATCTGGTCGCGGTCCGGCACCACCATTCGGGCGAACAGGAAGTAGCCCGGGGCTTCTCCCAACGTCGAGCGCATTCGCTGCGTCGTGCGCCCCGACCGCGCGCAGGCTACGCTGCTCGATCGTCTCGGGCTCAGACTGCCGGTCCGCGCGCCGCCGTCGATCGCCAGAATGTAGTGCCAACTTCGCGAGCCAAATGCGCGAAATGAGCCGATCTGACCCGCCGAACTGCGGAAGTTGGGCTAGCTGCGATAGTTGGCGGTGATCTAGACGTAGTCGAAGCTGAAGTCGCACGTGAGCAGGCGGGCGGTGCCGGCGCCGGCCCCGAGGTCGACGCGGATCTCGTACTCGCGGCCTTTCATCACGGCGCGCGCGCGCTCCTCGGCCTGTGCGCCGATCGCCACCCCGCGGCGGACGATCGGAATGCCACCGACCTTCACCGAGACGCGCTCGGGATCGAAGCGGACGCTCGTGGCGCCCGCGGCGCCGAGGATCCGGCCCCAGTTCGGGTCCTCGCCGAAGAGCGCGGTCTTGACCAGGGGAGAGCAGGCGATCTTCCGGGCCACGTCGCGCGCGCCGATTGCGGAGGGTGCGCCTGTGACCGTGACCTCGACGAGCTTCGTCGCGCCCTCTCCGTCGCGGACGATCTGGCGAGCGAGGTCGGCCAGGACGTCGCGCAAGAGGCCCTCGAACCGGCCCAGGTCGCGGCTCGACCGTTCGAGCGGCGCGTTCCCCGCGCGGCCGCTCGCCATGAGCGCGATCGTGTCGTTCGTGCTCATGTCGCCGTCGACGGTGATGGCGTTGAAGGTCTCGCCCGTCGCGCGGCGCAGAACGGAACGCAGGGCGGCGGGGCTCGCGGCCACGTCCGTGACGACGAACGAGAGCGTCGTGGCCATGTCGGGGCAGATCATCCCGGCGCCCTTCGAGATGCCGAGGACCGAGACCAGGCGGCGCCCGATCTTCGTCGTCGCTCCGGCGACCTTGGGGCCCGAGTCCGTCGTGAGGATCGCCCGGCTGAATGCGTCCGCGCCGTCCGGGCCGAGCGCGCCGACCAGGGCGGGCAGAGCGCTCAGGATGCGCTCCGCCGGCAACAGCGCGCCGATCACGCCCGTCGACGCGGGCAGCACGTGCGACTCGTCGATCCCCAGGGCGCGGCCGACGCCGGCGGTGACGGCGCGCGCCGCGGCGAGGCCCGCCTTTCCGGTCGCGGCATTCGCGCAACCCGCGTTCGCGACGATCGCCTGCGCCCGCCCGCGGCGCACGCGCTCTGCCGTGAGGATCACGGGCGCGGCCTTGACGCGGTTTCTCGTCAGCACCGCCGCGGCGGCGCAGGGCGCGTCGGCGGCGATGAGCCCGAGGTCGAGCGCCCCGTCCTTCTTCAGCCCCGCGTGAACGGCCGCGAAGCGAAAGCCGGCGACGGAGCTCATTGCTTGCGAGCGACCTCCTCCGTGTACGCGGGATCGCGGTGCCGCGCGTCGGGAAGGTGCGCGTCCCAGCAGCTCGGGGAGCAGAAGTACAGCGGGAAGCGCTTGCGGTTGCACGTCGAGACGGTGCACCTGATGAGCTTGGCGCCGACCAGGATCTCCTTGCGGCAGACCGAGCAGACGCCAAACGCGACGTTCGGGTTGGTGGCCATGTCGGTGCGGCCTTTTGTCACGAACGGCGGTCCGGATGCAACCGCGTTTCCGATTCTACCCGATGCGGGAACGTGACCGGCGCTCCGCCGCGTCCACCATCGGCGTCACGCCGCCGAAGCGCCTCACGCGCCGCGCGTAGGCGCCGAGCGCCCTGTCTAGCTCCGTATCGTCGAAGTCGGGCCAGAACGCGTCGGTGAAGTAGAGCTCCGCATGGGCGGCCTCGAGCATCAGGAAGTCGGACAGACGCATCTCGCCCGCCGTGCGGATCACCAGATCGAGATCGGGCAGCCCCGCTGTCTGCAGCTCGCCGCGGAGGAGCTCCTCGTCGATCTGCTCGGGGAGGAGCGTCCCGGCCCTGACGGCCACCGCGATGTTCCGCATCGCCTGGACGACGTCCCGGCGGGCTCCGTAGGAAAGCGCCAGCGTGAGCGTCATCGCCTCGCCTCCGGCGGTGCGCGCGCATGCCGTCGCGATCGGGCCCTGAAGGCGCGGGGGCAGGTCGTCCACCTCGCCGGCCACCCTCAGCCGAACACCCAGCTCGTGGAGCTCCTCGACCGAGTCGTCGAGGAACCGGGGCAAGAGGTCCATCAGCGCCTCCACCTCGCGCCGCGGGCGTCCCCAGTTCAGGTGGCTGAAGGCGTAGAGCGTGACGAACGGGATGCCGCGCTCGCGGCAGGCCCGGACCACGGCGTGGACCACCTCGGCGCCGCGCTCGTGGCCGGCCGTCCGCGGCAGACCGCGTCGCTCGGCCCAGCGGCCGTTGCCGTCCATGATGATGCCGAGGTGGGTGGGAAGGGGCCGTTCGGAACGAGAGTCGATCATCGAGGCGGGTCTCCTGGATGAGGCAAGCCGAATATGCAGGGCAAGCTGCCACGGCGGCTTGCCGGGGTGGTATGCGGTGTGTGTGTTTTTCGTGTGGTTTCAGGTCACGGGAAAGGCCAGCCTGAAGCGCGTGACGGGGGGACCGGGGTCCACGAGCGCCGCGGTTCCGCCGTGAGCCACGCAGACCGCCCGCACGATCGCGAGGCCGAGCCCGGTTCCACCCTCGGCGTGGCGCGTGCTGACGAAGCGCTCGAAGAGTCGTTCCCGCACCAGCGGATCGACGCCCGGGCCCTCGTTCGAGACCTCCACCCAGACCTGCGCGGCGCGCTTGGTGACCGCGATCTCGACCCGGCCGGCCGCGAACGCGAGCGCGTTCGCGAGCAGGTTGTCGATCGCGCGACGGATCCACGCGTGGTCGCCGCGCATCGACGCGGCCTCGCACCCGCCGAGGGTGATCCGATCCGGGTCGGCCGAGCACTCGATCGCCTCGCGGACGACGTCGTCGATCGAGAAGGTCACGGGTCTGGGCGCGAGACCGCGGGCCTCGATCTGGGCGAGGGCCAGGAGGTTGCGAACCAGGGCCTCGATCCGCCCGCTCGCCTCCTCGATCCGGGCGACGAAGCGCCGCGCCTCGGCGGGGTCGTCGAGGGCTCCGTCGGCCAGCACCTCGGCGGAAGCACGCACCGCCGCGACCGGGTTCTTGAGCTCGTGAGAGAGGTCGGCCGCGAGCTGGGCGGCGAGGTTTCGGCCCAGGAGCTCGCGACGCATCGATTCGAACGCCTCCGTCAGCGTGCGGAGCTCGCGGCCGGCCGGCTCCGGGAGCGGGGCCTCGCGCTCTCCCCGCGCGATTCGCTCGCTCGCCGCCGTCAGCTCCTCGAGCGGGCGGGCGATCGCGCGACCGATGAGGGCCGACGCCGCCGCGGCCAGAAGGACGAGCACGAGCGCGGTGGCCGCGAGCTCGGGAGCAGCCTCGAGCACGAGCTTGCGCGCGGGACCCGCGAACCGGAGGACGCTCAGGGCGCCGAGCGAGATCGCGAAGGCGAGCAGCACTCCGGCGAGCGCGAGGAAGACCTGCATCCTGATGGAGATTCCCCTGCCCCGGGAACGCGCGAGGCGCACGGCGACGAACGCCGCCAGCGCGAGCACGCCGAGGATCGCCGCCAGGAGGACTCCGACTCCGAGACGCATTCAGACCGAGCTAGGGCGCGTAGCGTAGCACCAGCAGGGTCGCCGCCACGGCGACCGCGGCGATCAGGAGCCCGCCGAGCACGACCCACAGGACCGGAACGCCGGGCGAGGCCGCCCGGGGGCGCCTGCTGACGCCCGTGTCCACCAGCGTGATCGTGAACCCTTCGGTGCGCAGGAACCTGGCTACCTTGTTCGCGAAGGCGTCCCAGTCCTCCGGAGCGATCGGGAACGGCGACTGAAACCGCTCGCGGTGCATCGCGTCCACGCGCTCGTAGGTGCGGATCTCCGCCTGGTTCGTGGACTGGTCGATGTGCCCGATCACCAGGGTCCCGCCGCCCTGGGCCAATAGACCCATGTGCTGCAGCGCCTGCTTGCCGCCGGCAGTGCTCATCCCGGGCTTGGCGAGCTCTGCCCGCCACCCGACGAACGGCTCCTCGAACATGAGGTTGAACGTGTCAGCCAGGTCGAAGGCCTTGGTCGCGAGCTCCGTGAGGTACGCGCGCCTCGGCCCGGTCCGCGCCTTCTCGCCACCCCTTCCCGCCGCGGCCATCGGCGCGCCACACGCCGAGCAGCTCTGCGATCCCGGGTCCGCGGCGGTGCCGCAGCGCGGGCACTGGCTCACGGAACGGCCCCCGGCGGCAGTGGCGCCGGCATCGGCGCAGGCATCGGCGCAGGCATCGGCGCGGGCGCCAGCATCGGCGCGGGCACCTCCGGCTGCGACCACGGTAGGCGGAGCGATGCAGGCCCGCGGAGCACGAGGACGGTGATCGCCACGGCCGCGGCGGCGATGACGATTGCTCCCAGGATCAGCCACACGATCGGGAAGCGGCCGCGCGAGCCCGCTTCGTCCGTGCTCGACGAGCGTGCTTCGACGGTCACGGCGACCCCGTCGTCGCCGAGGAACTTCGCGACTCGAGCCGTGAAGCGCTCGTAGTCGCGGGCGGAGATCGGAAAGCCGAAGCCGAAGCGCTGGCGGTGCATCGAGTCGATCCGCCCGAAGGACCGGAGCTCGGCTCGGTTCGCCGCGCGATCGACGGTGCCGATGACGAGGGTCCCGCCGCCGGGAGCAACGAGTCCGATGTGCTGCAGCGCCTGCTTTCCGCCGGCGGTGCTCATCCCGGGCGGAGCGGCGATCTCGGCCTTCCATTCGGGGAAGGGCGCCCCGAAGAGCACGTTGAACGAGTCCGCCAGATTGACGGCCTTCATCGCGAGCTGCGTGAACAGCGCGCGCGGCTTCGCCTCGCCTGCCTCGCCGGAGGTGCCACCGGTGCCGGTGACCACGACCGCCGCCTGCTCGGAGGAAAGTGCCGGGGAGCCCGCTGGCGGAGTCAGCACCGGCTCGATCTGGACCAGAGGCAGCGTCGCCCCGCACTCCGGACAGAACCGCGTCTCGACCGGCACGGTGCGCCCACACTGCGGACAGGTCCGTTCGCCCACGGCCGGATAATAGCCGGAAGAGGGCCCAAAACCAGTTTCCTGCAATCGGCACGGCCCATTTCCGGCCGGACAAACAGGAAGGCGGGAAGGCGGGAAGGCGGGCTTCAGGGTCAGACGCCGCAGGCCGCGCTTGATCGTCTCCGCGTGAAAGTTGACCAGGAGCCCAGTCTGCAGCCCCAGGAGCTTCATGTTCGTGATCACTCACGGCCCGTTTCCGGCCGGACAAACAGGAAGGCGGGAAGGCGGGAAGGCGGGCTTCAGGGTCAGACGCCGCAGGCCGCGTTTGATCGTCTCCGCGTGAAAGTTGACCAGGAGGCGAGTCTGCAGCCCCAGAAGCTTCATGTACGTGATCACTTGCGCCTCATGCACGGGCAGGAGCCGCTCCACGGCCTTGAGCTCGACCACGAGCTCACCTCCTATGACGAAGTCCACCCTGTAGGAGCAGTCGATCCTCAGGCCCTTGTAGTCGATGGGCACGGACGTCTGTCGCAGATACACCAGACCGCGAAGAGCCAACTCGTGGGCCAAGCACTGCTCGTAGGCCGACTCGAGCAGGCCTGGCCCCAGCACGCGATGGACTTCGATACATGCGCCGATGACCATTTCGGAGCAATCCCCGAACCTTCCCGCCTTCCCGCCTTCCTGTTCCATTCCCCCTTGTCGGTCGGGCGGGCCCGGCGGTTGCGCGACGACGCCCAGCGCGGCGCCGCCGCTCCCCGCCGCTCACTCCTCGAGCCGGTAGCCGACGCCGCGCACGGTCGACAGGAGGCTCTCCGGTGCGCCCGCCTCCGCCAGCTTCCGCCGCACGACCTTCACGTGCCCGTCATCTCGATGTGGGCCACCCCCACGCCTTCGGCGCGGGGCCCCTCCCTGCGACTGCCGTCGCAGGGCCACCCCCATACCCCCGCGCCGCCGCTAGGGGCGGCCCGTCGCGCCGGCGCGTCCCCTCGCTCACTCCTCGAGCCGGTAGCCGACGCCGCGCACGGTCGACAGGAGGCTCTCCGGCGCACCCGCCTCCGCGAGCTTGCGCCGCACCGCCTTCACGTGCCCGTCAATGGTGCGGTCGCCGACGACGTGGCCGTGGCCCCAGATGGCCTCGATGAGCTGCTGGCGGCTGAAGACGCGGCCGCGGCCGGAGTGGAGCGTCGCGAGCAGGTCGAACTCGGCGCGGGTCAGATCGATCGCCGACCCGAGGTAGCTCACGCGGCGCTCATCCTGTCGGATCTCGAGCGCTCCGCCGGCACCAGCGCCAGGGTCCGACGGGCGGGTCTCACCAGCCTGCCCTCGGCCGGCCCGCCGGAGCACCGCCCGCACGCGCGCGACGATCTCGCGCGGCGAGAAGGGCTTCGTGACGTAATCGTCGGCGCCCGACTCGAGGCCCGCTACTCGGTCGGACTCCTCGTCGCGGCTGGTCACGACGATGACCGGCGTGTCGGTCGACGCTCGGACCTCGCGGAGCAGGTCGAAGCCGCTGCCGTCGGGCAGCATCAGGTCCATGATCACGAGGTCCTTCTCGGCCAGCCGCTCCCGCGCGTCGCGAAGGTTCGCCGCGAGCTCCACGTCGAACCCCTCCCGCCGCAAGACGAACTGGATGGACTCGCCGATCGCCCTCTCGTCCTCGACCACGAGGATGCTGCGCTTTCCGTTCGGTGCCACGGAGGCGGAGGATAGCCGATCCCAGCGGGCCTTGCCGGCCACCGGGGGATCAACGGTGGGCGGCTTCTTGCGAGCGCCTCCTGATTCCAAGCTTCGCGATCCGTCCGCGAAGCGTGCGCTCGTGCATCCGGAGGACGCGGGCCGCGCCGCGTGTCGTGCTGGAATGCGACAGAGCGGCACGGATGAGGGCGACCTCGACGTCGACGAGGAGTCCGCCAAGATCGAGCATGCCCGAGAAGGCGAGCGAATCGGCGGGCTCGAAGGCCACGCGTTCCCGACGATGCAATGCAAGGAGCCGTGCCGCCCGGCAGAGATTCGGCAGCAGCCGGGGCACCCATTGCAGCGGCGCTGATGAGACGAGGAACGAGCCCAAGCCCACCCTCGTCGCGGCCGGAAGAAGCGCCGCATCGCAGGGTTCGCAGTACACCAGCATCAGCGCGTCTGGAGCGTACCCGCGCGCTGCGAGGGTGGCGACGAGCCCGCTACGCTGCTCGAAGCCAATGTGCGCCACCACGGCGGACGGGTGATGTGCGCGCGCGAGGGACGCCACCTCCTCCATGCAGCAGGCGGTGACGGCGCGCACGCCCTCAGCCGTGACCTCGTCGCATATGGTCGTCGCGATTTCGCCGCGCGACTCGATCACGAGTGTCGCAGCTGGCGAATCCGCTTCGATCGACCGACGCCCGGGCTCACCCGCGCCCACGGCACACTCCAGCTTCGAGCTTCGAGCTTCGAGCTTCGAGCTTCGAGCTTCGAGCTTCGAGCTTCGAGCTTCGAGCTTCGAGCTTCGAGTGACTCCCGCGATGCACGCAGGCCGGACATCTCCCCACTCCTCGGTGTTGTCGGTCTCGCGGCACTCGTGAACTTCGTCCGTGGGATCCACGGCAATCTCGATCGGATCGCCGCTATGAGCGACCCACACCTCCCAAGAGACCTCGTAGCCGAGCCAGTAGGCCTTGCCGGGGCCCATGCCGGCCGGGACCACGCCGCTGTCGACCTCTTCGCCGTCGAAGCGCAAGCTCACCTGGACCTCGGTCGGGATCGTGTCGGTGCCGCAGTTGGCCACTCTGAACGCCGCTCCCAGCGGGCTGCCCTCGATGCAGTCGAAGCCCAGCCCGCCGCCGGCCGAGATGAGGTTCGCGCCTTCGCAGGAGGCTCCGTCGCAGGCCTCGTAGGCGTCCACGAAGTCCTCCGGGATGTCCGGCACGTGCGGAGGCAAGTCGTCGTCCCGGGGGTCACGCGGCTCGGCATCGCATTCGCTGCGCCTGTCTCCGTCGCCGTCCGAATCGCAATCGACGTCCACGTCACCATCCAAGTCGTCATCGCCATCGACGTCGGTGTCGCCATCGACGTCCACGTCCGCGTCGCCGTCCGGCCCACCGGCCTCCCATGGTCCCCCGTCGCCGACCGTCGCCAGCCCGCCGCATCCGGGCACGAAGGTCGCGAGGACCAGGCAGACCCCAGTCGTGGGCCAGATGGTCGAGTGTCGCACCCTCGGGTTCCCACGCAGGGCCGTCGGACCCGGAGGACGGGGTCGGCGTCTGCCCGGCAGGTCGAACACTTTCGCTGCCCCTTTCGAGCCGACTGTTTCACGGCGCAGGCAGCCGGGCAACGGCGCCATCGCACGCGACAGGCGCGTGAGCCGGCACGCACCTCGGCGGCACCGTGGGGCCCCGAACCTGTCACCTCCAAGTCTCAGAGCCCACTCGCCCGGATCAGCTGTCCACCCTCGATCCGACGCCCGCCGGTTGATATCCTGGTAGTGCGTCGTGAATTGCTCCGAGCTGATCTTTACCGGGCATGCTCTCACCAAGATGTTCGCCCGTGGCATCCCTCCCGAGGAAGTCCGAGGGGTCCTCGGCGATGGTGAGACGATCGCCGAGTATCCCGACGACAAGCCCCATCCAAGCCGTCTTCTCCTCGGGACCGTTCATGGGCGTGTGCTCCACGTCGTGGTCGCCCGTGACGATGCAACGCAGCGGTGCTACGTGATCACCGTCTACGAACCCGAGCACACGAAGTGGAGCCCCGATTTCAAGAGGAGGACGCGATGACGGCGTGCATCATCTGCAAGAATGGTGAGGTCGTGCCGGGCGAGACCACGGTCACGCTCCAGCGCCGGCAGACTACGATCATCTTGAAGGGAGTGCCCGCCGACGTCTGCGACAACTGCGGCGAGTTCTACCTGTCGGAGTCTGTGGCGAGGCGCGTGTTCGAGGTGGCTGACTCTGCGGTCCGCTCCGGTGCCGAGGTCGAGATCGTTCGGTTCGCCGCCTGACCTTCTGCTCCGCCTCTGGCTCCCGCTTCGCCAACACCTCCACGCCGCCCGTTCATCAGCCCCGGTGGTCCGGGACCTCGGGCTGGCCGGCGCCGTGGCACTTCTTGTACTTCTTGCCGCTGCCGCAGGGGCAGGGGTCGTTGCGGCCGACCTTCGGGGCCTCGCGGCGCACGGTCTCGACCTTCTGCGGGGCCTGCGACGCCGCCTGCATCGCCTTGCGCGTCGCGGAGGGAGCGGTCGCGGCCGCGGCCGCCGCGCGCTGCTGCGAGGTGGCGGGCGCGGGGCCGGCGCCGCGGCCCTCGACGGTTCGGCGCTGGCGCCGCTGGCCGAGCCGCGCGGCGTCGGCCTCGCTCTGGACCTGGACTCGGAAGAGCTTCGACAGGACGTTCGCCTGGATGAACCCCATCATCTCGACGAACATGTCGTAGCCTTCCTTCTTGTACTCGAGCTTCGGGTCCTTCTGCCCGTAGCCCCGAAGGCCGATGCCGTCGCGCAGGCTGTCCATGGCCTGCAGGTGATCGATCCACTGCTTGTCGATCTCCTCGAGGTAGAGGATCCGGAAGACGCGCAGGAGCATCTCCTGCGACATGTCCTCCTCGCGCTTGACCAGGAACCTCTCGACGTCCGTGAACGCGCGCTCCGCCATGGCCTCGCGGGATCCGATCTTGCGCAGGCCGGAGAACGACAGGTTGAAGGCCTGCGTCAGCGCGTCCTCGAGCTCCTTGTGGCCCCAGTCGTCAGGGTTGATCTTCTCGGGACAGTGCTGGCCGATGAGACCGATGATGGTCTCGTCGATGAGGTCGAGCAGCCTCTCCCGCTGCTCCGCGAGCGCCCGCGGGACCTCTTGCCGGAGCGTGTCGAGGATCTCCGTGGGCTTCGACGCCACCGGCTCGAGCTCCACGCGGACGCCGAAGTAGTGGTAGACCTCGCGCTCGAGCTTCTCGGTCGAGACGCTCTCGAGCTGGTCCAGGGTCGGAAGCGGCTGCGCGTCGTCGCGGTAAGGCGGCTGGAGGACCACGCCCTCGCGGACGACGCCGAAGTGCCGCACCATCGACTCGAGCACGCCCCGGATGCGCTCGACGACCGGCGCCGCGAGCTCCGCCGGCTGGCGGGGAGGATCGTCGTTCCTCTTCCCCTTCCCGTTCGCGCCCTCCTGCGGCTGGACGGCGTACCGGCCCTCGAGCACGTTCTTGCGCAGCGCGTAGATCGACTTGCGCTGCATGTTCATCACGTCGTCGTACTCGAGGACGTTCTTGCGGATGTCGAAGTTGCGTGCTTCGACCTTCTTTTGCGCGTTCTCGACGGCCTTGGTGACCCAGCGGTGCTCGATGGGCACACCCTCTTCCA
>JACPQR010000092.1 GCA_016190375.1 Deltaproteobacteria bacterium
ATCGTCCGGAGTGCTGGCAACGTTGCTGAGAAGCCGTCCACGTCCACGTCTACGACCACGTCCACGAACAGATCGGAGTCGTTGTGTAGGGTGGGGTCTGCACCCATCAGCAATCAGCCCGGATGCCGACGCGTTCGCAGGATGGCCCGAACAGGGCGTCGAGAGCGATGGACGCGCCGCCTCCGGGGCTGACGGCTAAGAGCTAACTGCTAACGGCCATGGCTGGCCCGCCCGGCTTGCGGCGCCCCGGCCCCACCCTCTACGCTTCCTCACATGCGGTTCCTCCTGGCCCTCGTGCCCTGCCTCGCCGCGGGCTGCGCCGAGTCGGAGCCGCCCCCGGTCGACGCCGGCGGGGATGCGGACGCCGACTCCGATGCCGATGGCGACGCGGACGGCGACAGCGACGGCGACTCCGACGGCGACTCCGACGGCGACGGCGACTCGGACGCGACATCGTGCTCCCTCGCGACCCTGATTCCCGGCGGCGACCTCGAGGTCGGTCAGGCGATCGACCTCGACGGGGACGACTCGGTCGCCCCCAACACGGAGCACCCCGGCTGCGTCCTCGCGGACGAAGGCGAGCTGATCTGGCAGCTCGTGACGCCGGACAGGGCGGATCTCGCGGTCCGAGCGTACGACGCCGACACCGACCACGCGGTGGTCCTGTCCATCCGCGAGGTGTGCGACGACTCGTCGACCCAGACCGCTTGCCAGAGGGTCAACGACGGATGGGGCGATCTCGAGGCGGTCGAGCGTGACGTTCCTGCTGGCGCCACCCGTTTCGTCTTCGTGGATGGAGCGCTCGGGCAGCTCGGCGCCTTCCGTGTCTCGCTCGAGCTCCGGCGGATCCTCGCCCTGGGCGACGAGTGCGATCCTCTGGGTCGCACGGACCGCTGCGACGCCGGGCTTCGTTGCGACGACGGCGAGTGTGTCCTGGCGGTCTGCGGCGACGGCGTCGTCGACACCGAGATCGGCGAGGAGTGCGACGACGGCAACGCCATCGGCCGCGACGGGTGCAGCGCCGTGTGCGCCAGCGAGCCCGCGGTCTGTGGCGACGAGGTCGTCGGCCCGACAGAGGAGTGCGACGACGGCGGTCGCGACGACGGCGACGTGTGCGACGCGGACTGCTTCGTCGAGGCCGGCGGCTCCTGCGACGTGCCGATCGACGCGCGCAACGGAGGCTCGACCGACGCCGAGGGTGTGGTGACGTACACCGGCGACACGACTGGCGACGGGGACGAGGAGACGGCGAGCTGCGGCGGCGCGGACCTCGAGGACGCGGTCCATCGCTTCGTCGTCGGCAACGACGGCGCCGCCACGATCTCGGTCGAGGGAGACGGCGCGCCCGTGGTCCACGCGCAGAGCCCCTGCGGCGGCGCCGAGCTCGGCTGCGCGGCCGAGGGCACGACGATCGCGTTGCGGGGGCGCCCGGCCGGCGAGGAGCTGGCGATCTTCGTCGAGGGCGAAGGCGAGTACACGCTCACGATCGCGCCGTGCTCCGACGACCCGATCGACGAGGACGAGCCGAACGACGACTTCGACGAGGCGCAGTCGCTCGGCTGCATACCCGCGACCGTCCACGCGAGCCTCGACGAGGGCGCCGACCACGACTTCTACGTCTTCCGGGTCTACGAGGAGGGGAGCTACAGGATGGCCACCGACGGCCCCGGCCAGTGCGGCGCGGTCGACACGGTCCTCGCGCTCTACGACGAGGACCAGGACCTGATCATCGAGAACGACGACGATCCGTTCGCGGGCTGCTGCTGCTCGGCGATCACCCGGGACCTCGACCCCGGCACCTATTACCTGGACGCGTCGCCACTCGGCGAATTCGGCGGGGGCGACTACGACCTGCTCGTCGAGGAGGACTAGCTGCCCGCGAAGATGAAGGGGTAGGAGGCGGCGAAGGGCTGGCCGGTCGAGGGCCTGAACCGCGTGTTGCGCACGCTCGACCCGATGCAATCGAGCAGCGTCGTGCTCGAGAACGCCGGCCCGTCGATGGTCAGCGCCTCCACGGCGCCGTCGTTCGCGATCCGGAAACGAACGACCACCTTGCCGTTGGGGAGCGCCTCGCGACGCGAGGCCCTGGCCTGACACATCCTGATCGAGCCCAGCCGCGACCGCATCGTGCGGTCCACTTCGGACGCCGTCAGCGGCCCCATCTCGGCGCCGCGGAAGGCGGACTGGAGCAGGCTGGGAACGCCGTCCGAGGCGTTGTTCGAGAGCCGCGCCAGCGCGTCGGTCGTCGGCGCACCGCCCACCTCGATGACTCGATCGTCCCCCTGCTTCACGGGCTCGCCAGCATCGGTGGCCGGCATCGCACAGCCGGTTCCGAGGACCCACATCAGGCTGGAGATCATCATGATCGGGGGCTTCTTCGTCATCGTGCCACCTCCGGCTTCTCCGCTTCACCGATCAGAGGGGTTGCGGCTGCGGGTGTCGCGACGATTCTACAGGCGCTCAACCCAGCCGTGCGGGGTATCGCTCGACGACGAAGCGCGACCAGCTCGCCCCCTCGTCGAACACATCGCCCGACAGGAGCGACGTGATCATCCTGCGCAGGAGTGGGCGCTGGTGCTCCGCGAAGAGCGCCTCCCGGAAAGCGCCGTCGTAGAAGGCCTGCACGAGCCCGACGAACGTCTCGGCTCCGCGGCGGGCCGCGCGAACGTACGGGTCGAAACGCGCGGGATCGAGATCGCCGGCGTCGAGGACCGCGTCGATCGTCTCGGCCGCGAGCCGCGCGTTCTCGAGGGCCAGGTGCACGCCGGTCGAGAACAGCGGATCGATGAACCCCGCGGCGTCCCCGACGAGCACCCAGCCCGGCCCCGCGAGCTCGCGAACCCGGTACGAGAAGTCGGCGACGGCTCCGACCTCGGTCGCGAGCGTCGCTGCGCGGAGCCACTCGCTCGCGAAGCTCGACATGGCGATCGTCCGCTCGAAGAAGGCGCCGAGCGCCTCGTCGGGCCGCTTGGTGCGGACGTACTCGCTCGACAGGACGCAGCCTACGCTGGTCATCGTGCCGGCGAACGGAATGAACCAGAACCAGCCGGGCTCGAAGAGGACGATCTGGATGTTGCCCTGATCGTCGCCCGCTTCCCGCCAGACTCCATCCCAGTGGCTGTAGATCGCGGTCTTGTCGAGCCCCGGCAACAGACCTCTCAGCCTCTTGCCGCTCGCGAGGAGCGTGTCGCGGCCCGAGGCGTCGACGACGAAGCTGGCGTCGATGCGCCGCGAGGAGCCGTCGTCGGACCTGGCGACGACGCCGGCGGCTCTTCCGCCCTCGAAGCAGACATCGGACGCGGTCCAGCCTTGGAGGACCTGGACGCCGCGGCGGCCCGCGGCGTCCAGCAGCATCTCGTCGAAGGCCGCTCGCGGAACCTGGTAGGCGAACTGCTCGCCCGGATCCAGCGCCTCGACGAAGCGGTAGTGCGCGATCCGGCCGGTGGCCGAGTCGCAGAATCGCGCCCCGTACTTGCGCAAGTATCCCTGCTCGAGCGCGGGCACGACGCCGAGCTCGCGGAGCACGGACAGCGACCGTGGAAGGAGCGACTCGCCGATGTGGAACCGGGGAAACCGCTCCTTCTCGAGCAGGATGACGCTGCGCCCCCTCCCCGCGAGGAGAGAAGCCGTGGACGACCCCGCCGGCCCCCCGCCGATGACCACGACGTCGCATCGAAGGGAACCCGACACGATCGGGTCGTAAGGCCACCCACGACCAGCGTCAACGGAGTTGGGTGCAGATCCCTCTTTACAATCAACAGGTGAGGCAGCCGCGTCGCCGCGGTCGTATTCGTTGACGTTGACGTTGACGTTGACGTTGACCTTGACGGCGACGACGACTTGGACGTGGGCGTAGTCCTCGTTGACGGCCTCAGATCATCTTCGTCAACATGGCCACAACGCCCTCGAGCAACTGGATGCCCTGTTCGTAGCGCTGCTGCGCGA
>JACPQR010000093.1 GCA_016190375.1 Deltaproteobacteria bacterium
AAGTACTCCGAGCAGAGGACGTCCAGAAGCCCGTGGTCGCTCACATGGAAGCGCGAGAAGGGCACGAAGGGGCAAGGGTCCAGCGTGCCGTACGCGCTCACATGGATCATCTCGCGACCTGCGGCCCCGCACCCTCCAGCGAGGATCGCCTCGTCCTCGGGTGCCAAGACGACGTGGAAGCGGCGCTCCGCCGCCCAGCGGCGCACCGCCTCGACGAAGCCCCTGCGCCTCGGAGGTGCGACCCGGAGATCGTCGTGCCCGCGGACGTCGGCGAGATCGACCTGGTAGTCGAAGAAGATCGCGAAGCGGGCGCCGAGCGACCGGAGGGTGTCGAGAGTCGCTGAAGCCGCGAAGAAGTCGACGTTGGCCGAGGACACCGTCGCCGCGACGCCGGCGAGGAGCCCGGACGACCGCATGCGCACGAGGGCTTTCTCGACGCCCTCATCGAGTCGGTCGACCGCTCCGCAGCGATTTCCGGTGCCGGCGTTGAGGACGAACGCGACGTTGCCGAGGGCCGCGTAGGCGTCCGCCCGAAGGGGCGTCAGCGGCCGGCCGTTCGTGAAGATCATGAAGAAGAGGTCGGCGTTGTCGGCCACCAGCCCGTCGACCGGCTCGGCCATCAGAGGCTCGCCGCCGACGAGCGCGATGCGGCTCACGCCGATCTCCCGCCCTTCGGCCAGCAGGCGGTCGAGGGTCGGACGGTCCAGCACCCGCGCCGGATGCCCCACCGTGTCGAGCACCGCGCAGCTCGGGCAGCGGAGGTTGCAGGCCGACGTGACGCTCACGACCATCGTCGACGGGATGTCGATGTCCAGCCGCCGTGCGGTCCGCCGCCGGCGTCGCGCGGCGGCCTCGAGGTGGGCGAGGGTGCGAAGGCCGGGCCGCCATCGACTCGGGCGCTCGGCCATCCACGGCAGGAAGGCCCGACCCAGGAACCCCGCTGCAGCTCCGCGAGGCGCCACCGCCCGCGCGGCTCGCAGGAGAATCTGCAGGCTCATTGCCGACGCTCCTTCTGCACCCGCAGCGCGGCGTGTGCGGTGAGCCGCGAGCGGGCGAACCGCGCGAACGCGTGCGGAGTCGTCAGGCTGTCGTACAGCGCGCCCAGCGCGAGGCAATGCCTGGGGTCGGGATCCAGCACCTCGTAGTAGCCGAGGATCCGCAGCACGGGCGTGTGGGTGACGCCGGGCGCGGGTCGTGGAGCGGCGAACTCGAGGTCGAGCCGCTCTCCGGTCTCGACGACCGCGGCGCGCTCATCGGTGACGCCGACCACCCCCGTCACGTCGGCGACGCGGGCTGCACCCACGAATCGAGCCCGCGTGGGCGCGAGGACGGCCACCCGCGTCGCGGGCCGCGCGTCGAAGCCGAGCGAGACGGCGTCGAGCGACCACGCGCCGCCGAGCGCGCTGAGCCGGACGCCCACCTCGTCGTCGCCCGGGGGCAGCGCGATCGGCAGCCCGATCGTTCGCACCGCCGCCGGACCGACGGGCCGGATTCGTCCCGCGACCTGCCAGCCGCCGTGCCCATCGTAGACGGCGACGTCGATCGAGAACCCGGCTCCGCCGAGCAGCTCCTCGAGGATCGGTCGGTACTCGGGCACGCCGCTCGTGGCGCGCATGAGCTTGGGAAAGCCGGGGCCGAAACGCGCCATGAACGCGTGGGTCGCGTCCTGCAGCGCCTGGGTGTTCCGGCCCTCGACCACCAGGAGCGCGCTCCGCGCGCCGCGCGGCCGGGCGAAGGAGAGCGTGAGGTCGGTCGATGCCGTGGTGGCCGGCCCCTCGCCGGCTGGGAACGGTTCGACGCCCGTCCACGCCTTGCCGTCCACCGCGGCGAGCACGTTGCGGCTCGGGCCGCCGGGCGCCGCGCGGCTGCCGACGGCGAAGAGGGCCCCGCCGCTGGTTCCGACCACCGTTCGATCCGGCTCGTGCGCCAGCACCTCCAGCGCGATCGCGTCGATGTGCTCTCGTTCGGCCAGCACGGCAGCGAGGCGCACGCGGTACCGGTCGCCGTCCCGGGACAGACCCGGCATGGGCAGGGTGTCCATTCGCATGGCGCCGCTGTTGAGCGCGCCGGTCAGCACCTCGCCGTACAGGCGTTGGTCCTGGCCGTCGTGGCCGTAGATGTACGGACAGGATCCGCCGTCCCCGCCGCACGACGGCGAGCTCGTGTCGACGTACAGCGTTCCGTCCTCGCCCAGCCTGGCGGTCGCGCTTCCGCACAGCAGATCCTCGTCCTCCACGCAGCAGAGGCTCCCGGGCACGTCTGCGGCGGCCGTCACGCCCTGGCCGGGAGCGACCAGGACCGAGGCGGTCGCGTTCGTTTCCTCGACCTCGAAGTCGGCGAACTCGCCGGGCCCGAGGAAGAGCGCGCTTTCGTCGGCAACGAAGACGTGCAGGTGGTAGGGCGTGTCGTTGAAGACCGTGAACGTGCCGGGATTGCCGTCGTCTCCGCTGCAGCAACCGTCGCAGCCGGACGCGCAGAGCGCCCCGGCGACCGCGAGGGTCCCAAGGAGCGTCGGGACGGCCCGGTCGAGCGCCATCCTCAACCTCCTGCCGGTCGCCCGCCTGGAGACCAGCGGAGCCCGAGCCCGAGCCCGAAGGACCAGACATTTCGCCTGTCGTCGCGATAGTCCACGCCGCCTACCGCGGCGAGCTGGCTGAGCTCGGCGACCATGTCGAGCTGCTCGCCGAGCAGGAACGCTGCGGCGATCGCCAGGCGAGACGACGGCGCCGCGTCGAGGAACGAATACGTGTACTCCCTGCCCGCGGCAAAGAACTCCTCGCCGCCGAACGGCAGGACGAAGCCGAGCCCGATGCTCGCGTCGAGGCTGGCCTGCCTGCCAGCGACCAGGCGATACCCGACGGTCAGATGAGTCGCGTACATCGCGGCCCACGCATCCACCGGGGTCCCGGTGCTTCCGGCGTGATCCTCCCATTCGACCGTCGACAGCCCCGTCGCCTCCGCGACCAGGCCGACCGACCACCTCGACCCTCCGAGGCCTTGCAGGCCGAGCTCGAGCTGGCCTCCCATGCCCGGCCCGAACTGCGTGAGCGAGTCGGGTGCGAAGCCGGTGTCGGCGAGGGCGTGTCGAGTCCAGCTCCCGACCGGAAGGCTCGCACCGAGCCGGAGGTCGACGCGCACGACGGCCGCGAGCGCCGCCGGGGGCGCGGCGGCGATCGACCCTGCAACAGCCCCGGTGACGAGCAGGGCTCGGAGTGGGACGCGCACGACCCGGGCGCCCTGCAAGCCAGACGCCACGGTCACCTCCCCTGACTGTCGGGTCGCCCGCTAGGGTTGGTGTGGCGCTGCCGCCACACTGACTGGAAACGCGACACCGTCGCCACCTAGCGAGCGAGCTCGAGCACCTTCGCGACGAGCTTCTCGATACCGGCCGCGGCTTCCGAGATCCGCCCCGCGAGCATGTACGCGGGCGTCGAGACGATGCGGTTCTCGTCGTCGACCTCGATCTCGTCGACCTCGTGCGAGACGGGCCGCGCGCCCATCCTCTCGAGCGCCGCGGACGTCTCGGCGTCGGTGCCGATCGTCAGTCGCGGGTGGACGGGCGTGCCGCGGAACGCCGCCGCGGCAATCGCAGGGGCGATGCAGATGAAACCCACTGGTTTGCCCGCGGCGTGCATGGCCCGCACCAGCCGCGTGATCTCGGCGTGGGCAACGGCGTTCGCGCCCTTCGTGGCGAAGTCGCAGAGGTTCTTCGCCGCGCCGTACCCGCCGGGCAGGATGAGCGCGTCGATGTCCTCCGCCCGCACGTCGCGCATGTTCCGGATCTGCCCGCGCGCGATCCGAGCCGACTCCTCCAGCACGTTTCGCGTCGCTCCCTGGGCGACCTCGCCCGTCGCGTGGTTCACCACGTGGAGCTGCGCGATGTCGGGCGCCATGCAGATCGCCTGGGCGCCGGCGCGGTCCAGGGCGAGGAGCGTGATGACGGACTCGTGGATCTCGGCGCCATCCGAGACGCCGCAACCGGAGAGGACCACACCCACCTTTGCTCCCACGACACGACCCTCCTTCCTCGCCGGACAATCCCGGCCCCCTGACCGACGTACCGTCCGGACGACGGTCGGGAGTATGCTCTGCCCCGGTGCCGATGAGAAGGTGGTCGGCGGTCGCCGTGGCTCTGGTCATCTCGGTCGGGCAAGGAGCCCGCGGCGACGGCCTCGTCCCCGGTCCGGGCGAGCCCGGCCACGACCCGGATCTCGCGGCGAAGGCGGAGGCGTTCGACCTGCAGCTTCACACGTTCATGACGCCCCCGCTCGGCTGGGGGCTCGAGGCGTACGTCCCCGATCCGGGGATGCGGGCAGCCATCGACGAGTTCTTCGCCTCGGGCGCCGAGGACTTCGAGGCGCACACCGGGCTGCATCCTTACGAAGCGCTCGGCTACTACGAGGAGATGGGCGACCTGGGGATGTTCGGCGGAGTGCAGGCGGCGGGCGACGCATTCCGCTACGCGGTGCTCCGGGATGGCGGCGCTCCGGCCGACGAGGTGGACGCCGCGCGCGCCGCGCTGATCCGGGCGATGGAGGGGCTATCCTGGTACACGCGCGTCACGGGCGTTCCCGGCGCGATGGCGAGGGGACTTCAGCGCATCACGCCCGAGCCCGGCGATCCTCCGCTTCCAGGGGAGGTGCCGTCGACGACCCCTCTCTTCGACGCCGAGGGTAACCCCCAGCCCGCCGACAAGTCGCCCACCTGGCGCGAGGACGCATCGGGCGAGCTTCCCTTCCTGATCTGGCTCGACGACACGTCGAAGGACCAGGTCGACGGCTACGTCTTCGCGCTCGGCGCAGTCTACGACGTGGTCGCGGGCGATCCGACGATCCCGGCGGACGCGATCCAGAGGCTCGTCGACGACGCCCTCGCGATCGGCCGGAGCCTGATGCGCCGCGTACTCGTCGCTCCGGACAAGGAGGTCGACCTCGTCCTCGTGGACGCCGACGGTCGCCCCACGACCTTCCACGACCTGTCCGCCGAGGAGATCGTCCCGGGCCTCGTCCTCGACGCGCCCGTCAACGGCTTCAACGGATGGATGGGGATGTCGATCGTGCGGACCCTCTATCACATCACCGGCGACGAGGAGCTCGGTCGCTTCTACTACGAGGAGCTCGTCGGCAACCGCGGCTACCTGGACGTCACGCAGGAGAGCATCGCGCTCATGTACTTCGGCAACGAGACGAACTACTCGAACGTCAACATGGCCTTCGTGGCCGCCTATGGCTTGTTGCGTTACGAGAGCGACCCGGAGGTCGGCGCCCAGATCCGCGAGATCCTCGGCACCGAGCTGTATGCGCCGGGCGTGGATCGCCAGGCCCGCGGGCTGGGCCAGTCGTTCTTCGACTTCATCTATGCGGCCTTCCGCCCCGCGGGCGCGACGGGGAGCGGCGAGGACGCGCGGAGCGAGGGGCTCGTCACGCTGCAGGAGTTCCCGGCGCCGCCGACCTGGAGCGTGGGCGTGACCAACTGTGACGAGGCCGAGATCGCGAGCCTCGATTGCACCGGGATCGACGGCACGCCGCTGCCGCTGTCGCCCGACCCGGGGCGGGGAGGCGGCGTGGTCGCCACGGGCCCCCTCCCGATGCGGATCCGGCCGCGCTCGAACTTCGAGTGGCGCAGCGACCCGCACACCGTCAACGGCGATCCGGGCGACCGCCTCGACCCGGGCGGCGATTTTCACGCGGCGTACTGGATGGGCAGGTTCCTCGAGGCGACCTCGGACGGCACGGTCAACATCTCCCCGATCGCCCGCCCGGCCCCGGCAGCCTCCGATCCGGACGCCGACGCGGGCCCCGAGGTCGGGACAGACGCGGGCACTCCGGACGGCGCGGACGCGGCGGCCGGCGTCGACGCCGGCACGAGCTCGGGCGGGGACGACGGTTGCGCCTGCCGCTCCGGCGGAGGCGGACGACCGACCGCCTGGGCGGTGATCCTCGTCGCGGTTGCGTCGCTCCTCGGAAGGCGCCGAGGCACTGCGACGCGGAGCTCCGTGGCGCTCAGGTTTGCACATCGCCTACCGCAACATCACGGACGGCGACCTCCGCTACGCCAGGAAGTGGCTCAGGGACGGGATCGACCAGAACTGCGGCGGCGTGGACGGAGTGGACGCGATCTCGACGGCCATGCCTCGGAGGCCACCGGCGGCGACGACTGCGATGACGGCGACGACGCTGCGTTCCCCGGAGCACCGGACGCGGCGGGCGACGGCATCGACCGGGACTGCGACGGCGCCGACGGCTGACCGACGCGGAGCTCCCTAGCGCCGGCTCTTGCTGGGTGAGGATTCACGGCTACGACTGGCCTGGAGCCCGAGCTACTCGCTGCACTGGTCGAGCTGACGAAAGCCACCGGGCTTCGAGGCCATCGCGGCCCCGCTTCTTTCCGGCTATGATGACCCTCGTGGCGAGCAGGAAGGGCGGCGGCGGAAAGGTCGTGGACCTCACCGTGGAGATCCTGCGAGAGATCCGGGACGCGCTGGGCGGTACGAACGAGCGCCTCGAGCGGCTGGAGAAGACGACGAACGATCGATTCCAGCGACTCGAGACGCGACTGGAACGGCTCGAGGTCGCAACCGTGAAGGGCTTCAAGGACCTCCGGAGCCGGTTGGACAACCTCCTGGACTTCGCGGGCGAGCGGTACCGGGACCACGAGGAGCGCATTCGCACGCTCGAGCAGCGCGTCCTGCGGGGGCAGTAGGCTCGCAGCTCACGATCCGTGACCTTTCCGCCCCCAGAGCCCGACGTTCCGGCCGGAGAGACCGCGCGAGGCACGATCGACCTCCGCTACGAGGACGTCAGCCAGGACGGTCGTGTGGTCCTGACGGCACTGCCGCAGGCCGCCGGCGTCGTCTGGCGGCGCCTGGCGAAGAGCCCGTTCCCCGCGCGGATCCGCGACGCAGGGATCGTCCCCTTGCTGACGCGCCTTCACCTCGCGGGCGGGGACGGACCCGTGTCGGTGCGGCAGCCGGTCGACGTGCGCGGGACCTACCAGCTCGCGCACACGCGCGCGGCTGACGGCGCAGTGGACCGGATCGTGCTGCTCATCTGGGTCGAGGCGACGGCTCCGAAGGGCAGGACGCACGGCCCACAGCCTCCCGACGAGGGAACCGTCGTCACGGTCGGCCGTGTCTTCGCCGAGCACGTCTTCACGCGGCCCTTCGCGCCGCCGGAGAGGCGCAAGGTCCTGGGCTTCTCGATCCCGGGCATGCCCGAGGTGCCCGCGGCCCGGTACGAGTGGCGGCCCAGCGCCCAGATCCTCGCGCTCCCCGACGATGCGCGATGGCGCGACGCCGATGCCCAGCCCGATCCCGCCCCGCTCGTCTTCGGGCTCGACCACACCGACTCCAACCAGCACGTCAACTCGCTCGTGTATCCGCGCCTCTTCCTAGACGCGGCGCTCAGGCGCCTCGCCGACCTCGGCAAGCCGGCGGCCCGCCTCGCACGGGCCGTCGAGGTCGGCTACCGCAAGCCCTGCTTCGCCGGGGATCGCGCGCGCTGGCTCGTCCGCGCGTTCGAGTCGCAGGACTCGGAGGGCGCCGTGGGAACCCTCGTCCCCGAAGGCGCCGCCGGCGATGCCGCGCGGCCACACTGCCACGCACGCATCGTGTTCGGGGAGTAGAGTCGCGGCCGACCGCGGACTTGCGCGACTTCCGCGTCCATCTCGGGCGTACGCCGAGCTCTCTACTCGACGCCGACGGTGAGAGTGTAGTCGCCGGTCTCGTCGCCGCTATATCCGATGACGCGGATGTAGTAGGTACCGGCTTCGACCACATCGACCTCGAGGTACGAGCAGAGGTCGTCGTCGGCGACCGCATCGTCGTTGCACGCCAGCGCCGGCGCCGGATCGTCCGGCGAGCACGACGTCTCCTCGGGGGCAGGATCCGGCAGCGAGTCGTACACGAAGACGGTCGTGTCCATGGCGCAGGCCAGTGTCAGGTCCACGACCAACCGGTCTGGGGCGGCTAGCTCGACGGCATACCAGTCCTCATCGCCGGCCGCTCCAATCGCGCCCGTCACGGTGCTGCCGTCCTGGACGACCTCGGCCGAGTCGGGCTCGTCGTTCGGCTCCTGTTCGTCGACGGGCGGGAGGACGCAGCGCCCCGCGACGCACTGCTCACCTGCGCCGCAGGCTAGGTATCGAACCTCGACCGCGAAGTTCCCCCGGCCGTCGATGCCGTTGACGATCAGGCCGTACTCGCCGGCGTCGACGCAAACCGGCTCCTCTCCCCAGCACGACAGCTCGCTGCCGGCGTCCTCGCAGTCCCTTCGCAGGGAGCCGACCGCGACGAAGGCCGGATCCGATTCGACCGTGTAGGTCAAGATCCCGGCACCCGGCACGTCGATGCGGTACACGACGTCGGAATCGTCCTCGCCCCAGACGTCGCACGAGAACTCGTAGTCGTCGGCGGCCCAGAGGGTATCACCGGCGATCTTCGTCCCAAACGGAACCGGTGTCGCGTCCTCGCAGCTATCGCCGCCGGGCAGGTCGGCAACGCATGGATCGGGGAAGCCGAACGAGAGGCAACGCTCGCCGTCCCTGCATCCCTGGAAGTTCGTCAGGACGGTGAACGCGCTCGCGTGCTGGCCGATCTCCTCGTCCGAGCCGTCGACGATCAACTCGTAGCTCCCGGCCTCGAGACAGCCGTCGAAGCTGCCGCACCCGAGCTCGGTGTCGGCGTCGCGACAGCTCTCGCGGAGGGCCGACACCAGCTCCCAGGGCTCCACCGAACGCACCAGTGTCCGGAGATAGCCGAGGCTCGGCGTCACGATCCGGTACACCACGTCCGGTTGGCCCCCGCCGGCGCAGCTCGTGCTCACATCGTTCGAATGGCCCTCGGTCGTGCCGGCGATCACGCCGTTCAAGGGGAGCTCTGTGGGCTCACCGCAACCCTCACCTCCCTCGAGCTCCGCGATGCAGGGGTTGGGGAAGAAGCTGTCGATGCAGACCTCGCCGGGATCGCACGCCTTGAAGTCGGCCTGCAGCGAGTATTCGGCTCCGTCCTCTTCGCCGTCCAGGACGAGTGCGTACTCGCCCGCGTCGAGGCAACCAGTGAACCGACTTCTGCAAGGAAACAGCGCCGTCCCGGCGGCATCGCAGGACTCCCTGAGCTGCATTCCGAGGTCCAGAGCGCCAGGCGTGAGGTTCAACGTCAGCCCGCCCGGCGACGGCAAGTCGAGCCGGTACGCGCCATCCGGATCACCGTCGCCCCCGCACACGCTGAATTCGCTCGCCATGCCCGCCGTGCTCCCGCCGACGGTGGACCCCAGCGGGAGCTCGACCAGATCGTCGCACGCCTCGCCCGCGCCGAGCTCGGGGACACACCCCTCGCCGTCTCGGCAGACCTCGGACGCGTCGCAGGTATCGAAGTCCATGCGAAGGGCGAAATCGCCCTCGTCGCTGACGCCGTTGAACTCATCCGCGTAGCCGGACAGGACGAAGGTCCAGCTCCCGGGCTCGAGGCACAGGGCCCCGGACCGGGGGTCCTGCTCGCACGGATCGGTCCAGCCGGGGTCGCAGTCCTCGAACCAGCTCATTCTCATCGAGAAGTCCGGCTCGTGAACGATCTCGTAGACGAGCGCCCCAGCTTGGGGGACCTCCACGGCGTAGGTCACGTCGTGCTCGCCGTCGCACTGCATGAAGTTCGTCGCAGCTCCGATGAGCGACCCACCGACCCAGGTGCCGAGCTCCAGCGATTCGACGTCGTTGCAGGACTCCCCGCCGTTCAGGTCCGTCGCGCAGCCGAACCCATCGATGCACACCTGGCCGTCGCCGCAGGCTGGATCGAAGTGTGCGGTGATCGTGAAGTCGCCCTCGTTGAGCTCGTACATCGGATTGCCTGGGCCGTCGACCAGGAGCGTCACGGGACCGGGTTCCGTGGCGCACCACACCAGACGCGGAAGGACGCGCTGGTCCTCGAGGAAGTTCTCCCCATTGCATGCGACTTCGCTCGAGGAGTCATCGCAGTCGGTCCGGGCCGAGAGGATCGCCTCCCAGTCACTCAGACCATCCTGATCCGCATCGGCAGGCTCGACCTCGGCAGTCAGCACACCCGCGGCGGGCAGATCGACGCTGTAGGCGATCGACGGCTGTCCGTCGCTCCAGATGTACGTACAGTCGGGATCGATGGCGCGATCGCCCCCGGCCGTCGTTCCAGCGGTCGCGACGTCCAGGCCTAGCGGGAGCGGATTGGAGCAGGTGCCGGGCTCACCGGCGTCCGCGTCGCCATCGCCGTCGGAATCGGCGTCGCCATCGCCGTCCCCGTCCGCATCCGAGTCGGTGTCGCCGTCCGCGTCCGAGTCGGTGTCGCCGTCCGTGTCCGAGTCGGTGTCGCCGTCCGTGTCCGAGTCGGCGTCCGTGTCGGCATCACCGTCGGCGTCCGAGTCGGCGTCCGCGTCCCCACCGGCGTCGGGATCCGAGTCGGAATCGGAATCCGCGTCGCCGTCGCCGCCCACGTCCGTGTCGTCGTCACCATCACCGCACGCGACCACGAGCCCCATGATCAACAAACACGCCAACCGCGGCAGTCGCATGGCCATCTCCCCTATCGCCCGACGAGGCCCATGATAGCCCTTCGACTCGGCATGGGGCATCGCGAAACCGCGACCCGGCGCTCACTTTCCCCGGACGTCGAACTCCAGCTTCCACCTCCGCTTGCTCGCGCGCTCGGCGGCAGACAGCTCCAGGGTGCCGACCTCCGTGACGCGGGAGCCGAGGTGCACCGGGAGCGCCTTGCCTGCTTCGCCTTCGAGCGTGGTCTCGATCGGGGGTAGCTCCTCGAGGGCGGCCGGGTCGACGACGCTGCCTGCCGTGTCCTCGCGGCGGGTCGACGAGGCGAAGAAACGGAAGGTCGCGGGCTCGCCGACGACGAGGCCGAGCTCTTGCGGGAGCTCGAAGCTGGTGCCTTCCTCCATCCCGAAAGGCGCGATGCAGACCGCGTCGACGCGAGGCGGGATCCCTGGGACGGCGAGCTCGGCGCGCTCGATGCCGACGTAGTAAGCCCGCGCGGTACCGCCGCGGATCCGGACGCCGCGGCCGGTGCGGACGCGCCCGTAGTAGGCCGCGCCGCGGGCCACCGCGAGGTCGGGATCGGCGCCCGCGAGCACCTTGACGGGCTGGCCTCCGTCTGCGGCGAGCCAGTCGTTCAGCACGTCGACGATCCTCGTGCGGAGCACGTCGGCCTTCATGACGCCGCCGTTGAAGAGGATCGCCGTCGGGTGCAGGAACGTCCGGCCCCGGGCCTCGACTCCGGGCGGGAGAGTGGCGCCGCCGAGCTCCTGCCGGCCGAGGAACTCGGCGAGGTGGCGCGTGACGGCGGGATCGCTCGCGTAGGGCAGGCCCAGCGCCGTCAAGCCGGTGCGCCGCGCCGACGCTGGCCGATCCGCCGCGGCGACGGCGGGGAAGAAGCCGTCGGTGAGAGTCGCCCCGAGCTCCGCTCGATCGAGATCCGTCTTGATCGCTCCGCCGACGAGCTTCGATCCGCGGCCGGGGATGACGATCGGCGCCTTCGCCAGCTTCGGGTCGTTCCAGAGCGCTTCCTTGGCGGCGCGGCAGGCGTACGTGAGGGATCGGAGCTGCCAGTCGTCCAGCGTGGGTCCCTTGGCCTCGATCTTCGCCTTCATCGCGTAGGCGAGGGCCAGGTCCATGTTGTCGCCGCCGAGCAGGATGTGATCACCCACGGCGACACGGTGCAGCTCCAGCGAGCCGCCCTCCTCGCCGACCGCGATCAGGGACAGGTCGGTCGTCCCGCCGCCGACGTCGCACACCAGGATGATCTCGCCCACGCCGACCTGCTTGCGCCACGACGCAGTGCCGCTGACCCACGCGTACAGCGCGGCCTGGGGCTCCTCGAGCAGCGTCAGCCTCCAGGCCAGGCCCGCCAGCTCCGAAGCTTCGACCGTCAGGTCGCGCGCCACCGCGTCGAACGACGCGGGCACGGTCACGACGAGGTCCTGGGTCGCCAGCGGCGCGCCGGGGTGCTCGGCGTCCCAGACCTCGCGCAGGTGCGTCAGGTAGCGCGCCGCCGCCTCGACGGGCGAGACCTTTGGCACCTCGGCGGGGCTGCCCCACGGGAGGATCGCCGCGCGCCGATCGACGTTCGGGTGGCACAGCCAGCTCTTGGCCGACGAGACCACCCTCGCCGGAACGCGCGCGCCTTGATCCCGCGCGAAGACCCCGACCGCGAAGGCGCGCTTCGCGTCCCACGGAAGCGCGAGCGCCCCCTTGGGGAGCTCGACTTCGGAGGGCATGTAGAGGAAGGACGGAAGGAGCGGCCGAGCCTCGAGCTCCGACGACCTCACGACCTGCGGCAGCGCCGTGGGGATGGGGGCGACCTCGTCGCCCGTCAGCGGCACCGACGCCATCGCGCAGTGGGTGGTGCCCAGGTCGATCCCGACCGCGAACGATGCCTCGGTGGCCCGCTTCGCGCCCATGACCCCTATAGCTCCACCTCGGCGGGGGCGACCACCGCCGGATCCTGCCCGGCCGGAACGTCGGGGAGCCGCACGTCGGCGGCGCGCCATCCGTGATGCGCGAGCCTTCCGCGGAACGGGGGCTGACCCACCACGTTGCCGGTCAGCCGGACTTGCGCCGCGTCGAAGCCTGCCTCGAGCGTCACTGGCGCCCCCTCGTCCTCGCCGCGGACCGGCTCGAACCGCAGGTACGGCTCGAGGCCCTTCTTGCACCCCTCCTGCACCACCCGCGCGGCCGCGCCGACCTGCGCGTCCGGAAGCGACGCGATGTCCTCCAGCAGGAAATCGACGAAGCGACCCTCGCGCTGGAGGATGGCCAGGAGGTGGAGCGCGCCGTCGCGCGCCGCGACCGTGAGGTCGGGCTTCGGCTCGGGCGCCGCCTCCGCCCTGCCGGACGGGAGCGCCCGCGCCTCGCCTTCGACGAGCGCGGCACGCACTCGCGCCGCAGCCAGGGCGTCGAAGAGCAGCTTCCACGGCAGCCAGAACGCCAGGAGCAGCCTCGCGAAGAATCCCATGGTCCGCTCGGTCATGATCGTGCCCCCCTGATAGCTCAGGTCGAGGTGCTCGTCACGTGGGGATCTGGGGAGGGTCCGGCCCGCGGGCTCCTCAGCCCCTTGCGATGAAACCAAACTATGTTGGCGTTTGGTCGTACCAAACGCTAATATAGCTTCATGATGTTCGACCGGCCGTTCTGGCGCGGCCGCATCGAGGCGCTCCTGGCGCGCGGCCGGCCCGTATGGCTCTCGGGCGTCCGACGCGTAGGCAAGACCGTCCTCTGCAAATCGTTGCCCGGTGTCCGCTACTTCGACTGCGAGCTGCCGCGGGTGCGGAGGCAACTCGAGGATCCGGAGCTCTTCTTCCGCAGGCAGGGGCGCGGCCTGGTCGTGCTGGACGAAGTGCATCGCCTCGTGAACCCGTCCGAGGTCCTGAAGATCGCGGCCGACCATTACCGCGACGTGCGCCTCGTGGCGACCGGCTCCTCGACGCTGGCGGCGCGGAGGAAGTTCCGCGACACCCTCGCCGGTCGGAAGAGCGAGCTCTGGCTCTTGCCCGCGACGCTCGCCGACCTGCGCGCCTTCGGGATCGCGAAGATCGACACGAGGATGCTGCGCGGCGGCCTTCCGCCGTTCCTGCTCGCGGGAGGGCTCGATGACACGGGGTACCGGGACTGGATCGACGCTTTCTGGGCGAAGGATCTGCAGGAGCTCTTCGTCGTCGAGAAGAAGGCGTCCTTCATGCGGTTCTTCGAGCTCTTGCTGCGCCAGAGCGGAGGGTTGTTCGAGGCGACAGCTTTCGCCGCTCCCTGCGAGGTCTCGCGCCAGACCATCCAGAACTACCTCCAGATCCTCGAGACCACGCTCACGGCGATCGTGCTCCGCCCATTCGCGGGCTCGAGCGCCGCGGAGATCAGGGCGCAACCCAAGGTGTACGCCTTCGACACGGGAGTCGTCTGCTACTTGCGAGACTGGGCCGAGCTGCGGGACGACGACCGAGGCTTCCTGCTCGAGCACCTGGTCCTCAACGAGCTCTTGGCGCACCTTCCCCGGGAGCGGATCTTCTACTGGCGCGACAAGCAGAAGCACGAGGTCGACTTCGTCACCAGGGTTGGCCGGGGCGCGCCGCCTCTCGCGATCGAGTGCAAGGCCCGCTCGGCGCGCCTCGACCCGGCCGGTCTCGAGGCCTTCCGGAGGCGCCATCCGCGGGGCGCGAACCTCGTCGTGTGCCTCGACCTGGTCGAGCCGATCGAAACACGAGTGGGGACGCTCGAGGTTCGCTTCGTTCCGCTGACGCACCTCGATGGGGAGCTCGAGGGCCCCCGCGTGGGAATGACGCGCTCGCGGTGACGGATCGTCTTCTGAGCGTCAGGAGGCCGGCCGCCGGGGCCACACGGCGAGCGCGACGAGGAGCGCGAGGCAGGCCCAGGGCACCACGTCACCCATCCGGGCGTAGGCCGTCTCGCCCTCGAGGAGGCGGACGTCTCCATCGATCGTCGCCTTCCGGAAGGTCCGGGTGTGCTTCGCGATCTTCCCGGTCGCGTCGATGAAGCCGGACACTCCGGTGTTGACCGCGCGGACGAGGTCGCGACGGAGCTCGACGGCGCGGAAGACGGCGAGCGCCTGGTGGAGCCATGGCTCGGAGGTGTCGCCGAACCAGGCGTCATTCGTGACGTTGACGAGGAGGTTCGGGCCCCGGGCCGCGAGCTCGCGGCCGAACTCCGGCAAGATGTCCTCGTAGCAGTTGAGCACGCCGGCGCGCACCGGGCCCAGTGCGAGCACGCCAGGACGCTCTCCCGGCGCGAAGCCCTCCGCTCGGGGGAACGCCGCCTGGAGGAACGGTAGCTGGCGATAGAAGGGGACGTACTCGCCGAAGACGAGAAGGACGTTCTTGTGGACCGGCTCCGACAGGTTCCCCGCCGCGTCGAGCGCGAGCGCGGAGTTGTGACGCCGCTCGCCGTCCGGCGACCTCGTCAACGAGCCGAAGATGATGGGCACCCGGCCGTCGGGGCGCACGCGGGGCAGGCCGCCGTCCCCGTCGCGACGGGCCTGGGTGGACAGCGAGTACGGGTAGGCCGACTCGGGCCACACGACGAGCTCGACTCCGCGCTCCTCCAGCCTCCGCGTCAGATCGTGGAGGACCGCCAGGTTCTTCCCGAACAGGCGCGGGTCGTGCTTGTCGAAGATGCCGATGTTCGGCTGCACCAGCCCCACCCGCACGCCCGGCGCGGAGTCGCGGGCCGCTTCGATCGCGCCGAGCCGCCACAGCCCAACGGCCGCCGGCGCGAGCACGACCCCGACGGCGACGGCCGCGAGGCGAGGACGGCGCTCGAGGATCGCCTTGCCCAGCAGCGTTCCGGCGATCGCGATCACGAGGGTCACGCCGAACGCGCCGGTCCACTCGGCGATCTGGATCAGCGGAAGGAAGCGGTGCTGCGTCACCGCCATCGTCCAGGGAAAGACGCTGGGAACTGCCCACTCGCCGACCACCAGCGCCGCGGGGAGAGTCACCGACGGCAGCGCACCCCGCCGAACCAGGAGCGCCGTCGCGAGCGACGCCAGAGCCCAGCCGAACGCGCCGGCGAGGCAGAGGAGGACGTAGAGCAGGACGCACAGGGCCCACGGCAGATGGGCGAAGTCCTCCAGGAGCCCCACGACCCAGTAAAAACCACCCAGGTTCGCCGCGCACCCCGCGCCGAAGCCGGCGAGGAACGCCCGGCGCGGCGTCTGCCCGACGATCGCGAGGTACAGCGCCGCCGGAGCGAGGAAACCGAGCGGCTCGAGGTTCGCGACCGGAGCGGCGAGCGGGATGCAGGCGCCCGCGACGACGGCGAGCGGAAGCGCGTGGCGTGCTTGCAGGGGAATCTTCAAGTGACGAGCGAGGAGGCCAGCTCGAACAGATCGCGGATCTCGACGTCGGGCTCCGCATTCCCGAGCTGTCTCTTGCAGGAGGGACACGCCGTCACGAGCACGTCGGCGCCGATCTCGTTTGCGTCCTCGAGCCGGCGGGCCGCGATCCTCCGCGCGGCGTCGGGCATCGTGTCCGGAAGGCCACCGCCGCCGCCGCAGCACTCGGAGTCGTCGCGCGAGTGGGGCAGCTCCCGGAGCTCCGAGACGAGCCGCCGCAGGATCGTTCGAGGCGCGTCGTAGACGCCGAGCCCGCGGCCGAGGTTGCAGGGATCGTGGTAGGCGGCGACGACATCGCGCGGCCTGGCCTTCGAGCCGAGACGCGGCAGGCGCACCGCGACGTACTCGGAGAGCACGACCGGCTCCGCCGGGACGTAGATCCCGCGACGCGGATACAGGACCTTGAGCGCGAAGGCGCAGCCCGGATCTCCCACGAGCACGGTCGATCTGGACGCGAGCCGCCGGCCGAGCGTCTCCGCGGCGCGACGGAAGCCGATCTCGTCTCCCGCGTTCAGGAGGGGCAGGCCGCAGCAGGCCCCGGCCTCCACGCAGACCGGACCGTCGGCGACGGTCTCGAGGAGGCGCAGCGTCGCCGCCACGTCGTCACGCTGTGAGAGAACGGCCGTGCAGCCGGGCATGTAGGCGACTCGCGCGTCGCTCTTGCCCTGGTCGAGCGCGGCCGCCGCCTCGCACGCCCTCTCTTCCCGGGCGGCGAAGCCCTCGATCGCCGCGGCGGCCTCGGACGGCTCGAGACCCGCGCGGCGGGCGACGGCGCGGCCCGAGCGCAGGGCGTCGGCGACCTCATTCCGGTGCAGGCAGTGCGTGCGACAACGCATGCAGCCGGTACATCCCCAGAACGCGGCTGCGGTGGACGGCTCGAGCGGATGGCTGCCCTCGGCGACGACGTGCAGGAGCGTCATCTTCCCCCAGGGCGTCAACGACTCCCTCGGCTCCGCCTCCGAGACGGGGCACGCGAAGCGGCAGAGCTTCGGGCAGAAGGCGCAGGTGGTGTGGTCGTGCTCGTGCTGCTCCAGCATCGGCAGGTGAGGGCGCTCGAGTCCCATCGAGGCTCGACCATAGCACCGAGTCGTGTACGATGCGGCACAGTGCGCCTGGGCTTCGCCGCGTTCCTCTCGATCTGCGCAGCGCCGAGCCCGGCCGCCGCTTCCTCCGAGGACCTGTTCGGCTACGGCGCCGTGGCTCCGGCGCTGGCGGGCGGAGGGGCCGCGATGGTCACCGGATCGGGCGCGGTCCACGCGAACCCCGCGCTCCTGAACCGTCGCCGCGCGCGGGAGCTCACGCTCGGGTTCGAGGTCCACCTGTTCGACGCGAACCTCGACGGCCGCACCCACTACATCGAGCCTGTTCGCGGCGGGATCATCGGCGTGACGCTGCCGATCCCGTTCATCGGGCCGCTCACCGACCGGGTGACGATCGGCATGGGGTTCTTCGTCCCGACCGAGGTGGTGGTTCGCGGCGAGATCCTCTTTCCGGACGACCCTCAGTTCATCCTCCTGGACAGCCGCGGCCAGTCGGTCGCGATCCAGCTCGCGGTCGGCGCCGACGTCACGGACTGGCTCTCCTTCGGCGCCGGCTTCCGTGCGCTCGCGGAGCTCGTCGGAACCGTGGAGCTCACGACGGACGCCGCCGGGCACCTCGGATCGCGCGTCGAGGACCAGCTCGTCGCGACCTACGCGCCGGTCGGCGGAGCGCGCGGGCGGCTGGGTCAGCTCGAGCTCGGGCTGGCCGTCCGCGGCGAGCTGTCCGGACGGATCGACGTGGACATCCTCGCCGAGGACACGCCCGTCCCGCTTCCGAACCTCAACATCGCGGGGGTCGCGCAGTACGACCCGTTCGAGGTCGCGCTCGAGGTCGCGTGGGTGCCATGCTCGTGCCTCACGCTCGCGGCCGGCGCGACCTACGAACGGTGGAGCGCCTTCGACGGTCCCGGGGAGCAGACGACCGAGCTCTCGGCGCCGCTCGCGAACCCTGACTTTCACGACACCGTCGCGCCGCACCTGTCGGCCGAGTGGACGCCAGGCGGCCGGGATCGTCCGAACGCCCTGACCGCGCGCGCCGGGCTCGGCTTCGAGCCGACCCCGGTGCCCGCCGCGACCACCCAGACGCAGATGTTCGACTCGGCGCGTCTGAAGATAGGCGCCGGCCTCGGCGTGAAGCTGACGCGGCCGCCCGTGCCGCCCCTGCGCTTCGATCTGTACGCCCAGGAGCAGGTCCTCCTTCCGCGGACGCACCCCGATGTCGGCATCGAGAGCTCGGGCTCGATCCTCTCCATGGGCTTCTCGATGGGCGTGACGTTTTGAGAACGCTCCTCCTCCTGGCGGTCCTCGCCGGCCCCACCGCCGCGACGGCGAACCCCATCGACTCGTTCGGGCTCGGCTCCCGCGGCGCGTCCATGTCGGGCGCCATGGCGGCCGTCGCGACCGACTTTGCGGCGAACTACTACAACCCTGCCGGCCTCGCGCGCGGCCGGGACCTGACGCTGAGCTTCGGGTACGTCTGGGCCGATCCCGACCTGACGATGAACGGCGAGGACGCAGGCGTCGATTCGGCGCACGGGATCGTCTTCGGCGCGGCCGCGCCGGGCGTGGCCGCGGGCATCCCGTTCGCCTTCGGGATCGGCTTGTACCTCCCGGACGACCGGGTGTCGCGCGTCCGGTCGCTTCCCCAGAGGACTCCGCGCTGGGAGCTGTACGACAACCGGATCCAGCGCCTCTACCTCGCGGCCAACGTCGCGATCGAGCCGGTCCCGGGCTTCTCGATGGGCGGCGGCCTCGCGTTCATGTCCGCGACGAACGGGACGCTCGACGTGCAAGGCGTCGTTACGTACCCGGACCCCGCGCAGAGCGACCTCAGGCATCGCGTGGACGCGGACCTGAGCTCCGTGCGCTACCCGCAGGTGGGCCTTCGCTGGGCTCCGACCAAGTGGCTCGAGGTCGGGCTCGTCTACCGAGGGGAGTTCCAGCTCGACCTCCACCTCGACGCGGTCCTCTCGGGCGATCTGGTCGCGTTCGACGCATACACGATCGAGAACGCCCGCGTCGCGCTCGAGTCGACCAGCGTCAACGCCTTCCTGCCGCAGCAGGTGGTCCTCGGCGTGGCGCTCCGGCCGGGACCCTTCCTCATCGCGATCGACCTGACGTGGATCGACTGGTCGGCGTACCGGAGCCCCACGTCCAAGGTCGACTACTCCATGGACATTCCGATCCCGCCCGATCTGCAGGGCAGCGTGACGATCCCCCAGGCCCCGCCGGGCGTCAGGCCGCTCGATCCGGACTTCCGCGATCGCGTGGTGCCTCGCCTCGGCGCCGAGTGGTCGCGCGACCTGTCGAGCTCCTTCCGCCTGGCTGCACGCGCCGGCTGGGCATTCGAAGCCACGCCCGTCCCCGATCAACCGGGCGAGACGAACTTCGTCGACTCCGATCGCCACGTCCTCACCGCCGGGATCGGCCTCGAGCTCGGGATCCTCCGCGCGATCCTCCCCAAACCCGTGCGCGTCGACGTGCACGGCCAGCTCTTCGTCTTCGACGAGCGCGAGATCGAGAAGGAGAGCCCGGCCGACGCCGTGGGGGACTATCGCGCGGACGGGACGATCACCGCGGCCGGCGCGACGCTCGGAGCTCAGTTCTGATGAGGCTCTTCGGTTGCACGGCGCTGGCCGCCTGCGTCACGGGCTGCGGCGTGCTCGCCGCGCCGGCGGACGTGCCCGACGAGCTCCCGGACGCGAGGCTCGGCCCGTTCCGGAAGCTCGACGAGCTGGAGGCCGATCCCGCTCCGTTCGTCGAGATCGACTACGCGGCCGAGCTCGGAGGCCCGGCCGTGCTCGCCACGGGCAGCCGCTTCGAGCTCTACTTCCACGCGACGCTCGATGCGGGTGGAGCGCCGGCGCTGCGACTGGCCGCCGGCGACGGCGCCACGGCGTTCGGCGAGGACGAGGTCATCCTCGAGCCCGAGGACGAGATCGGGCTCGTCGATCCGGCGGCGATCCGCACCTGGACGGGGGACGACCTCCTCTTCTACGCCGCTGCCACGGGCGACTGGATCCGCCTCGCTCGCCGAGAGGAAGCCGGTTTCGTCCCCGGAGGTGCACCCGTCCTCGAGCGAGGTCGCGGTCCCGCCATCGGCGCCCCGTCCCTCCTCGAGCTCGACGACGAGCTCCTCCTCTACTTCGAGCGCGGAGATCTGATCGAGCTGGCCGTGAGCGCCGACGGAGGCGCGACCTGGGCGGAGCGCGGTCCCGTCCTGTTCCCGGACGAGGGCTGGGACGCGGGCGGCGTCGGTGACCCCTCCGCCATCCTCTACACCTCGCCGCTGGGGCGGCGATCCGTCCGGCTCTACTACACCGGTCGCTCCCTGGACGACCCGCCGGTGGCAGGCATCGGAGTGGCAGCTTCGTTCGACGGCGCCGGCGACTTCGACCGCCTGGTGGGCAACCCCCTCTTCGACGGCGACCGCGACGAGCAGGCGCCCGCGGCGCTCGACGTCGGCGGCGCGACGGTGCTCTACTTCTCGCAGTCGAGCGCCGGCGGCCGGCCCGCCATCGCCGCCGCGGTCGCTCCAGGCGACGTGCGCTTCTGACGACGGCGCATGGACGGGCGACGGGCCGTCATCACGGTTCGTCCGGAGGTTGAACAGGAAGGCGGGAAGGAAGGAAGACCGGATCGAGGGTTTTCCTTCCTGTCTTCCCGCCTTCCTGTTGATTCGTCAGGAAGCGTCAGAGCGGATCCATGTACACCGCGAACGAGTTGCCTCCGAACTGGCGCACCGGCTCGGAGGCGGTCGTGTCGGAGTCGAAGACGCCGGGCGCGTAGTCCACGCCCCCCTGGTCCTCCCAGCGGAAGCACTCGTGGTTGTTGACCTCGAACACCATGTCCACGTCGACCGGCGTCTGGGGAACGACCTCGATGTCGATCGGGAACGTGAAGACGGTCTCGCCCTCCAGGGCCTCGATGCCGATGCCGCTCGTGGGCGACTGAGCCCCGAGCGGTGCTCCCTCGCCCTCCGCGGGCACCTCCAGGCCTCCGGCCCGAAACACGTAGCGATACCAGCCCTGGTCGTGCGTCTCTCCGTCGATGGTCGTCCGGTCGCTGAGGATCTGCAGGTTGTCGAGCTCGCCCGGGATGGGGTTGCCCTCGTAGTGCAAGGTGGTGTCGACCACCCAGCGCACGTGGCTCATGACCGTACGACCGATCGTGTAGCGGCCGGCGGTCAGCTCGGCGGCGACCGCCGTCCCGACCACCGTGTCTTCGCCATCCCCGTAGCCGGCCTCGACCCATCCGTCGCCATGATCGAAGACGACCAGCGGGTCGGGATCCTCGGCATCGCGCAGCATGCTGTACTTGCGATAGCCGCTCGCGTAGGCGCGAGGAGTCTGGCCGGACCACGCGTCCGCGTGCTCGACGGCGGCGGTGGTCGAACGAACGTGGATCCGGAACACCGGCCGGTCGTCGGCGTCGCCGTCGCCGTCGGCGTCGGCGTCGGAGTCGGAGTCGGCGTCGCCGTCGGCATCGGCGTCACCGTCGCTTCCTGCGTCGCCATCCGACCCGCCGCTCTCGTCGCGCCCGCACCCCGAGGATGCCACGAGGACAGCGAGCACGAGGAGCCTGATCTCTGCAGTCATGCTCAACCCATCCCTTCTCCAAGGACGAGACTTGTCCTCGGTCGAACGCACGAAATCGTGCCGTTCGGTGCGGCACGAAGGTTCTCACGCCCTGAACGAGACGATCCAGTGCATTCGGGGCAGGACAAATCTCTTCCGCCGCGGCGGCGCGTCGCGCGCGCGGCTCGGCCCGGTGCGCGCCGCCAGTTATCGGCCGCTCAGAGCCCGCGCATCGCGGCGCGGCACTCGCGCGCGCTCGCGTTCGTCTCGAATTGCGCGGTTTCGGCACCCGGATTTCACCGCCAGGACAGCCTCAGGGGCCCGCGCCTCCGGTTCGCTCCGCTGCGCTTCGCCGCCGTGGGAACCCCAAAGACGCCAAGGATTGGTCTTTCGACAAGCTGGCGGTGGTTGTCTCGCATCGTGGCGACCGCCGCGCGTCTCCTAGCCTCGCGCTACCTACCCGCTCAGCCATGCTGCGTCGCCTCCCCGAGCGCCGCGCGTAGCAGCTCCTCGAACGTCGCCCCGGGTGCGACTCGCGATCGCACGGCAGCGAGCGCGTTCTTCGCCTCGTGGGCGCGAAACCCCATGTTGACGAGCGCGCTTCGCACCATCTGGTGAGTCGACAGGCTCTCGGGCTCGGGCTCTGCGCCGTACCGGGTGCCGTCGGCGTGGCGGAAGACGAGGTCTGGAGCCTCGCCCTCGGCGATGAGGAAGCCCTCGTGGATGCGAGCGTGGTGGACCCCGCACAACATAGCGATATTCTTCATGTCATTGGCCCCGCCCTCGGCCCGGAAGGTCAGATGATGGGCGTCAATCCAGAGCGAGTTCCCGCAGCCAGGGACCTTGCAGTGTCCCCCGTCGCGACGAATCACCGCCCGTCGCACCGCAGGCGGGATCGACTGGGTCGCCTTGGGCCGTCCCGTCTGACCCGTCTCGCCCGGCCGTCCCACGTGGGACTCCGCGGACCCATCGATGCGGCCGATGTGCTGGGCGTCGCAGCAGGCGCGCTCCATCACCTCGGCCGGTAGCTCGATCCTCTCGCCTCGCGCGTCCTGGAAGACTCGCCGGCAGTCCTCGCACTGGACGAGCGCCACCTGGTAGTTCGAGCGCCCAGGGTCGGAGTGTCCCCGGAGCCTCGCCTGAAGGAGGCTCATCAGGACTTCCTCCTCGGACAGGTCGTGGTCGACGTCGAGGCGCTCGAGCCTTACGACCTCGCGCCAGGCAGCGAAGACCTCGGCCCGGACCTCGAAGCGCAGGGTCCGGGTCACGATCTCGGGGTCCGGCGGATCGGAAGGCCGCTGGCCGGGGCTGTGGCCCGCGACCCTTCGCTCGACCTGCTTGGCCCGCATCCCGGCCGTCGCTTCGAGCCACTCCTTCTCGGTCTCGGGGACGGCCACCCTGCTCAGCTCGCGGACCGCCGAGTAGTGGCGCCGCCCAGCTCCGAGCTCCTCGCGCAGGAGGGGAAGACGCCGGAGCGCATGCGCCACCCGGAGCTTCTCGGACAGCGTGTGGGGCTCGATTCCGAGCCGCCGTTCGGCGTACTCCGCGAACGAGGCGTGGCCGAAGGCCCCGTGGACGCCCTCGGCCCTGGCGGCGAGGAGCCACTCGCAGACCTCGAGGGTCATCTCGCCCTGCCGTCGAGCGAGGAGCCGACCCCACTGGTCGATCTGCATCCAGAGCGGCTGCTCCGTCTCGGCCTCCTCGAAATCGAAGATCGTCGCCTCGCTCGCGTCGGTGGTCTCGGTGATCATGAATCACGGATAGCACGCGCTCCCGGCGACCCTCGCCAAGGGGCCCACGAGGCGCAGGGAGCGATCCGGCGTCGCGGAGCCTTCGGAAAAAACATCGGACCGCAGAGCGCATCGTGGTGAGTCTGACGACACGGATCTCGGCGATTCGATCGCCGAGTCGAGATCGCGCTGCAGGGCGTCAAGCCGAATCGACAGGGCGATGTCCTTTTCTACGGTCGCAGCGACGATCTCACGGGAGTCGCCTCGCGGCGCGGCGCACTCACCGCCGCGCCTCGGACGATGGTCGGGACGGCTCCGCGATCTCCGGCTTCCGGTCTTTGGTGGGAAAGAAAAATGTTCGGTGCGCGGACCATCCCGGCTGGCCCCGGAGGCGCGAGTCGATCTCGGCACTGTTGATGGGGTCGGGCGGCAAGTAGTACTCTGCGATGCGTCGTGCAGGGGCTGGTCCTCGGAGGGAAGTACCGGCTGCTCCGGCCGATCGCCGAGGGTGGGATGGGCGTCGTGTGGGAGGCCGAGCACGTCCAGATCGGGCGCAAGCTCGCGGTCAAGCTCCTTCAGACACAGCTCGCGAAGAACCCAGAGGCGGTCCTCCGGTTCCGGCGGGAAGCCCAGATCGCAGGGACGCTGGGGCATGATCACATCTGCCCCGTCCTCGACATCGGGGAGACCGAGATCGGCCAGCACTACCTGGTGATGGAGCTCCTGCGCGGGCGCTCGCTCGGCGAGACGCTGAAGGCCTCCGGCGCGCTCGCGGTGGGCCGGGCGCTCGACATCGCGGGGCAGATCCTCGACGCGCTGGCCGCGGCGCACTCGGCCGGGGTCGTGCACCGGGATCTGAAGCCCGAGAACATCTTCCTGTCGCGAGTGGGCGGTCGCGACGACTTCGTGCGGGTGCTGGACTTCGGGATCTCGAAGATGACGGCCGACGGCGGGCAGGAGGCCACGTCCTTGACGCGGACCGGCATCGTGATGGGCACTGCACACTACATGGCTCCCGAGCAGGCGCGGGGGCACCGTGACATCGACTCCCGGGTGGACCTGTACGCGACGGGCGCGATCCTGTACGAGATGCTGACCGGTCGCGTCGCGTACGACGGCGAGTCGAGCAACGAGATCATCATCAAGCTCGCCACGGAGCCCTTCGTGCCACCACGGGAGCACCGCCCGGACCTGCCCGAGGAGGTCGAGGCGATCGTCCTTCGTGCGATGGCTCGCCGCCGCGAGGACCGCTTTGCGACGGCCGCCGAGATGAGCGAGGCGGTGCTCGGGGCGAGGTCCGTCCTCACCTCGAGCGACCAGCCCGCGCACGCATCGATGGCGCTCGCGCTTGCGAGCGCTCCCACGCTGATCGGCGTCGCCCGGAGCTCCCCGGCACCGAGCGGCAGCGTGCTGGCCTGGCGGCTGCCGCGAGCGCGGCTCCCGCTCGTCGCGGCAGCGCTCGCGCTCGTGGCCGCCGCGGTGGGGCTCCTCGTCTGGCTCGCCGGCGGCGAGCCCGGCGATGACGGTGGCGGCCAGGCGCACGCCACGCCCGCGACGCCCGCGGTGCACGCGCCGCCGCTTGCGCCGGCGCGCTCCGCGATTCCGGCTCCGTCCGTCGTGGCTTCGCCTACACCCCCCCCCCGACCCACACGCGCCATCGGCGGCCCCGGTGCCGGCGGCTGAGCCCATTGCGAAGCTACCCATCCGTTCCAGGCTGAGGGCCCCGTCGAAGACGAGGACGGGAGCGGTCCCCGAGAAGGGCCCGCCGGCCCGGGAGGTCCCGGATCTGGTGCGCGACCGGCCCGGGCGGGACATCGACATCGTGAGGTGAACGAGCATGCTCATCCGTCGCTGGCTGGCCGTGACCTTCGCGTCGATCCTCTGTCTGGCAGGGACCGCGCGGGCCCAGGATCTCCCACCCGAGGCGCAGGCACACTTCGATCGAGCCGTCCAGCTCGCGGATGCCGCGGAGTACGAGCGCGCGCTGGCCGAGTTCGAGAGAGCGGCGGCGATCCGCGAGACGCCGAAGGTCGTCTACAACGTCGCATCGTGCCTCCGCGCGCTCGGGCGCCGCGCCCTGGCGCTCGCGGCGTTCGAGCGGGTCATCGAGCTCGGCGCGGGGTCGTTGCCGCCCGCGAGCCGCGAGAACCTGGTCCGCTACATCGCGGAGCTCCGCTCCGAGGTTGGGCTCCTCACCGTGCGCACCAACGTGCCTCACGCGGCGCTCAGCGTCGACGGACATCCGCTGGTCCGCCAGCCTCATCCGGTGGAGCCCGGCCGCGAGGTGGTCGTGGAGGCGCGGCGAGCGGGCTATCGGCAGGCGCGCACGACGGCGCGGCCGCGGGCGCCGGGGCCCTTCGAGGTCTCCCTGGCGCTCGAGCAGGAGCGCCGGCTGCCCGAGGTGCCTTCCGAGCGCGACGAGGAGGCGGGGCGGCCGCCGGCGTGGTCGCCCTGGGTGGCGATGGGCGTCGCGGTCGCCGCGGCGGGGGCCGGGGTTTTCTTCGGGTCGCGAGTGCTCGACCGGGACGCGGGGGAGGGCGATGCGGACTCGGCGGCGGCGGGCGCGACGGTGTCGTTCTCGGTGGCAGGCGCGGCGGCGGCCTCCGGCGTGGGCCTGTGGATCTGGCGGCTGTGAGGAGGGGCGTGATGGAGATGGGCGTGATGGAGATGGGCGTGATGGAGAAGATCGGCGCGGGGACTCTCGTGATGGGGGTCGTGCTCGCGGTCTCGGGGATCGTCGCCTGCTCGGTCGACCGCAGCCGGACGGCCGACCCGGCCGAGGTGCCGACGGCCTCGGCGCTCGGCTGCGCGGACGGACAGGTCGTCGAGTGGCGGGACGGCGCCTGGGCCTGCGCCACGCCCGCGGCGGGGGACTACTCCGCCTTCGGGTCGTGCCCGGAGGCGGGCGACAAGGTCGTCGGCGTCGACCCGGCGAGCGGCGAGGTGATCTGCTCGGCGGAATCGGAGAGCACGGACACGCTCGGCGAGCTCGCCTGCGCTGGAGGCCAGGTGCCGAAGTGGGACGGCGGCGCTGGCGAGTGGGGGTGCGGCGACGACCTTCAGACCGACCCCGAGACGGACTCGCTCGCGGCGGTGGGCGCGTGCGCCGGCGGCCAGGTGCTGGAGTGGCAGGGCGGCGCGTGGGGGTGCGGCGAGGACGACGACACCGGGCTCGACCAGGCCGCCGTCGAGGCCATCGTCGCGAACAGCGGCTTCGCCTCGGAGGAGGCGCTCGCCGCGGTCGGTGCCGACGTCACGGCGGTCGAGGGCGAGGTCGATGCCGCGCGGGGGGGCCAGGCGAGCCTCGACGCGCGCCTCCTGGCGATGGACGCGAGGATGGCGGCCATGGAGGCTCGTCTGGTCGTGCTGGAGGATGCGCTCTGCCCGCCAGGCTTCACGTACGCGCCGGCGGACGGCTACGACATCTGCACGCGGACGGTCGACTTCGGCGCCGGCGCCGTGACCGACGAGATGGCCAAGGTCGGTGACTTCTGGATCGACCGCTACGAGACGAGCACCTGTCCGGGCTCGGGCGGCCTCGGCGGCGTGTCGGGCGGCGACGAGAACGGCGGCGAGACGACGGTGGCGGCGGCATGCTCGGTGGCGTCCGCGACGCCGCAGGGGAGCATCACCTGGTTCCAGGCGGCGCAGATGTGCGCCAACGCGGGCAAGCACCTGTGCACCAACGCCGAGTGGCAGACGGCAGCCTCGGGGACGCCGGACCCCGGCGCGACGACGGAAGAGGAGGAGTGCAACGTCTCCTCCGACGGGACGCCGGCGGCGACGGGCTCGCACACCGACTGCGTCAGCCGCTTCGGCGCGTACGACATGGCCGGCAACTTCTGGGAGTGGGTGGCCGACTGGCACGGCAAGGATTCGAGCACGAACGGCCTCACCAGCGGCGCGACCTACGGCAGCGACGCCATGTACGACGTCAGCCCGGCGGACAGCCAGGGCGTCGCGGGTCAGGACTTTCCGGCCGCGGCGCACCGCGGCGGCAGCTGGTTGGACGGGGCGGCCTCGGGCGCGTTCGCGCTCAACCTGGGCGGCGCGCCGTCGTGGTTGAGCGCGAACACCGGCGCGCGCTGCTGCGCAGGGGGGAGGTAGTTGGCCTTCGGTCCTTCCATTCTTCGGTCCTTCGGCTCCGGCTTCTTCCGGAGGCTTCCGGAAACCGGTTGACGCCTTCCGGAAGCCGGGATAGGCGGACCGCGTGAAGCGCACGTACACGCTGCGCTCCCTCGAGAGCTGACTGCCAACGGCTACCGGGGGCCGGGCTGGATCCCACGCTTCGCGCGACCCGCCGGGGCGTGTCCATGACCGCCGCGCACGGCGGACCGATCCTGGAATTGGACGGGCCAGGGGAAGCTCGCGGTCACGTGGCAGAGTTGCGAGACCGGCCCCGAGAAAGCCGTGTCCGGCCCACGCTGCGTTGCCGCTGCCGCCTACGCCGCGCGGCGGCGGATCGATCGGAGCGCGGCCTCGGGCTCGAGGTCCACGAGCATCAGGAGCGCGCGCGAGGGTCCCGCTGGACGACGGCGGCCCTGCTCCCAGTTCCGAATCGTAGCGACGCTGACCCCGCACAGCGCCGCGAACTCTTCCTGGGTCAGGCGGAGCTTGCCACGGATGGTGCCGACGTCCGGCCCCCCAGGCCGCCGAACGTGCAGTCGCGCGTGTCTCGCTTCTCCGCGCGAATGCGCGATCGCGTCCTCGAGCCCCGCGCGAATCCGGTCGTAAGCCCGCTTGGTCATGCCTTCCTCCTTTCGTCGAGCAACTTCTCCACGAGCCCTCGGAGCTGCCCGCGTTCCGCCGCGGACAGGTTTGCCTTCTCGTTCTTCGCGAAGCCTGCCAGCAGGTAGACCGGCATGCTCGCGTCGTGGAAGAAGTAGATGAGGCGGACGCCGCCGCTCTTTCCGGCGCTTCCCCGCCCGAAGCGGAGCTTCCGCACGCCGCCGGTGCCCTTGATCAGCGTTCCTCGGGCCGGGTTGGCCGCCAAGAGGTCGATGATCGCGTCGCGTTCCTCGTCGCTGAGCTTCTTGCGGGCCCACGCAAGATATGAGGAGGTCTCGGCGACTGCGATCAGCGGCCATGTCACCCGACCTGTATACGCCGCTGGCGTAGCTGCCGCAAGGCGCTCCGAGCAGGGCGCCGCGAGCGATGGATCTCCTCCCGCGCGGCGGCGCGTCGCGCGGGCGGTCCGGCCCGGTGCGCGCCGCCAGCCATCGGCCGCTCAGAGCCCGCGCATCGCGACGCGGCACTCGCGCGCGCTCGCGCTCGTGCCACCGACCTCGATGCAGCGCTGGAGCGACGCGCGAGCGTCGTCCCGCTGCCGCTTCATCTTCAGGACCCAGCCGCGCACGAGCCAGCCCTGCGCGTTCTGCGGGTTCGCCTCGGTCGCGCGCGTGGCCATCTGCAGCGCGTCGTCGTTGCGGTTGAGGCTCAAGTAGCAGAGTGACAGGGCGCTCATCGCGGCATCGCCTCGGGAGTTGGCGGCGATCGCGGCCTCGTACTCCTCGGCCGCCTGGCGGTAGCGGCCCCGTCGCGAGGCCGCGTCGCCCGCAGAGAGCCGCGCGTCGTAGTCCCCGCCGGCCGCCGGTGTCGGTTCGGGCTCGGCCGGCTCCTGCGCCTCGACGGGCTCGGTGGGCGCGGGCTCGGTGGGCGCGGGCTCGGCCGGCTCCTGCGCTTCGACGGGCTCGGTGGGCGCGGGCTCGGCCGGCTCCTGCGCCTCGACAGGCTCGGTGGGCGCGGGCTGGGTCGGCTCCTGCGCCTCTACGGGCTCGGTGGGCGCGGGCTCGGGAGCCTTGGCGGGTGCGGGCTCCTCAGGAGCTTGCTTCTCGCTCTCGCGGGCACGGCGCGACGGCGCGTCGTCCCGCCTGTCGGCCATCGAGACCGGCTTGATCTCGACGTAGTTGCGGTAGATCTTGACGCCCGCCGCGCCGACTATCGCGAGAACGACCAGGCCGATCGCGAGGTAGATGGACTTCGGAAGCGGCTCGCGCTCGACCGGGCCCAGGTCGTACTCCGGCCCGAAGTGAGCGTTGTAGGTCTCGCTGGAGAAGAAGTGCTCCTCCTGCAGCTTCATCGGCGGCGGAGTGAGGTCGGGCCCAGGGCTTCCCTCGGGCTCCTTGAGCGCCGCCACGGCGCCCGCACGCGGTAACGGCGTCCGGTCGGGCCCGGACTTGATCGGGAGCGTGAGGACCTTGCCCGGCTCGCCGTCCCTTCGCCGGCCGAGGCGGGCGATGTCGGACTCGGATGGATCGCGCTCGAGAGGCGCCACCGTCGGCGCCGGGCTCTCCGCCGCCTTCTCCGTTCGCGGTTCAGCCGGAGCCGCCTCGGAGGTGGCCGCGGGCTCGGGCACCTGCTCCTTGGCCGCGGCTTCGGACGCTGCCGGGACGGAGCTCGCGGGGGGAATGGACTCCTCACGCCGATGCGCGCGTTCCTTGCGCTTCCTCTTGCTCATTGACGACTCCTCCGGGTCGACCGCCCCTGCCTCGGCCGGCTCTTGCGTCACTTGCTCAGACTCCGTCGGGGCTCCGGTCTCCCCGAGATCCTCGACGACGACCGTCTTGCCCGCGCTCGCGAGCAGATCCGCGTCCGACGGCCTCCTTGGCTCCGGCGTCGGCCGTTCTTCCAGGGTTGGCGGCGCCGCTGGAAGACGCAAGGTAGGCGATCGAACCGGGCCATCGACCTCCGTGACCACGCCCTGCGTGACAGCGGCAAGGCCCGCTTCGCCGCCCGGTGGGGCCTCCTCCAGCTCCGGCTCGAGGGGCAGAGTGCTTCGAACCTCGCCTCCGCCGGCTGCCTCGCTCCCTCCCGCGGGCTCCGCCGCGACGATCGGCGCCGGAGCCTCGGGCTGCGGGGCGACGTCGGGCTCGGCGCCGCCGCTCGCACCGGAGGCGCCGGCCGCCTGCCGACTCGCGCTCTCGGTCCAGTCCCCTGGACCGACCGAGTCCTCCGCGGCCGGCACGACGGCGAGTGGCGCCGGCTCCTCGATCGGCTCGAGGTCGTCGGCCGATGCGAGCGTGATCTCCTGGTCCGTGTCGCGCCCCGCGGGGCCGTCAGCGCCAGTGGCCGAGTCCGGGCCGACCGCGAAGACGAGCCCCTCGAAGTACAGCTTCGAGACGATCGAGAGAGACGGCAGATCGCCGAACTCGCAGTCGTCCACGACCTGCATCAGCGTTCGCTTTCCGTCGAAGAGCCGAAGGATCGCGTTCACCTCGTCGGGGATCTCGCCCAGCCGATCCGCCAGGACGTGGTAGTCCACCTCGAAGACCGTCGTCAGGGGAGGGATCTGCTCGAGCAGGCGCCCCCACTCGTCGAGGCGCCGCATCCCCTCCATGAGCAGACCCTGAGAGGAGAGCTCGATCGCGTCGTCCCTGCGGACCGGCCGGAACTCGATCTCGAAGTGGCCCTCGTTCCAGATGAGGAAGCGATACACCGCCTCGGCGCCGCGGAGCCGCCCGAGCTCTGCGTCGATCACCTTCCCGTCGCGGAAGAACACCGCCCCCGTCTGCCGGTCGTGCGTCAGGTGGATCACCCCTGACTTGCGGCTGATGTCGATGGTCTGGATCAGGTCGACGATCCCCATGTCGCCGAGCGTCCCGGTGAACTTGGTCTTCGTCCCCCGCCGCTCGAGCCGCTCTCGCTCGCGCTTCTGCAAGAGGAGAGTCACGCGCGTGATGATCTCCTTTATGTAGATCGGCTTGGTCAGGTAGTCCTCGACGCCCAGCTCGAGGCCGCGGATCTTGTCCTCGATCGACTTCTGGCTCGTGAGGAAGACGAACGGCACGCTCTTGAGCTCGGGCTGCTCCTTGAGGCGCCGGCAGAACGCGAAGCCGTCCAGCTCCGGCATGCGCGTGTCGGAGATGATGAGGTCGGGTGGGCTGATCTGCACCTTCTCCAGCGCGTCGGAGCCGTTGACCGCGGTCGTCACCGAGAAGCCCGCCTTCTTCAGCGACACCTCGAGCACCCGCAGGCTCTTTGCGTCGGCGTCCACGACGAGGAGGTTTTGCTTGGCCACCGGAGCTCCTCGCGCGGGATCGGACGGAAGCACGTGAGGCCCGTCGTCCTGATCTCGGCTAAAAGTCTGCGTATTTTGGAAGACCGGCACCCGGGTGTCAAGCGACCGCACCTTGACGATTCCGGGGCCCGCGCTCCTTGACGGTCCGCCGAGCCAGGCGCTAAGGTACCCGCCGGTCAATTGGAAAACAGGAGAGCTCGATGAGGATCTGCCTGGCGCTCTTCGGCGGCGTGGTGATGGCCCTCGCCATCGCCTGCTCGGACGACGCGATGAAGGTGAAGCGCGTACACCCGAACTTCGCGTCGCTGCGTGGGGACGAGGACGTCCGCATCGAAGGCGAGGGGTTCCGGACCGACCTCGGGTACACCGTGTACTTCGGCACCCAGAAGGCCCTCTCCGTGATGGTCGAAGGCCCCAGCGCGCTCGTCGCGACCACTCCCGGGGTCGACGATCCGCAGCAGGTCGACGTCCGGATCGTGGCCGACAACGGCAAGACATTCCTCCTGAAGAAGGCGTTTCGCTACCTGGAGCCGAACGTGAATCCCGGCGACGTGTACGACCAGGTAAGCGCGAAGAAGCACCGCGCCCGCCAGCATCGCTGACGGCCTCCCGTCAGCGGGGCCAGGCCAGGACGACGATCGTCACGATCGCCCGGTGGCCGATCTCCGGGTGGTCACCTTCCGCGATCCCCACGCCGACGACGCGGACGCCGGGCTCCATCAGCGGCTCCATCGCCGCCGTCTCCTCGAGCGAGCTCGTGGCTGCGAAGAGGACCGCGACGCGGCGATAGGCGAGGCCGAAGGGCTCCAGGGACTCGTTGAGCTCGTCGACCACCTCGCGCTGGTTCCTTCGCTCCTCGAAGAACCGCGTGACGGCCCTCCTGGCCATCGAAGACAGCCCGTCATCGGCCTCCGTGGCGGGAGCGCCAAGCCGGCCTCGGCGTTCGTTGATCAGGCGCAAGAGCTCGGGTGCGGCCGTGCGCGGATCCAGCGCCCGCGTGACTCGGGCGAATACCTGGGTCGCGAGGAACGCCTGCTCGCCGCCCTCGGGCTCGACGACGACGCCGATGCCCGCGTGGGTCACCTCGCGCTGCAGCAGGTTCTGTCGATGGCCGGGGCTCAGCATCAACCGCTCGTGGATCTCGCGCGCCGAGTAGCCGCGACCGATGTTCTCCAGGACGACCGGCGACTGGAAACCCGCGCGGGCAAGCCGGTCCGTGGTGCTGCCCGTCCGCTTCGACGTGTGCCCCACGAAGCCATGCGCGTGCATGTCCTCGCTGTGGGCGCGGGCGACCCGATCGAGCACGCCGAGGCGCTCGAGCGTCCCGAGCCCGCGGACCCTGCGTGCCTCGTTCGCCAGACGCAGGAGCTCCTCAGCGACCTCGTCGGCGGTCATTCCCGCGCCCGGGCTCGCGTCGTATGACAGGACGGCCGGCGGCTCGCGGCCGATCCAGATGGGGAAGTTGGCGAGGACCGTCACGCCCCGCTCCGAATCTCCGAGGACCTCCACCTGCATCCGACCCGGCCTGGGGCTGGCGGCGAGCTCGACGTCGAAGCCCGTCTGCTCGCCCCGGCCGGGCAACTGGCGCGTGCGGGAGTCGGAGTCAGTGACGACCACCCTCGCGCTGCGGAAGGGCGCGAGGATCCTGCCGCGGAGAGCCACCGGTCGCCCCGCCGCGTGCGAGACGGGCAGCGGCTCGATCTCGCAGTAGCGCATCGACAGGAGCGCCAGGGCCCGGTATCCGCCCGGCACCTCCGCGACCGCCACGGCGACGCGGTTGTAGGGCTGCCGCGTGACCGAGCCGCGCATGGCGTCCTGGACGAGCTCCGCGAGGGCCGCCGGATCCGGGGCTTCGGCGACGAACAGCGCGGGCTGGGGCTCGACGAGACCGTTCCATCGCGTGGCGAACTCCACGACCGCGCCCGGCGGCGTCTCGGCGCGTTCTCCGAGCATGCCGAGGAGCTGCCCGGCCAGGCGATGCAGCGGCTCGTCCGCGACGAGCGGCGGTGAGGTCAGCGCCGAGACCGAGGCGACCACGACCGCCTCGGCTCCGGCGGGCGTCCACGTCTCGCTGCCGATCTCGTAGCGCGGAGCTCTCGGCGTGGAAGGCGCCCACTCGGCCTGGCGCACGGCGCGGCGGCCGGCGACACGCGCCTGCGTGCCGCCGCAGCCGACCAGCAGAAGGACCGTGAGGAGCCTCACGGACCGCGAGACTACCTCAAAGCTGGCGCAGGCGCGCGAGCCGCTCGCGGACGCGGGCCGCGTCCTGGCTCGACAGCCGGCCGCGGCTCGCGGCCTCGTAGGAGCTGCGAGCGTGCGGCCAGTCCTGCATGTTCCAGTAGATGTCGCCGAGCGCGACGTGGGCGCGCGCCAGGTTGGCGTCAATCGCGAGGGCCCGCTGGAAGAAACCGATCGCGACGGTGTTCCGCCCTCGATCTCGCAGGATCTCGCCCGCTCTGACGAGCGGCAAGGGATCGGCCCTCATCAGGTCCGCGGCCTGCCGGAAGGTCTCGACGGCCTCGTCGACGCGGCTCGTGCGGGCCTGGATCTCGGCCAGCGTGAAGACCGCGCGAGGCAGGTTCGGGACCAGCTCGAGCGCGCGCTTCAGCGACGCCTCCGCGACCTCGTCCTGGCCGCCGACCGAGAAGAGCGCGAGCCCCAGCCCCTCGTGCGCGCCGCCCATGTTCGCCGCCAGCCGGATCGCCTCCTGGAAGCGGGCCGCCGCGTCCTGGCCGCGGCCGCAGCCCAGAAGGGCCGCTCCGAGCTCCATCTGCGCCTCGGCCCAGCCGGGTCGGATCTCGATCGCCCGAGAGAGAGACGCGATCGCGTCCTGACCTCGCCCGAGCGACTTGCCGAGCCGGTAGTGCGGCTCGGGCTCGTCCGGGGCGAGCTCGGCGGCCCGTCTGAACGAGGCGCTCGCGTCCTCGGTCCGATCCGAGTCCGAGAGGAGCAACCCCAGCCCGAGGTGGGGAAGGTACTCGTTCGGTGCGGCGCCGATCGCCTGCCGGTAACCCGCCTCGGCCTCCGCGACCTGGCTCAGCATCCGATGGCCCTCGGCCTTTCCGTAGAGCGCGATCGCGTTCTGCGGCTCGACCGCCAGCGTCTGGTCGAACTCGGCCGCTGCCGGCGAGCTGCGCCGCCAGACGAGGAAGGTCTGCCCCATGCAGTTGTGCCCGAGCGGCCCGCGCTTGGTCGCGGACAGGAGCGCTCCGCACACCGTCTTCGCGGCCCGGTAGTCGCCCTCGTCGAAGAAGACGCGGGCCAGCTCGTACTGCGCCTCGGGCCAGCCACCTCGACGCGCATGCATCGCCCGCCGCAGCGTCGCGGCTGCGTCGTCGAAGTGCCCTGCGCGACGCTGCGCGATCCCGAGGTCGAGGAGCGCCTGCGCGTCGCCGCCCTGCGCGCGCGCCCCGAGCTCCGCGAGGCGGCTCTCCTGGGCCGCCGCAGCGGCCGGGAGCCCGACGATCGCGATCAAGAGGGCAGTGGGCCCAAGGGCTCGGTCTTGCAGCGCCATCTGGAGTTACCCCGCTATCTGGCCGCTATCTATCCCGCGCCGGGCAATCGGTCAACGACCGGGGCAGCCTTCCCCACCTTGATTTCGTGGTTCGCGAACACATGAAAGGTGGACCGACCCCCGGGGGGGAGGTGGCGCGATGACGAGCACGGTGAGAGTTCCGCCCGAGATGGAAGGGCTGTTCGCCGAGGCCGAGCGGGTCGTCTCGCGCTTCTTCCGGGACTGGAGGGGGGTCCCCGAGCGCGGGACCATCGAGATCTTCGGCGAGCGATACGTCCTCGTGCGAGCCGCGTCGCTGTCGGTCGAGTTCTTCCTCCTCGTCGAGGCGCTCTACGGCGCCGGCCACGAGCGCGACGCGGACGACTTCGCGCAGAGCATCCTGTTCGACCTCGCCCACGCCATCGGCAAGTCCGACGCCAGGAACTTCCACGCGAAGATGGGGCTCGCGGACCCGATCGCCCGCCTGTCGGCCGGCCCCGTCCACTTCGCTCACACCGGCTGGGCCTTCGTCGACATCTCGCCCGAGTCGATCCCCGAGTCGGGCGATCGATACTACCTCCTGTACGACCACCCTTACTCGTTCGAGTCCGACGCCTGGCTCCGCGCCGGCCGGACTCGCGGCTTTCCGGTGTGCATCATGAACGCCGGCTACTCCTCGGGCTGGTGCGAGGAGAGCTTTGGCCTCGGCCTGGTGGCGACGGAGGTGCTGTGCCGCGGAAGGGGCGACGCCTGCTGCCGGTTCATCATGGCGCCGCCGCACACCATCGCGAGCCAGGTCCAGCGCTACGCCGCCCTTCATCCCGAGCTCGCGGCGAAGCTCCGCGGCTTCACCATCCCTGCCTTCTTCGCCCGCAAGCGCTCCGAGGAGGAGATCCGGCGGCTCTACGCGCGCCTGAGCGAGCTCGACACGCGCAAGTCGCGGCTGTTCGCCAACGTGAGCCATGAGCTCCGCACGCCGCTGGCTCTGGTCCTCGGCCTCGGAGAGCGGCTGCTCGATCGGGCGACGCTCGCAGAGGCCGACCAGCGCGACGTCGAGGCCGTCGTTCGCAACGCCCGCACCTTGACCCGGCACGTCAACGATCTCCTCGACGTGGCGAGGCTCGAGGCCGGACGGATGGAGGTCTCGTACTCCGAGGTCGACGTGGCCGAGCGGGCGCGGGTGACGGCATCGCTCTTCGAGGTCCTCGCGTCCGAGCGGGCCGTCTCATACGCGGTCGAGGTGCCCGCGTCCGTCCTGGCAGAGACCGATCCCGAGCATCTGGAGCGCATCCTGACGAACCTCCTCTCCAACGCGTTCAAGTTCGCGCCCTCCGGAGGCCGCGTCCGCCTGAGCCTCGCCGCCACGGATGAAACGCTCGCGATCGAGGTCGCCGACAGCGGGCCCGGCGTGCCGCCCGAGGAGCGCGACGCGGTGTTCGATCGCTTCGTCACGCTGGCGCGTCCGGCGCCTGGCCAGGCCGGCACCGGTCTCGGGCTGGCGATCGCCAAGGAGCTCGTGGCGATCCTCGGAGGGACGATCGGCGTGAGCGACGCTCCCGAGGGAGGAGCGCTGTTCAGGGTGGAGCTGCCGAGCAGGGCGCCCGCTGGCGCGCGCGTGCTCCCCAGCGCGCTGCAGGCGCCGGCCCGCGTGCCGGTCGCGAAGATTGGCGTCGCAGCGGCCGTGCCGCTGCCCGGCGCCGCGCCCGTGCCGGCGGCGCCCGGCCGCGGCGCGAGGCCCCTCGTCCTGGTGATCGAGGACAACGTGGAGATGTGCCGGTTCATCGCCGAGGGGCTCGAGACGACGGTGGAGGTGGCGCGCGCGCACGACGGCGCCGAAGGACTGGCCAGAGCGATCGAGCTATCGCCCGATGCCATCGTGACCGACGTGATGATGCCTGGGATGACCGGCGACGAGCTCGTGCGCGCCGTGCGCGCGCGGACCGAGCTCTCCCGGACGCCCATCCTCGTGCTCACCGCGAAGGCCGACGAGGCGCTCAGGCTCTCGCTCCTCAGGGAGGGCGCCCAGGACTATGTGACCAAACCCTTCTCGATGCCCGAGCTCGCTGTCCGGGTCTCGAACCTCGTCGCGACCAAGCGCGCCACGGACGTCCTGCAGCGCGAGCTCGAGAGCGAGTCGAATGACCTGGTGGCGCTCTCCGAGGAGCTGGCCCGGCGCGAGCGCGCCCTCAGGACGGCCAACGAGTCGCTGGAAGTGGCTCGCGACCTGGCAGAGGCCGGCAGCCGGGCCAAGAGCGACTTCCTCGGGCTCGTCTCGCACGAGCTGCGCGCCCCGCTCGCCGCTCTCGGGCTGCAGCTCGAGCTCCTGCAGGCCGACGTCGCCGCCACGGCGACCTCGCGCCAGCGAGCCATCCTGTCGAAGATGTCGGGCGTCTCGTCTCGCCTCGTGGGCCTGATCGAGTCGCTGCTGCACTACGCGCGAATAGAGAGCGGCAGGTTGCCGGTCGCGGCCGAGGCGTTCGACGTCGGCGGGATGGTCGGCGAGGCCATCGACGAGATGCGCCCGCAGGCCGACAGGAAAGGGCTCTCTCTCATGCTCGCGCCGCTGCCGCCTCTTCCGCCTCTCGTGAGCGACCCGACGCTCGCGAGGCTGATCGTCGTCAACCTCATCGGCAACGCCATCAAGTTCACCGAGACGGGCGGGGTGGAGGTCTCCATGGAGCAGACCGGCGACACGCTGCGTATCGCGGTGCGCGACACGGGCCCCGGCATCCCGCCGGAGGAGCAGGCACGAGTGTTCCGGCCCTTCGAGCGGCTCGAGCCGGTCGCGGCCAAGCACGTCGCAGGCGTCGGCCTCGGCCTCGCCATCGCCAGGGGGCTCGCCGAGGCGCTCGGCGGGCGGCTCGAGCTGCGCTCGACCGTCGAGGTCGGGAGCACGTTCACCCTGATCGTGCCGCTGGCGATGCCCGCGACCTCGAGGCCCGGAGTGGAGGCATAGGTCCGTTGGCGCCCGCCCTGCTCGTCGAGGACGACCCGGACATCCGCGAGGATCTGGCGGACCTGCTGCGGCTCCACGGCTTCGAGGTGCAGACCGCCGCGAACGGCGCGGAGGCGCTCGCGATGCTCCAGAAAGGCCCCCTGCCCGGCGTGATCCTCCTCGACCTGATGATGCCCGTGATGAACGGCTGGGCCTTTCGCGAGAAGCAGCTCCAGGACCGGACGCTCTCGCCGATCCCGGTGATCGTCATCACCGGCGCCGCCGACCCGGAGAGGGAAGCATCGGCCCTGTCGGCCGCCGGGTTCGTGGGAAAGCCCTTCGATACCGGCCAGCTCATGCGCATGATCTCGCGCTACTGCTCGTGAGAGCTACACGACCATCCGGTCGACCCCTGGCGCGATGACGGGGTGGCCCGACTCCGTGCGCGCGACGGAGAGGACGCGCCAGCGCGCCGGCGCGGAACGTGCGACGTCGAGGACGGCGGGTCTCGCGGCGACGGCGACGGCGAGCTGCGCATCCTCGAGCATCGGGAGGTCTCCCTGCGAGTCGCCGAACGCGACTAGCGGGCGCAGGCCGCCTGTCGCGAGGCGGATGGCCTCGACCTTCCCATCGCGATATGGCAGGGGCGCCGTCATCCGGGGCAGGAGGCGTCCGTCCGCGCCGAGCTCGGGCGTCATCGCGAAGACGAGACGCGCCGGGATGTCGAAGGGCCGGCACGCCTCCTCGACCATCGCGCGGGGGCTGCCCGATGCGACGAGGACCTCGATCCCTCGCGCGCGCAGGCCGGCCATCAGCTCCCGGTGCCCCTCGTACAGCGCGCCCGGATGCCCGGCGAGGGCGAGCACCTCCCTCGCCAGGGCGCAGAGCTCGCCCTGGGCCCAGCCGGCGAAGCACCACGCCATCATGGCGCAGACCTCGCGCTCGCCGAAGCGGTCGTCGCGGTACAGCTCGAGCAGCCGCCGAGCGTTCCGGTGCAGGTCCGTCGAAGGCGTCTCGCCGCAGGCGAAAAGCGCCCTCGCGAGCTCCGTCGCCGCATCGGAGCGCAGCGCCCTGCGCGCGACCGCCGCCTCGAACAGCGCGAGGCCGACGTCGCCCTGCCAGAGCGTCCCGTCGGCGTCGAAGGCGGCGAGACGCGCGACCCCCGGCTCCGGCTCCAGGCGCGAGATCTCGGCGAGCAGCTCGGTCACCGAGACGGCAACTGGGAGGGAGCCCGACACGATCCGGAGCCTAGCACCTCAGCGGCAGACGATCGTCTCGTCGAGGCAGCTCGACCACATGCATTCGCGAAGCGCGTCCTGGTCGTTGGCGAGGGCGGAGCAGTTGTCGTCGAGGCAGCGATCCCAGACGAGGAGCGCGTCCCGGCCCTCCGGTGAGCCGTTCTCGACGCAGGTGTTCTGGCAGGTCGCGTTTCCCGCCGTGCAGCTCGAGATGCAGTCGAGGATGTCCTGGCAACCGTTCGAGCACAGGTCGCGGTAGCCGTCGAGGTCGTCGTCGCAGCCGGTCGGACCGTCGGTCCAGCACGCCTGCGAGGACAGGGTGCAGTCGAGGTACGTGCGGAAGCTCGTCAGACACTCGCCCCCGGAGTGCCGGACCCATGCGTCGCACCAGATCCGGAAGCTCACGGCCTGGTCAGGGCAGATCACGTCGATGTTCTCGGCCGCCCCGACGCACTGTGAATCGAGGCCCGCATCGGCGTCGCCGTCCGAGTCCGCATCGGAATCGCCGTCGGTGTCGGCGTCGGAGTCCGTGTCCGAATCGGCGTCGCCGTCACCGTCCGCGCCGCCGTCCACGAGCGAGACGCCCACGCAGGAGCCGTCGACGCAGGTCTGTCCGGGGGCGCACCGGATGTCCTCGCAGTCGTCGCGAGTGTAGTCGGGAGGGGACAGCTCGCCGGTGCACGCGCCGAACCAGAGCGCGATCGCGAGCCGAAGGGCGCCCCGCATCCGACGGATCGTAGCACGGCACCAGGTGATCGGACTTCCCTGGTACCATCCGGCCCCATGTTGCGCGCGATCCTCCCGGTGACCGCTTCGCTCCTCGCCGCCTGCGCCTCCGCGGCTCCGGCGTTCCCCGCGTCGACGAGCGCGGAGCTCGTGGGCACGTCCTGCGGCTCGCCGGGGCGACCTTGCCGCTGCGTCGAGAGCGGGGAGACGCTCGGCGAGGTGCCGGCGGGCAAGAAGCGTTTCGAGGTCAGGCTGCCGCAGATCTCCGAGAGCGACACCGGCGTCTCGCTCGCTGGAGTCGGCGACGTCGTCCGACCCTCGGGCGAGCAGGGCGATCGGTGCTTCTACATCGACCTCGAGGCCGGCCGAACGTACGCGGTCACGGTTCACGGCCGCGCCGCCAGGCGCGAGCGCGGGCTCTCGCTGGGCTACACGATCCGCGAGTACAACCCCCGGGGACCGGGCTTCTACACGATCATCGACCAGGTCTGCGGGGACGCGACGGCGGCTTGCCCGATCGACGACCCGTCCGGGTGGACCTCCGACTACCAGAGTGGCCGGGGGCGCTGGGACCCCTGCTCGTCCACCAGGGTCGAGGGCTACACCGCCCAGGGCGGCTTCTACGATCGCCACCCCACAGACGCGCAGATCTCCTTCGCGCTGAAGGTCTACGAGTTCGAGCCCCGGCGACTTCCGGGGGCCGAGGGCTGCCCCCGGTAGTGGTCGGTTTTCCCGAATCGGAGGAACCGCCAGGACGCCAACAGACGCCAAGATCCCATTCCTTGGCGGTGGCTGGCGCCCTGGCGGTTGGCTTCTTCCGGCCAAACCCGACCACTACCCTGCCCCCGCTAGTCTCCCTCCACTCGCCGCGAATGTGCTAAGAGCCTCCCGATGGGCCGGACGGGAGCCATTGCCGCCATCGTCGCCATCGTCGCCGTCGTCGCCTGCGGGGGGCCCCAGGAGGCATCGGGCCCGCTGTCGTACTCGTCGACGGCCCGGCGCAATTACGACAAGGGCATGCGGGAGCTTCGCACCGAGAACTGCCTCGAGGCCGTACGGTACTTCGAGCACACGAAGAGGCGCTTCCCGTTCTCGCGTTACGCGGCGCTCAGCGAGCTGAGGATCGCCGACTGCGACTACCTGACCCAGAAGTACGTCGAGGCCATCGCGGGCTATCGCCAGTTCATCCGGTTCCACCCGACGCACCAGGACGTCGCCTACGCCACCTTCCGCATCGCCCTGTCCAACTACCGGCAGATCCCGACCTCGTGGTTCATCATCCCGCCGCCGCACGAGCGGGACCTGGCCTCCGCGCGCGATTCGCTCCGGGACCTGCGCCGGTATCTGTCTCGCTACCCGCGCCACCGGTACTCGGGCTGGGCCAAGAAGCTCGAGGGGAAGTGCCTGCGGCTCCTCGCCCAGCACGAGATGTACGTCGCCCGCTTCTATCTGGAGCGCGGCGAGTACCAGGGTGCCATCGGAAGGCTGGACGGGATCTTCCGCAACTACAGGGGGAGCGGGCTCGAGGCCGAGGCGATGCTGCTCCAGGCGCGCACCTACCTCGACATGCGGCGCAACGATGAGGCCAGGCAAACGCTCGAGCGCCTCGTCGAGACCTTCCCTCGATCGACGGCGCGTCCAGCCGCGGAGCGCTACCTCCGCTTCCTCAGGGACGGCGGCGCGGCCCGGAGCCCTGGTCCACGCGAGGGCGGGGATGGATGACCGGCTCAAGCAGCTCTTGACCCTCGGGCGCGAGCACTACGAGAACCGCGAGTTCGAGCGGGCGGAGCACTACCTCGGCCAGGTGCTCGAGCGCACGCGTGCCTTCGCGGACGTCCACAACATGCTCGGCGTCATCTTCCACGACGCGGGCAAGTTCGCCCAGGCCCAGGCGGCGTTCGAGGAGGCGCTGTCAATCAACCCGCGCTACACCGAGGCGGCGCTGAACCTCGCGGTCACCTACAACGACCTGGGCAAGTACCAGGACGCGAAGGAGATCTACTCGCGCGCCATGGCCGCATCGCGTTCCCAGCCGGAGTCGGTCGACCCGTTCGCGCGCGGCAAGATCGCGAACATGCACGCCGAGGTCGGCCAGGCCTACGCGGACGTCGGGCTGACTCGCGAGGCCGCGCTCGAGCTCCGCAAGGCGCTCGAGCTCTGTCCGGGCTTCGCGGACCTGCGGACGCGCCTCGGAAACCTCTATCGCGACGTCGGGGACCTCGACGCGGCCCGGCGCGAGTACGAAGAGGCGAAGCGCTCGAGCCCCAAGTACGTCCCCGCGCGGGTCCACCTGGGCGTCGCCCTCTTCTCCCTGGGCCGACGCGAGGAGGCCATCCGCGAGTGGGAGGAGGCCCTCGGCCTCGATCCCGAGAACCGCACGGCGAAGATGTACCTGCGCACCGTGCGCAGGGCCGGCGGGGCGTAGCAGCACGCCGTCGAGCCGGTTGACTTAGTCTTCGACTTAGTCAAAATGTGCGTATGGCCGAAGTGAGCGTTCACGAAGCGAAAACGCACCTGTCTCGCCTGCTGCGGCGCGTCCTGGCAGGTGAGGAGATCGTCATCGCCAGGAGCGGCAAGCCGGTCGCGCGATTGGTGCCGCTGGAGCAGGCGAAGGCGCGACCCGAGCTGGGCAGAGACGTCGGCGGCTTCGAAGTGCCGGCCGACTTCGACGCTCCTCTTCCCGAGGACGTGCTGGCGGCGTTCGAGCGATGAGGTTGCTCATCGACACGCAGTGCTGGCTGTGGATGAGCACGGCCCCCTCGCGGTTTCGGCCGGAGACGCTGGCCACGCTGCTGGATCCAGACACCGAGCGGTTGCTCAGCGCCGCGAGCGCGTGGGAGATCGCCATCAAGTACGCGCTCGGCAAGCTCCCGCTGCCCGAGGCGCCGGCCGCGTACGTGCCGTCCCGGATGCGTACGACGTGCACGAAGGGTCTGGTCGTCAAGCACCGGCACGCGCTCCACGTCGCAACGCTAGCGGTGCACCATCGCGACCCGTTCGATCGACTGATAATCGCCCAGGCACAGGTCGAGGACCTCCAGGTGCTCACCGCGGATCCTCAGTTCGAACAGTACGGCGTGCGGCTGCTCGCTCCCTGAAAACATCGCATTCCCAAAGGGATTCGAGCGGTTTATGATGCGGGCCCATTGCCTCGGGGGCCCTCCTTTCACCGGGGCACGGCTCTGAAAGGTCTGGTTCGGATGGAAGCGACTATCGACATCCTGCGCGGCGAGATCGAGCGGTTGTTCAGCGTCGAGGAGATCCACGCGCTCTCGAAGGAGCTGCTCGACATCGATCCGGCGGAGCTCGCCGGCGTGTCCGCGAAGGGTGCGCTCGCGCGACAGCTCGTCGACAAGTGCCGGCAGCGCGACGCGCTCGAGGCGCTGGCCGACGCGGTCACGGCATCGAGGTCCGACGCGGACTCGCGCGTCCGCGAGATCTATCGAGTCAGGGTCCCCGGCGACCTGCCGCTCGGCTCGGCGGTAGGGGACTACAAGCTCCTGAAGAAGCTCGGCGAGGGCGGCGCAGGCGTCGTCTACCTCGCGGAGTCGCCCGCCGGGAAGTTCGCGGTCAAGGTCATCCGACTGGACCACGCGCGCGATCGGCGCGCCGTCCAGCGATACCTCACCGCCGGGCGCCTGCAGCGGAAGGTCGAGCACGCGGGGCTCGTGCCCGTGCGGGCCGTGGGCGAGGGACCGGGCGGGCGGCCGTTCATCGCGATGGACTACATCGACGGCACGACGCTCGCCCAGCGAGTCTCGAGGACCGGGCCCATGCACTACTCCGAGGTGCGGCCGCTGGTCCGATCGCTGCTCGAGGGCCTTCACGCGCTCCACCAGAAGGGGCTCGTGCACGGCGACATCAAGCCCGAGAACGTGATGCTGCACCGCTCGGGGGAGGCGACGGTCGCCGTGCTCTGCGACTTCGGGACCGACAGGCTCTCCCCGCGCCGCGGCGGCGAGTCCGGATCGACGGGCCCCCTGGCGATCTTCGGCACGCCGAAGGCGCTCGCGCCCGAGCAGCTCCGAGGCGACACCGTCGACGCCCGCACCGACGTGTACGGGTGCGGCGCGCTCCTGTACGAGATCTTGACCGGGAAGGCCCCGTTCGCGGGACCGACTCCCGTCGACGTGCTCGTCAATCAGCTCACCCGCGACCCGGAACCGCCCTCGCGCATCGCGCCCAAGGGCTGGGTGGGCCGCGAGATCGACCTCGTGGTGCTCAAGGCGCTGCGCAAGGAGGCGCGAGAGCGCCACAAGAGCGCGATCGAGCTGCTCGAGGAGCTCGAGTCCTGCGCGCGGGCGATCGCCGGCGCGAAGGACGAGGCGAAGGCCCCGAGCGTGCCGCGCGAGGACGCGGAGGCGGCGGCGCAGCTCCTCCTCGAGAACCCGACCGACGGGACGATGGCGGTCACGCTCGAGAAGAACGCCGCGGGCGCCGGCGACTGGACCATCGCGACCGAGGCGTTCGAGAAGGCCGTCGACATGGTCGAGGCCAAGGAGCTCAAGAAGGATCTGCTCTTCCGCGCGGCGCGAATCTGGGACGGCGAGATCCACGACGTCGAGCGGGCGGAGGCGGCGTACCGCAAGGTCCTCGAGATCGACCCCGACGACGACATGGCACCGATCGCGCTCGAGGAGCTCAAGCGCGGAAGCGGGCGGCACGAGGAGGTCATCGAGATGCTCCTCGAGCGGCTGGAGGCCTCGGCCGACGCGTCCGAGCGAGCATCGCTCCTGCGCGAGGTCGCTCGCGTCTACCAGGAGGAGATCGGCCAGCCGGAGAAGGCGTTCGACGCGATCAGCATGGCCTTCCTCGAGGCGCCGCGCGACGCGGAGGTCGTCCGAGAGCTCGAGAAGATCGTCGGCGCGGGCAAGAAGTGGGCGCAGCTCGTCCAGATGGTCTCGGCTGCGGCGCAGGAGCCCCGCGAGGGGACCGACGCCGTCGCCATCTACACGCGGCTCGGTCGCTGGTACGCGGTGGAGCTGGGCCGTCCGGACTTTGCCCTGCCTTGCTACTCGCAGGCCCTCACGATCGACCCCGCGTCCGACGGCGCCTACGAGGGGATCTGCGAGATCTACCGCCGCAGCCAGAGCTGGGCGGAGCTGTCGCAGGCGCTGCTCCGGCGGGCCGACGCCACGCCGAACCCGGCGCGGGGCAGGGGATTCCTCATCGAGGCGGCGAGCATCATCGAGGACCGCCTCTCCGACCGCAAGCGCGCGGCCGACCTCTACCGCCGGATCGTCGCGGACGACCCGTCGCACCCCGACGCGACGGTCGCCCTCGAGCAGGTCTACCGGAAGGAGAGCGACTGGCAGAACCTCGGCAAGCTCCTGGAGGGCAAGGCCAAGGTCCTCGCAGGGCACGAGAAGGCCGAGGTGCTGGCGCAGGTGGCGGAGCTCTACGAGGACCGGCTCGCAAACGCCGAGGAGGCGACGCGACGCTACGAGGGCGTCCTCGAGATCGAGGCGAAGAACCTCTCGGCGCTCAAGGGGCTCGAGCGGCTGTACGCCAAGGCCGGCAAGTTCAGGGAGCTGCTCACGAACCTGCGCGCCCAGCTCGATGTCTCGGCCACGCCTCGCCAGAAGGTGTCGCTCCTCGATCGGATCGGCGCGATCCACGAGGAGCAGTTCGTCGAGCACGAGGCTGCCGCAAACGCCTACGGCGAGGCCCTCGACATCGACGGCCACTTCGAGCCCGCGCTGACTGCGCTCGCAAGGAACTACCGAGCGCTCGGCCTGTGGGAGGAGGTCGTCGGGGTCCTCGAGCGGCACGTGAAGATCGTCGAGGAGGCCCCCCGAAAGGTCGAGCTGTACGGCGCGATGGGACGGGTCCTGATGGACTCGCTGCACAAGCCAGACAGGGCGCTCGCCGCCTTCCGATCGGTCCTGCAGATCACCGCCGACGACCGGGCGGCCTTGACCGCGGTGGCGCGGCTCTGCGAGGAGACGAATGATCCCAAGGGTTCGGTCGCCGCGCTCGAGAAGGTCGTGACGCTGACCAAGGAGCCGAAGGAGCGGGCCGAGGCGTACTCGCGGATGGGGCGGCTCCTGTCGGCCATGGGCGACCGCGAGAGCGCCATCCCGCAGTTCAAGCGCGCCCTCGACGAGGATCCGACGAACGCCGAAGCGTCGGCGGGGCTGAGGTCGTCCTTTGCCGATCGAGGCGACTACGGCGGAGCGATCGCCGCGATCGAGAAGGAGATCGCCTCCACCGCCGGGGCGCTCGCGAAGTCGAAGCTCCTCGCCGAGATGGGGAACCTGTACCGCGACAAGGTCGAGGACCCGAAGAACGCCGAGACGTCCTTCCGGCGCGCCCTGGAGCTCGATCCGACGAACGTCGACGCGGCGAGCCCCATGGCCGAGATCCTGTTCGAGTCGGAGAGGTGGAGCGAGGCCGTCCGGCTCTACGAGACCTGGTCCGCGAGCGCGGCGAGCCTCTCGCGCGAGCAAGCGATCCGGCTGTTCGCGCGGCTGGGCATCATCTACACGAAGCTCGGAAGGAACGACGACGCGCTGGCCGCCTTCAAGAAGGCGCGCGAGGCCGCGCCGGACGACAGGAACGTCCTGGGCGACATGGCGCGGGCGGCGTTCGAGACCTCGCTCTACGGCGAGGCGCGCGCGCTGTACGCGGAGTTCCTGTCCAGGTACGGCAAGGACCTGCCCAAGGACGAGCGCGCGATCGTCCTGTACCGGCTCGGCGAGTCGAAGCGGCAGGCCGGCGAGATGGAGGCTTCCCTCGGCTCCCTGGCCGAGGCGATCGAGCTCGACCCGCGCAACGTCAAGGCGCTCGAGGCCAAGGCAGCCGTCCACGTCGCGCTGTCCCAGTGGGAAGACGCGATCCGGTCCAAGCGGCTGCTGATGGACCTCGCGAGCGAGACGGAGCGACACTCGCTACTCGTCGAGGTCGGCGACATGCTCAGCGAGAAGCTCGGGGACAGGCAGAAGGCGGCGAAGAGCTACTCGGCCGCGCTCGAAATCAAGCCGAACGACCGCAACGTGCTGACCCGCCTGATGCAGGTCTACTCCGACGAGAAGGACTGGACGAAGCTCGTCGAGGTCGTCCTCAAGATCGCCGAGCTGATCGACGACCCCCGCCAGCTCGCCAAGTACCACAACACCGCCGCGGCGATCTGCCACCGCGAGGCGGGCAAGCCCGACCAGGCGCTGGGCTACTACGACATGGCGCTCGACAACGATCCGACGATGCTCAAGGCGTTCGAGGCCATCGTGGAGATCCTCGCGGAGAAGCAGGACTGGGGCGGGCTCGAGCGAGCGTACCGGAAGATGATCTTCCGGTTGCCCAAGGAAGGCGAGGCGGAGACGAAGATCCGGCTCTGGAACTCGCTCGGCGAGATCTATCACCACCGCCTGCAGAACGTGGGGGAGGCGATCTCGTCGTACGAGACCGCGCAGGAGCTGGATCCGTCCAACCGGCGCCGCCTCGAGATGCTGGTTGGGCTTTACGAGACCGACTCCAAGCGCTTTGGCGACCGCGCCGTCCGCGCGCACGCGGAGATCCTGAGGCACAGCCCGTACCGGATCGATTCGTACAAGGCGCTGCGCAAGACCTACACGTCGCGCAAGAAGCCGGACGAGGCCTGGTGTCTGTGCGCCGCGCTGACGAACCTGAACATGGCGGAGCCCGACGAGCAGTCGTTCTTCGAGAAGCACCGCGCCACGACCCCCGCGCACGCGCTCGAGAAGCTGAACGAGGACGCGTGGACGAGGTTCTTGATGCACCCCGACGCATCGCCGCTCATCACGTCGATCTTCTCCACCATCACCCCCGCCGTGCTGGGCGTCCGCGCCAAGACGTGGGCGAGCTACGGAGTCGATCGGGTCAAGGACAAGCGGGACCTCGCGAAGGACGATCACCCGGTCGTCCGGACGGTCCACTACGCGGTCGGCGTCCTGGGCCTGAACGCCCCCGAGGTGTTCGTCCGACCGAACGACAAGGAGGGACTGACGCTGGGGCACACTCAACCCCCGAGCCTAGTCATCGGCGGGATCTCGCTCGACGGCGGCGACCCGCAGCGCATGTCGTTCGACGTGGCGCGCGCCCTGACCGCCCTGCGTCCTGGCACCTATCTGAGACAGCTCGTTCCGACCGGGACGGGCCTGAGGGCATGGCTGCTCGCATCGATCAAGCTGGCCGTGCCGGGCTTCCCCGTGCCGCCCGACCTCGCGCAGCCGATCGGCGAGTCGCTCGAGGCGCTCAAGAAGTCCGTGACCGCGGCGGACCGTGACCGGCTGGTCAGCCAGGTCCAGAAGCTCGTCCAGAGCGCCGCGGAGATCGACCTCAAGCGCTGGGTGGCGGCCGTCGACTTCACGGCCGACCGCGCCGGGCTCCTGCTCGCGAACGACCTCGAGGTCGCGACGTCGATCATCCGCAAGAGCGAGGACGACTCGACGAACGCGCCCCAGAAGGATCGGCTCAGGGAGGCGATCCTCTTCTCCGTCAGCGAGTCGTACTTCGCGCTGAGGCAGAAGCTCGGCATCGCGCTGCGCGCCGCGGGCTGAGTATCTTCTCTTCCACGATCAGAGCCAGGGGAAGCGGATGATTCACTTGCGTGGTGGTCGGCTGGGGCGCGGGCGAAGCGGTACGACGAGGAGGTCGAAGGCGCGCCCATCGGCCAGCCGAACGACCGCGAAATCGCGGACATCGCGCGTGGCCAGCCTCACGATGTCGAGCTCTTCCGCCAGAGCAACGATCGTCCCGTCGACCAGGCCGAGCTCGAGCTCGGGATACTCGCCGTCCACCGCCATTGCGCGGTCGATCTGGGCATCCGTCGGGGGAGCGTACAAGAAGGCGCCACGTCGCAGGTCCTGGACGAGGGAACGCATCGCGTCGCGACGATCCCGCAGGAAGTAGTCGAGCTCGGCGAGGACCAGCCCGGGGATGTAGCGAGCTACGGCGGCGTCGATGGCGTGACGAAAGGCGGCATGGTCCGGGGCGCCTTCGACCAGGTAGTCGAGGAGCGCACCGGTGTCGCAGATCAGGGCGGGCTGGCTCAGCGCTCGAGCTCCCGGAACAGCTCGTCCTCGTCACCCCGCTCGCGCAAGCGGTCCCGGATGATTCCGGCCGAACGAGGCTTGGGATGGGGCCTGAACTGCTCGAGCGAGCGCCGGAGCTGGTTGCGAATGAACTCCGACCGCGACACGCCCTGCTGTCGCGCTGCGCGGCCCAGCAGCCGGTCCAGGTCCGCATCCAGGATGATCGTGGTCGCCCGCTTCCGAGCAGACAGTGCCATGACTTCTATGTAACTTGGCCCAACCCGGCACGCAAGGCCCCGAGTTGCGGCCAAGCGAGCATTCGGCGGCGCGACCCTGCACGCTCAGAGCCAGGGGAAGCGGATGATGTCGGCCGTGAAGCTCCCCGAGACGACCGCGCCGTCCTCGATCGCGCCCTCGTCGAGAGCGAGCTCGCCGTTCAGGAGGAGCCCGATCTGCGACATCTCGCCCGTCGCTGGCTCGAGCGAGACCAGCGCGGCCCAGCTCCCACCGAGCCCCAGCGAAAACCGCGCACCCGCCACGAACGTCGCCGGATCGGTCACGGGGAAGTAGCCGATCGCGACCGTACCGTCGTCGAGCGCTCCGATGACGAGCACCACGGGCAGGCCGGGGTTGTTCGGGTCCCAGCCGGACTCGGACGCGACCGCGACGACCCCGAGCGCCTCCCCGTCGACCTCCGCGTCGAAGGTCCCCGAGCCGGCCGCGAACGGATCCTCGGCGCCCACCGTCCCGAACGTCGTCGCGAACGTGCCGCTCGCCGTCCCGATGTTCACGAAGCAGGGCGGGTCCCGCAGGGGCTCGGTCCACTCGGGCGGATCTCGCCCGTCGATCTCCCCGAGAATGCGGCCTCGCTGGGCGCGGACGAAGTCCCTGACGCCCTGCACCGCGCCTGCGACGCCGACCGCCCCGTCCGGGTCCGCCACGGGCGTGATGATCTCCTCCATTCGATCGATCTGCTCGACGATGCCGTCCTCGTCCCAGACCGCGTCGAGCAGATCGCGGAGCCGTTCGAGGTAGCGATCCCGCGATTCCGGGAAGAGGTAAAGACGCCGGGCGAGGATGCCCGTCGCGTACACGGAGGCGTGATTGCCGCCGAACGGGTTCTGCCCGTAGAAGGTGGCGTCGATCCCCCACGGCATGAACACGAACCGGTCGGACGTCGGGTCGTGGTAGACGAAGAAGTTGTTCGTGTTCGACGCGTAGCCGTCGACGTGGGCGGTCAGGATCTCCATCGCCCAGTAGGTGAGGAACTGGTCGACGTCGAAGACGGGATCGAGCGCGTCGAGGAGCGCTCCGTCGGGGCTCTCGAGCGCGCCGACGGCCTCGCCGAGGTCGCCGAAGTCGAGCGCGTCCGCGTCCTTGTTGTCGAAGGATCCGACCCACTGGGCGCGGAAGTCGGAGAGCGTGCCCTCGTAGAGGTTGCCGTCCTCGTCGTCGAAGTGGCGACGCAGGAAGTCCTTCCCCATGGACTCGAGGTTGACGTACAGGCCGAGGTCGTGCCCGTTGGCGACGACGTGCGCGAAGTTGCAGCGGGGCGCGGGCACGCCCGCCTCGGCGAAGAGCGCATAGCCGAGGCACTGCCGGACGTACGATGGATCGGAGAGCGAGTTGTTGAGGGTGAGCTTCTCGACGCCGAAGAGCTCCCGGTCCGCGACGTACTCGCCGAAGTCGACCTTCAAGGAGGGCTTCGTCTCCGACAGCGATCCCAGGAGGCCCTTCTTGCGCACGCCGACGTTCTCGACGGTCTCGCCGTCGACCGTCACGGTCGCGGGGAAGTAGGTGAACGGGCTCGGGAACGGCTCCGAAAGGCAGTCATCGCCCTCGAGCATGGAGTTGGGATCGCGCGTCTGGAGACGCAGCGCCTCGGCGTCCTCGTCCGACATCTCGATCGAGACCTCGATCACGCGCTCGGGCTCGTACAACCGCACGCTCTCGTCCACGGCGGGACCTGCGTCGCCGTCCGCATCCGCGTCGGAATCGGCGTCCGCGTCCCCGCCCGCATCGCCGTCCGCCGGCGGCGGCGAGCTGGAGCCCCCGCATCCGGAGCAGGCCATGACAAGGAACGCGACGAGCCCCACCGTCCAGCGCATGCCCATGTGCGGGTGAGAACAGCAAACCGGATGCCAGCACGCGGTCCGAGATCTCCGTGGGCGTGCTGCCGGCGATCGGGCGCCGAAGCGCTGCTGAGGACGGCAGGTCTCAGACCCCGTCACCACTCAGAACGCCCTGCGCAGCCGATGGGCGCCACCGTGACCTGTCTGTCCGCGAACACCTTGATTGCCTCCTGGCCATTGCCGGCTACCGTCCACACGGGGTCCAAGGCCCCCCGGAACGAGGGCCACCAGCGGGGCTGCTCGATGGTCTCGCCTTCGGCGCTCACCAGCCAGCCGCCCATCCTGGTCCGAGCGTTGCGAGCGTCGCGAGAAACACGGGCGACGAGCATTTGCCCAAGACCTTCATCTTTCCGCCGTGTGGGAGATGACCGTGCGGCCGCCGTTGACGAGCACGTCCTCGAACGTTCGGCCGCCGATCGTGATGTCGTAGCGTCCCTGGTCGAGGAGGATGTCGCCCGCGGGGCCGTCGTAGACGACCTCGCCTTCCTGTATGACGCTCACCCGAGCGCCGGGAACGTCGCGGGCGTCCGTCAGGGCGCGGGCGCGCAGGACGCCCTGGGCGAGCCCGGCGCCGGGCGCGAGCTCGGCCGTGACTTCGAGCGTGGAGCCCCGCGGAACGTCGATCCAGAAGCGCCGGTCGCCCTGGATGCAGACCAGCGTCGGCGGCTGGGTGACGACGCGGGCGAGGCGGAGATCGGCGGCGCCTCCCTGGACCTCGAAGGTCAGGCCCTCGACCGCGACGGCGTCGGACGACCCGTTGTCGATCGCGAGCGAGACGGCACGGTCGGTCGACGGGCCGCTGGCGATTTCGAGGTGAGCGAGCCCGTAGGCGAACCTGCCGACCTCGAATGGCTGCATCCAGAGCGTCTGGTCGCCGAGCTCTTCGATGCGGTCGATCACGCTGGCGTAGTAGTCGCCCAGGTAGCCGCCGTTGGGGTCGAGCTCGAAGTCGTGGCTGTAGAAGAAGAGCGGCACGCTGCTGTTGACGAAAGCGTCGACGGTCTCGGGCTGCAGGAACACGCCGCCGAGCGTAATCGCGAACGCCTCCTCGACGTACGCCATGTCCACCTCGTCGAGGTAGTGCCAGCGGTAGTTGGGGACGCGGCCCGCCTCGAGGATGGCGGGCTCGATCATCTGCGGGGCGCTGATGCCCGCGTGGCTGATCACGCCCTTGGCGCGCAGGCCCCGCAGGCCATCCGTGTTGATGAACCAGTGGCTCGGCAGGATGTCGAGCCCGTCGTGCGTGCGGGACCCGAACGCCTCGAGCTCCTCCCCGATCGCGTCGTACAGCTCGCCGGCTGCCTCGGCGTCGAGGAGGTACCAGTCCGCGCCCGCGCAAGCCGGGCACGCGCAGAGGTCGTTTCCGTCATGGCCGTCTCCGGTGCGCGACAGGACGAGCCAGCCCTCGTCCTCGGCCCGAAGGAACGCTGCCTTGGCTTCCGGGTCCACCCAGCAGTCGGCCGACGCAGGGTCGCAGCTCAGGGGCACGGGCCAGAAGTCGTAGAGCCCGAGGCCGCCGTAGCACGGCACGTAGTGGGGGCTCGTCAGCATGTACGCCTCGAGCCTGAAACGCGGATGGGCGTCATGGATCGCCTCGAAGGTGCCGAACGACGCCTGGTGCTCGCCTTTCTGAAGAAACGCCGTCCCGTGATGCTGGAACAACGCCGCGGGCACCAGGCCATAGGGAGCGTCGAGCCAGGTCGCGCTCGGGACGGCGCGCCGCGCGTCCAGCGCCGCGTGCGCGGCCGCCCGTGCCTCGTCTTCGGTCGCGGCCGCGGGAGCCACGTCGATGCGGTACGTCGTGCCGTACCGGCGCCCCAGGCCAGGAGCCTCGGCCCACAACGGGTCCCGCGGGGCGGGCCGGGCATCGTCAGCGAAGAACGCCACGACTCCGGCCGCGACGTCGTAGGCGGGGGCATCCTCCGCCACGATCTGCAGCGCCCCGTGCCCCGCGTGCATGGAGTGACGCAGCGACGGAGACACCGTCACCATCGCGGCCGCCGGACCGAACAGCGAGACTCCTCCTCGCGGGCCGGTTGCGACTGACGCGGCGTCCGACGGGTAGCGTCCCTCGAGGTCGTCGGCGAGCCAGCGGTCGACGAGGTCCGATCGAAGCACGGGCACCGGGACGTGTACCACCGCGGTCACGAGCGCGTCGGAGCGGGAGGTGAATCCGTACTCGACGCTCCATCCGGTCTCGTCGAACCAGTACTCGATCGACAGAGAGCCATCATGAACAAGCGCGCCGGACTCGTCGTGGATGCCGCTCGAAACGAATCGAACGTGGTACAGGGTTCCGGGGACGGTCGTGGCCTCCGCCGTCACGTTTCGCGAGTAGATCCACTTCGCGTACGCCGGTGGGCTCTGCGCCAGGTACGGGGAGTGGATCGTGGGTCTCGACCAGACGAAGAACGGCTCGGCGTGCGCGAGATCGAACCGCGGGAACAGGAGCGACGTCCCGTAGCAGCTCGCCGACGTGCACGGCTCCGTCAGGAGCACCCACTCGCCGTCGATCTTCGCCCACAGCTCTCGGATCGTCCCCGCGGCGCCGCCGCCTCCAAGCGGCTCGTCGACGGCCCCGAGGACGACGCGATACGACCGCCCCTCGATCGCCGGGCAGTCATCGTCGACCGATCGGTCGCAGTCCTCGTCTTCCCCGTCGCACGACGTCTCCTCGCTCACGCACTCGAGGCATCGCCCGTCTCGCGAGCAGTAGGTGCCGGAAGCGCACGATGCGCACGGGCCGGAGTCGGCGCTGACGTTCGAGTCGGAGCCCGCATCGCCGCCCTCGGCCGTCTCATCGTCGCAGCCGGGCAGCCCGACGAGGAGCGCCAATGCCGTCCGTCGCGCCCACATCTGGATGGATCCTACACCTGCTCTCGTCGCCGGAGGACCATCCGAGGGCTAGCGCAGCTCCCGGTCCGCGGTTCGCGGAAGTCGTCCGCCTCTCACCACGAGCCCGTCTGGCGCTCGCTCTCCCACGCCTCGCAGGGGCTTGCGTAGCCACGGCGCAGGATGTGGCGGAACGCGGCGTAGCTCTGCCAGAAGCGCGCGAAACACGCAGCGATGACGCCGCTGGTCGCGATCCCTCGATGCCCGCCGACGCTGCGCCAACCCTTCACCCGCGCTCGAGTCATGTACGCCTCCTCCACGGCTCCGATCCTGCCCGCCGCGAGCCCGGACCGCCCTTACGCCGATTGCGCGGATCCACGCGCCGCGCGGATTGCCGCGGCTGCCTCGCGCGAGCTACGATGCCGCCGTGGTGACGCGACTCGCGAGGTGCATCGCGCTCTGTGCCCTCCTCGCCGCGACGGCCGCCGGTTGCGTCAGGGTGCACCCCTGGGAGAGCGAGACGCTCGCGGCGCGATCGATGCGGACCGATCCCGACCCGGCCGAGCGCAAGCTCGATGGCCACGTCGAGGAGTACCGGGAGGGGTCGATCGGGGGCTCGGGCGCCGGAGGTGGTGGTTGCGGCTGCAACTGATCGGGGCCTGCGTGCTCCTCTTCGCGCCGGCCGCCGGCGCTCAGAGCCTCGAGCGCGAGCCCTGGGGCGGGGCCGTCACGGCCAAGGTCGCCGCGTACCAGGACGACGACGACACGACGGTGGTCACCTCGCTCGTGGACGGGGAGCTCCGGCTGTCGGTGCCCGTCGCCATCGGCGTCCACGCGCTCGTCGACGCCGTGTCGAGCGCCTCCGTGGACGTGGTCTCGGCCGCCACTCAGAGGTGGACGGAGGAGCGCGTCGAGGCCGGGCTGCGCTCGAGCTTCCGCGGGCCCGCGGCCATCGACGCGAGCCTCGGGGTCTCGGGCTCCACCGAGAACGACTGGTCGTCGACGACCGTGCGGGGATCGGTCGGACGTGACTTCGCGGAGAAGAACACGCGGCTGGACCTCGCGGCCGGCTACACGGCGAATCGTGTGGGGCGCGCGCGGGACCCCGGCTTCGAGGACGACCTCGGCGTCGTGGTCATCGAGGCCGGAGCGACGCAGCTCCTCGACCCCAGGACGCTCGTCGGCGTCGCCGCGACGCTCTCCGGCAGCCGGGGCTTTCACGCGAGCCCCTATCGCACCGTCCTCGTGGGCGGCGGTCGCTTCGGCTTTCCGGAGACGCTCCCGGACGAGCGCATGCGCGGCGCGCTGACCGTTCGCGTCCTGAGATCGCTCGCGCGCCGGATCGGCTGGGAGGCGTCTTACCGCGCCTACGCCGACGACTGGGGCGTGCGCTCGCAGACGCTCGCGTCGTCCCTGGCATTCGAGCTCGGCAGATCGTGGGACCTCCGGCTCCGGGCGCGCGGGTACTACCAGTGGGCCGCCGCGTTCTACCGCGAGGAGTACGACGAGCCTCTCGCGTACATGACCTCCGACCGGGAGCTGGCGACCTTCTGGGACGTCGAGGGTGGCCTCAAGCTCGGCTGGTCGAGCGGGCCATTCGCGATCGACGCGAAGGCCGACGCGATCGTCTACCGCTTCGTCGACTTCGCGCGCCTCGAGGGGCGCGTCGCCCTCGTGTCGTCTCTCGGAGCGGCCTTCACATGGTGACCGTGCGTCGGCTCTCGCTCGCGAGCATCGCGGGTCTGTGCGCCTGCGTCGCAGGTGGAGCGCTCGACGAGGGCCCGCCGCCGGATCTGGACGAGAACGAGTTCCGGTGCGCCGCCGAGCCGGTGCTGCTCGCGCGCTGCGCGTTCTTCGCTTGCCATGGATCGAACCGCCGCCCGCTCAGGATCTTCGCGCCCGACAAGCTCCGCACGGGCGTCTCCGCTGCGGATCGGGCCTCGCCGCTGACGCCCGAGGAGCGCGAGGTGAACTACGACATGGCTCGCGGCTTCGCGCGGACCGCGCCGGACGGAGTACCGCTGCTCGACAAGCCGCTCGACGTCGAGGCCGGCGGGCGATACCACGGTGGCAAGGACCTCTACGGCGGCGCGGACGTCTTCGAGACCACGGCCGATCCGGGGTATGCGCTCCTCGAGGGCTGGGTGCGGGGAGAAAAGGCCGCCGACGACTGCCTCCCGACCGGAGCCGTCGGCCCATGAGGCACCTGGGGTCGATCGCGCTCTTCCTGCTCCTCGACCCGAGCGCCTGGGCCTTCCACCCGCCAGCGCGCTTCGACCAGCCGGCTACCGAGGGCGGCGGCGCGGGCAACTTCTTCACCGGATCGCCCAGGTTCAAGCGCTGGGACTGCTCGATCTGCCACATCGAGGCGGAGGGTCGGATCGCGGCGGTGCTCGGGAGCGAGCCGGGCGACCTGGCGCAGCGCGGCGTCTTCGATCCCGAGCAGGTCTACGTGCTGGGCGTCGAGCTCTACGGCGAGCACCGCGGCCTCGGGTCGCGAGCCAACATCAACACGTTCATCGCCAACGTCGAGGACGACGAGGGCCGGCCTCAGGGGCGCTTCGCCTTCGACCCGGAAGTGTTCGTCGGGTTCTTCGACAGGTCGCTCGTCGCGGCGAGAGGGCTCGAGGCGCGGACGTCGTGGACCCTCGAGTGGATCGCGCCGCCCGCCGGTACGGGCCCGGTCGCGCTGCACCTGGCGATGCTGGACGGAGACGGCGCGGGCGACGCTGCCGCGGCCCGTACGGACGCGTTCGGCGACGACCTCACCGTCGCGGCGCTGCGCCTCTGCGAAGCGGGGATGCCGTGCGAGGATCCGCTCGCGCCCGAAGAGCCCCTGTCGCCCGCGTCTTGCAGGGTGGCAGCCGCCGGCCGTTCGGGCTCGCCGCTCGCCGTCCTGCCGTTCTGCCTCGGCCTCGCGCTTCTCGCGCGCCGCCGCCTGCGTCTCGCCTGCCTGGCTCTCCTCGTCGCGGCAGGCTCGTGCAACGATCCCGTCGTCCCCGCCGAGTGCCCCGGCCGGATCTGCGGGACGATCGGCGGCGACGGCGACGCCGACCCAGATGACGCCGGCCCCGGCCGCGACGCGGCGATCGAGCCGGGACAGGACGCGTCGGTCCCCGCGTGCAACGAGGACTGGTTCTGCGGACCCTGGGAGGCTTCGGCCGGCTCGGACGAGGCCACGAGATCCTGCGTCGACCGGAACGAGACCGGCACGAGCGAGTGCAAGCCTCCCACGGGCCCGGTCACGCTTCCCGAGCTCGACATGGCGTTCTTCCGGTGCGAGGTCGAGCCGATCCTCGACCGCGGTTGCTCCATGATGGGGTGTCACGGCACGAACCGCCCGCTCCGGGTCTTCTCGCGCGGCCGCCTGCGAAACAGCGAGGTCGTGCAGCGGGTCGACTCCTGCCTGAAGCGGGGAGAGGTCGACCTGGCCGAGGCGGGCTCTGCCACGGTCATGTGCGAGGGTTGGCTCCCGCACACCGATGCCGAGTGGAAGAAGAACTTCGACAGCGCTCGGGCCTTCCTCATGGGCGTCGGGAGCCCGGAGGACTCCGAGCTCCTCAGACAGCCCGTCGTGGGAGGCATGCCGCACGAGGGCGTGCACCTGTTCGACCGCGGCGATGCCGACTACCAGACGATCCTCGAGTGGCTCGGCGGCGCGACGCGGGAGGAGTGCGACCCATGGCCGAACTGAGCGCGTGTCGGAGAATCGCCGCCGCCGTCCTCGGCGCGGTCGCCGATTCGGAGATTGAACAGGAAGGCACGAAGGATGGAAGGGGCCCAGATCAATCAGGTCCTTCCTGTCTTCCCGCCTTCCTGTTCGACCATTCCGGCGAGCGCACGAAGTGCGGCCAGGCGAGGTCGCTCGCGGGCGTCGCGACGGGACGCGTGGCCTTGCTCGCTGCGCTGCTTCTCGCGTGCGCGGTGCCGGCAGCGGCCTCGGCCTGGGATGGCCCCGGGTCGTGGTACGCGCCGGCCGACGGGGCTCAGCCCGGCGGGGGCGGGATCATCGGGACGGGCTCGGCGCGCGACTACCGGATCACCTGCGACCGCTGCCATGTCGAGCAGCCCGATCGGCAGGTCGACGCGACCTTCGAGCTCACCCCTGCGCTGGGCGAGTCGGGCGGCACGCGGACGTATGAGCCGGGCCGCACGTATCGAGTGGTCGTGACGCTCGCGGGCGAGTTTCTGGGGTTGAGCGGCTGCGGCCAGTACACGCGCAACGTCAACAACTTCGCGGTGACCTTCGAGGACGGGACGGGCCGGCGGGCCGGCACCATCGAGTCGGACACCGGGCAGTCGCAGGCCGACTGTCCCGCCGGCGCCCCCGACCCCGACGATGGCACCACCCTGATGTACGGCGACTGCGGCGCCGTCCTGGGCCTCGGTCGAGAGGGCCTCGATCGCTGGACCTTCGACTGGACCGCTCCGCCGGCCGGCTCCGGCGCCGTCGACGCCTTCTGGGGGGTCGTCGACGGCAACTGCGACATGCACTCGACGGGTGACGCGGTCGTGGCGGGGAAGCTCACTCTCGCGGAGCTCCTCGCTTCGAACGAACGCGCACCGCTTCGATGGCCCGGCGTCCTTCCGCCGCTCGTCGCCACGCTCGCCCTGGCCCTCGCCTGGCGAGGACGCCGGCGCTGACACTCGGCGTTCCCCTCTTGTTCCGGGATGAGACCCGAACACGCGGCAATGGACAGCGATCGGCGGTTCGGCCACCGTGCGTTGCGTCGCTTCTGGTACGATGCGCGACCATGACGATCGCGAGGATCTTGCTGGGTGCGCTGGCGCTGGTTGCGGTGGGATGCGGCGGGGATGACGACGATGACGACGACTCGGGAGGCCTGAGCTGCTCGTCCGCGGCCTGCGGCGGGGACATCACGGGCGTGTGGAACATCAACGAGAGCTGCCCCGGAGTAGAGGGGGCCGCGCCCGAGGAGTGCCCGAACGCGGTCATCGACATCACTAGCGGCCCCGACATCTCGGGGACGGCCACGTTCGTTGCCGACGGGACCTACTCGATGGACGTCCATGTCACCGCGCAGGTCGAGGTGACGGTCCCTCCGGAGTGCACGCTCAACGGGACCATCCGCTGCGACTCGCTCCCGGCGATGTTCGAGGAGGACGCGCCCGGCGCCACCTGCGCCGACGGGGCAGTGGAGAACTCCTGCGATTGCTCGCTGCCCGTCGAGACCGACGCCGACGAGAATGGCACCTGGACGGTGAATGGCTCGACGCTCACCACCGTGGCTGACGGCGAGACCAACGAGTCCCAGTTCTGCGTGCAGGGAGACGATCTGCTGGTGATAATGAGCACCGATCTCGCGGAGGTCTCCATCCTCGGAAGCAGGTAGCGCTTCGCGGCCTGCAATCTTCCGGTTTCGCCGTACGCGCTCGGACCCATTGACAGCGCACTCGGGGGGATGTCAGACAGGTCCTCATGACCTCGATCCGCTGGGCACTCCTGTCTGCAGCCTCGCTCCTTTCCGCCTGCGGTGGTGGCTTGCAGGTCCGCCTCGTGGACGCGACCCGGAACCGGCCCAGCAACGTCGCGATGTACTTCACCGTCGACACCGACGACGGCGAGCCCGTCCCGGGGCTCACGGCCGAGTCGTTCAAGATCTACGAGGACGGCCGGCTCGTGTCCGTCTACGAGAGCAAGCAGACCATCCTGAACCCCCGCGTCGCGGCGGTGCACTACACGCTCCTCCTCGTCGACATGAGCGGGAGCATCGTGGACTCCGGCCAGGTCCCGCAGCTCGTCGCCGCCTCGGAGTCGTTCGCGGAGCGGGTCGGCCGGCTGCAGGAGGTCGCGATCTACTCGTTCGATGGTCGCGAGGACATAGACGAGATCGCCGGCTTCACGCGCCACGAGGGGGGAGTGCGCTCGGCGCTCTCCGCCCTCGAGAACCGCCAGACGCGTGACCCGTCGACGAACCTCCATGGCGCGGTGGTCAAGGGGATCGAGGTCCTGAGGGCGCAGATGGACCGCTCGACCGTGCCCCTGCGGTTCGGCACTCTCGTCGTCTTCACGGACGGAACCGACCGTGCAGGTCGCGTCTCGCGCTCCGACATGCTGGACGCGGTCGACGAGGCCGACTTCGAGGTCTACTCCATCGGCGTGGGCGGCGAGATCGACCCGGACGAGCTCGAGCAGATCGGGAGGGACGGGTTCGTTCGCGCCCAGAACGGCGACCAGATCGCACGCGCCTTCGAGCAGGTGGCGGGGCGCATCGAGGGCTACTCGCGGCGCTTCTACCTGCTGTCCTACTGCACCCCCGCCAGGGCCGGCGAGCACGACGTCACGATCGAGGCCGAGCACAGCGGCAGGCGGGGCTCCGTCGAGTATCGATTCTCGGCCGATGGGTTCGGGCCGAATTGCGATCCCAACCGTCCGCCCAACTTCGAGGCTCGCAGGAGGACGGCGGCCCGCCAGGAACCGAGCGAGGAGGAGTAAGGCCGTCGGCACCGCGACGTCTGCGAGCCCTCGCAGGTCTGTCCCGAATGGCTCCTACCCGCCGGGCGGCGGCCGGATGCCGGTCTCGGCGACGAGCGCCCACACATGCGCGCCGGCGGCGGCAAGCCCGACGATCAGCGCGACGATCGGCAGGGCGCGCGGCGCGAGGGCGCGGCGCAGCGCAGGGCCCGCCGCGACCGCGCAGAGGGCCGACGCGGCCAGCGTCACCGCGAAGGCCTGCGGTCCGAGGACGACCAGCGCATCGGCGAGGGGCCGGCCCGCCGCCACGGTGGGTGCCGCCGACGCGGCGGAGGAGGAGGCCTGCCACGCGAGCGCGACGCCGAGCGGGCACGCCAGGCAAGCGAGGACCATTCCCCTGGCCATCGGATCGGCGCCGTCGCCGGCGGCTCGCAGGCGAAGGGCCCTCGGAAACGCGAACGCGAGCACGACGAGGCCGAGATAGTGGACCGCGAGGAGCGGCAACAGGCTTGGAGCCGAGACCGCCACGCTCATGCTCGAGTACGACAAGGGGACGCTCGCGCCGAGGACGACCACGAGGAGGAGCGCGACCAGGCCGCCCCAGCGCTTCGGGTCCGGAAGCTCGCCACGATACAGACGCGCCGCACCGATGACCGCCGCCAGGCCTGCCAGCATGCTGGCCCCTTCCAACCCGATCACCCGAGGGAATGCGACGTGCGCGAGGGTCCTCTGCACGAGGCGAGCGCGGTCCGCGATGTCGCCATGACGAACGGCCGCGGCTCCCGCCCTGGCGGCGAGCGCCGAGAAGACTCCGCCCCCGCCGAAGAGGAGCAACGCCGGAAGCATCGAGAGAGAGACGGGAGCCCGTCGGGCCAGCGCAAGCCACCCTGTCAGGACGGTGAGGGCCAGACCCAGCGAGTAGCCGGCGAGGAGCAACGTCCCGGAGGAGAGCGGCGCCTCGCCAACCAGCCGGACGATTCCCCCGCGGCCGTCCGCCGCGAGGAGGCCGAGCAGCGCGGCGAACGACGCCGACAGAAGGATCGCTCCGACCGCGACCTTCGGGAACGCGCCCCGCGCTGGAGGAGCCGCGGCGTCGCGCGGCGCCTCGAGACCGGGCTCCGGCTCACCATCGGATCTCTCCTCGTCGATCTCGCTCATTTCACTCCTCGCCGCCCTGCTCGAAGACGAGGGCGCGATGATCGGAATCGATGGAAAGCCGCCACTGCGCCAGGAAGGCGTGCGAGAGAACGCCGGCGAAGTGGACGCCCGTCTCGCTGACGAGCCGCTCCGGGAACACGAAGTGAATCGCGGGGACGTCCGTCACCTCGAGGCCGCCGACGCGGAGCTTCGAGAGCGGGTAGCGCGCGAAGCCGTCCGGCTCGCGAGTCAGCTCCTCCTCACGACGGCCAATCGCGCGCAGGCCCTCGTCGGACAGCGCGACCGCGAACGTCCCTCCGCCGCTCACGAGGAACGCACCCTCCGGCGCCTCGTTGGCACGCGCCCGAACGGCGAGGAACTGGCCGTCCACGAGCCAGTACGGGACCCGGACGCCGGTGCCTGCCGGCCGGACATCGGGACCCTGGGCTCCGAGGGCGAGCCAGGCGCTGGGATAATCGATGGTCGCGTGAAGCAGGCCGAGAAGGCGCATCCCGAGGACGCCAGTGACCGGAGCGCCCAGCGATCGGCCGAGCTGCGAGAGATCGCGGGAGACGGCGGGGACGTTCCGGACGACGATGCTGCCGAGCTCGAGGGTCCCGATCACGCCGTGGCGGCCCTCGAAGTGGAGCCGCGCCGCGATCGTCCGGTCGACGACCGTCTCGGACGCCCCGGTGTCCACGAGCATCCGAACCATCGTTCCGTCCGCGACTGCGGGGACCGCGGGCAACGGCAGGTCCGTGAGGAGCGGGATCGCCGCTCTTGCGCCTTCGACCTGGTACGGCCGCCGCGAGCGCAGCGCGCGCGTCAGAGCGAGGGCGTCGCGCGGGTAGCCCTTCGTCGGGGCCAGCTCCTCCAGAGCACCGGCGGCGCCCGGCAAGGATCCCTGGTAGAGGGCGAGCGCGCGCAGCGCCTTCGCACCGGGATCGTCGACTCCCGCGAGCAGCTCTGCCGCCGCGGTGGCGTCTCCCTCTGCGAGCAGGGATCGCGCCTTGCCGACGCGCGCGCGAACCAGCGAGCCGTCTGCCTGCACCGCCCTGTCGAACCCCGAGCTCGCGCGCGCGAAATCGCCGGAGCTCCACGCGGCCTCGGCGCGACCCGTCCAGCGGGCAGCCAGCGTCGAGCCGTCCTCACCGTCCGGCTGCTCGTCGCCCGCTCTGCCGGGTGACGGCTCGCGCGGCCTCGGGACGGTCGAGCTGACGCCGCAGGCGGCGAGAAGGAGGAGCGGCGCGAGGCGCACGCTTCAAGCAGTAGTCGATGACCTCGTGGCGGTCAAACGAGGCGAGTCAGCTCGTCAGCTCACGTCTCCGAGCACCGCTGGTCGCGTCCCAGACCGTCACGCCGGGGCGCCAGCCGCCGGTCGCGACCGAAGCGCCATCGGGGCTGAAGGCCACGCACGAAACCCCGTGCGGGTCGGCGCGGATCACGCGAAGAGCGACGCCGCTGCCGGTGTCCCAGATCGTGGCCGTGCCGTCGTCCGCTCCGGACACGACCCTGGAGCTGTCGGGGCTGAACGAAACGGATGTCGCCGGAGCTCCTGGTTGCAGGCTGGCCCGATGACCGCCGGAGGGCGCGTCCCAGAGCCGGACCGAGCCGTCGAGGCTCGCCGAGACGATCCGAGCCCCGTCCAGGCTCCACGCGACGGACTCGATCCGGCTCGTGTGCCCCTCGAGCGTGGCGCGCACCTCGCCCGTGCGCGAGTCGCGCAGGCGCACGCGGCCGCGGCTGGCAACGGCCAGCATCGACGCGTCGGGGCTGAAGGCCACGCTCGAGACGACGTTCATCGCCCCGACGATGGGCGAGCGGAGCCGGCCGGACGCGGGCTCGACCGGTCCCATCTCGACCAGCGCTTCGCCGGTCGCCCAGTCCCACACCCTGACGACCTCGTCGCGGTGCCCCGTCGCGATCCGGGCACCGTCCGGGCCCCACGCGACGCAAAGGACGTCGGAGCCGGCGCCGGCGAGGGTCCGAAGCACCGCTCCGGTCCGCGCGTCGAGGATCGTGACCTCGTCGGTGGCGGCGAGGGCGATCGCGCCCGCGTCCGTGCTCCAGGCGATCGCCGTGATCGGACCCGAGTGCGGGCCGAGCGTCGCGCGCGGCGCTCCCGAGCGCGCGTCCCACAGGACGAGCGTCCCGAGCGTCGATCCCGCCGCTATCGTGGATCCGTCGGGGCTCCATGCGACCGCCGTCACGTGGTGCGTCGGGCGGGCTGGCGCGCGGGGCGCGCTCCCGTGCGAGCCCTGGGCACCGCCGCACGCGGCAAGGCACAGCGCCAGAAGAGCACGGGCCGGATTCGCGTCCATGGCCCGAGCCTACGGCAGTCGGGCGTTCCAGTCGCTGTACTAAGGCAAGATGGTCACGGACGGCGGCACGGTGGTCGGTCCGACGGAACCGAGCGGGGCGCGGGAGCCATCGATCAGGATCCGACGCACGTTCTCCGATCCGAGCACACGAACCGCGCTGCCGGACGCGTCGATCTCCACGTCCGCCCAGACCCACCCTTCGCGCGAAGGCTCGAGCCGGAGCCAGTAGGCGCTGCGGGTCGATGCATCGGAGGACCGCAAGGAGACCCGGGACGGCCGAGTGACGCGCCGATGGAGGGCGAAGAACGCGAGCATGCGCTCCGTCTCCTCGTCGACGAGCCTCGCCTCGTGACCGCGATCGTCGCGCATCACCAGGTCGTGCGCGAAGCCGAGGGCGCCCAGGCGGTCTCCGAGGCGGGTCGACTGGAGCGGGCTCGAGGTCGCGTCGAGCCGGCCGTGGACGAGCAAGGTCGGCAGGTGGCGTGCGTTCTCGACGAAGAGGAGACACGACGCGGCTCGAACGCTCTCTTCGGTCGGGAGGACCGCGCTCGTGTAGCCCCCAACCGAGTAGAGGCTGTCGCCGAAGAACGAGGCGACGGCCGCGAAACGGTCGGGATGCCTGTAGCCGATCGTCGTCGCGCCGGCTCCGCCCATCGACGCTCCGAACAGGTAGACGCGGTCGGGGTCGATCGAGATCTGCGAGGCGAGCGCGTCGATGGCCGCGAGCGCCTCGCGCTCGGCGTCGCCGACCCAGAGCGAGTTTCCAAGGCCGTCGGGCATGAGGACGACGATGCCGCTCGCGGCAGCCCGGCGGAGCAGCACGCTGCCCACGTAGGCCCACGGGCCGACGCCCCACGGATGCAGAGCCACGACCAGCGGCGACGGTCGGTGCTCATCGAGATGGTCGGGAACCTGCACGAGATACGGTCGCCGGGTCCCGGGATGGACGCTGGCCTCGAGAAGGCCCGTGGTGCGCTGGCCAATCGGGCCGATCCGGGCGGAACCGTCCCAGGCCGGCCTGCGCCGGTAGCTCGAGACCCAGGTCTCAATGGCGACCACGCTCCCGCCCGGCGCGAGCGCGGGCGTCTCGAGCACCACCAGACCGGGGCCGAAGCGCCCTGCGGACCGGCCGTCGATCGCGACACGGGTCGCGGTGGCGAAGTGACCGAGCGAGAGGCCCTGGCCCGGCGCGCCTGCCACCACACGCTCGATGCTCACGCGGACGCGACGGCGGCCAGCGGGGATCGCGACCTCGCAGGGACCTGGAGGGCCGCCCTGAACGCGGCACGTCCAGCCCGTCGAGATGTCCTCTCCGCCCACGACGTCCCTCGCAGCGAAGGGATGGGCCCCGGCCTGCGTACCCGGGGCGAGGAGCAGCGCGAAGAGCGGGACTTGTCGAAGCACTTGCATGAGTGCCGATCGGAGATTTGTCGCACGATCGCGGCCTCGGCGGCGAGCCCGAGTCAGCAGATTTTTTGACCTGACGGGCCCGTCCGGGGCAAACGGAGTCATGGTCTTCACACTGGGAGGCACGACACCGGGGGCCCCGCGCTCGCGGGTGACCGACGACGTCGGCTTCTTCTGCAGGCGTGGCGAGATCGGCAGCGCCGTCAACGTGGTCCAGACACGCGATCCCGACTTCCACCGCTGGCGACGCGCGTTCAACTTCGTAGCCCGGGCCTCCTGTGCGTGGCTCGCCGGCCGCGACCTGCTCTGGAGCGAGGCCGCCCTGCGCGACCTCGTCGAGAGCGTCCCGAACCCGGCGCTGGCGAAGGAGCTGGTCCTGGACGCCCGGGAGAGCAGGGTGAGGATGAACCTCTCCGATCCGCTGCCGCACTGGACCGCTCGCGATCTGATGCAGTTCGCCGACGAGAACGACGTCGACATGGGCACGCTGAAGCGCATCGCCAAGCTCCCGCCCACAGTTCGCGAGCCGATCGACACGGGCGGCGTCGTCCTCGTGACGCGCGAGATGGCGAGGCGCCACCGCTTGCGAGCGCAGTCGCTATGGCTCGAGCTTCCCGACGAGGAGGGCGAGGAGCCCTGGGAGCCCCGGCACGAGGCGATCGCACGCGTGGCGGAGAAGTCCTCGGAGGTCGGCGCTCACTGGAAGAACCTCGCCGTGCGACTGGTAGGGTAGTGGCCTTCCTTCTCAAAGCGGCTTGCGCGCCAGCAGCCTCGCGTCGTGGTGGCCCTCGTCGAGCCAGCCTTCTTCGAGGCGCAGGACCTCGAGACCGGTGACGAGACGCGCGAGCTCGCCGTCCTCGAGCAGGAACCGCTCGGACGGACGCTCCCACCTCTCGAGGTTCGACCGCGTGGCCTGCACGTAGACGAGAAGGCCGCCGGGCGCGAGGACCTCGGGGAATCGTGCGAAGAGCCCTCGCTGCAGGTAGTGGAACGAGAGGACGAGGTCCCAGGGACCCGGGGGCAAGGGCTCGACCTCGAGATCGATCGCCAGCGTGGACAGCACGACACCGGCCCTCGCCGCGTCCGTGCGGGCGATCGCGAGCGCTGTCTCCGAGATGTCCAGGGCCGTGACCGCGAGGCCTCTTCGCGCGAGCCAGACGGCGTTTCGGCCCGCACCCCCCGCGACGTCGAGCGCGCGGCCTCGCCTGGGCAAGACCTCGTCCAGCGAGACGAGGAACGAGGATGGCTCGCGGGTCGACGGCCCCTTGTCACGATAGTGCGCTTCCCATCTCAGGCGATCGGCGTCGGACATGCTCGGACCTTGTAGCCCGGATTGACTTCCTCGTCCCGTCGCCATAATCAGCGCGAGCGATGCACCGTCTTGCTCGCGAGCTCCGCAGGGCCATCCGGTACGACGGGCTGTTCTGGCGCAGGTTCGCGTATCTCGGCAGCGCCTACGGACCGTGGTGGTGGCGGCGGTACTCCCCCACCGCGATTGGTGCGATCTTCTGGGCGGTCCTCCCGGAGAAGCGCAGGATCGTGCTCGAGAACCTGGGACGGATCCTCGATCGCCGGGCGGCGGCGTCCCGGATCGCCCGCGAGAGGATCGCGCTTCAGACGTTCGTCAACTTCGCCAGGTGCCTGACCGACTGCCTCGAGGCGGCGGGCCCCAATCCGCCCGAGTTCGAGGTCGAGACCGACGGCGATCGCATCCTCGGCGAGGCCCTGTCACGGGGCAGGGGGGGCGTGATGGTCACCGCTCATCTGGGGAACTGGGAGCTGATCGGCCGGCTCGTGTGTCGCAAGGGCTTTCCCATCACGGTCGCGATGGCGCGCGAACGGAACGAATCCGTGAGGGGCTTCGTCGAATGGCATCGGGGGCAGGAGGGTGTCGAGATCGTCTACACCGACGGGAGCGTGTTCGGGGCGCTCGACATGCTCCGCGTCTTGCGGGCAAACCGCATCCTCGCGCTGCAGCTCGATCGTCCAAGCGGAGGCGACGGCGATCGCGTGGTGCCCTTCTTCGGAGTCCCGACGCGGTTTCCGCTGGGGCCGTTCCTCCTGGCCCAGGCCGCGGGCGCTCCCGTCCTCCCCGTGTTCACGTTCCTGGCGGGCCACCATCGCTACGTCGTCGAGCAGGGCGACATCGGGGTCGTTGGGCGCAAGGGCGGGGTGGCCGCGGCCCAGGCGGCGCTGGACTCGACCGTTCGCATGCTCGAGGACGCGGTGAGGCGCCACCCCGACCAGTGGTTCCACTTCACTGCCATCGGCGGCGAGGGCTGGGCCGCGCCGGGCGCTTGACCTGGCCCCGAGTAATGGCTGTCTCGCGCCGGCAGCGTGTACGATTCGGCGGTGACGAGGACGCTCCCAGGCCTTCTCGCGGGGCTGCTCGCCTTCGCGTGCGGTGGCGACGGGCCCATGCCGGCGGATGCGAGCCTCGACGCGGCGCTCGACGCTGCCGCCGATGCGCTGGCTGCGGCCGACGCTGCCATCGACGGGGCGGCGCTCGGCGATTGTGGGCCCACGGGCGGAGGACCGCACTGGATCGAGGAAGGCGAGCCCCTGTCCGTCCGCGTTCGCTGCGCGACCGGCCTCGAGCTCGCGGGCGACGCGTTCGTGATCGCGAACCTGCCCGATGGCGCGGCCTACGACCCTTCTCGGGCCACGCTCGACTGGACCCCCGGGCTCGACCAGGGTGGCGTGTACGACCTCTCCATCGAGGTCCCGTCCGTCGCCGAGGCGGGCCCCTCGAGGATCGGCGTCCTCGATCGCTGGGACGATCCGGAGAACGTCCCCGTCGTCGACCCGACGACCTACACCGAGGAGCACGGCCTTCCGGTGTTCCACGTCGAGACCAGCCCGGAGCTCAACCACGACGACTACACGCCTGCCACGGTCACGTATCGAGGGCACGTCTACCAGGCCGAGGCCAAGTGGCGCGGGGGCGCGTCGTTCGGCTACCCGAAGAGGAGCTACACCCTCAAGTTCTCCGAGGACGATCCGTTCGACGATCCCGACCGCGCCTTCTTGCGGCGCAGGAAGGTCACGCTCACCACGACGTTCGACGACAACTCGTATGTCCGCCAGCGCCTCGCGTTCGAGATGTGGAACCTCTTCGACCCTGGCCACCTCCAGGTCGAGAGCTTCAGCGCGGTCGTGTTCGTGAACGGCGAGTACCGGGGGCTCTACGCCGCGACCGACCACGTCGACCGCTTCCTCGGCGAGGCACAGGGTCTGTCGGCCGACTGCAACCTCTACAAGGCAGTCAACCACGACGGGAACTTCCGGCTCACGTCGAGCCAGAACGGCGGCGCGCCCAAGGTGACGCTGCACGACGGTTACGAGAAGAAGGAGGGCCTGCCGCCCGAGGGAGAGCCGCGTGCGTTCGCGGACCTCGAGGCCCTCGTCGAGTTCGTCGCGACGGCCAGCTCGTTCGACTTTCAGGCCGAGATCGGAGACCGCATCGACCAGCGCGACTACGAGGACTGGTGGATCTTCGTCTCCTTCATCGAGGCGGACGACTCCGCGGGCAAGAACAGCTACCACTACCACGACCCTGCCGGCGGGCCGTTCCGGGTCGTCCCCTGGGACTTCAACGCCAGCTTCGGCCAGGACTGGCAGTCCGAGCGGCAGGGTTGGGACGAGCGCCCCGAGGAGCTGGCCTGGGCGAACGAGCTCTTCGCTCGGTTCCTGGACGAGCCGACGATCGGCGATCCGCTCCGCGAACGGTACGCGCGCGTGCTCGACGGCCCGTTCGCGCTCGGCGAGGTGACCGACCTCTTCGACGGCATGGCGGCCGAGGTCCGTGACGCCGCGCTGCGCGACGAGGAGCGGTGGGCCGGCGAGATGCGGGCCTACCCGGGCTGGAGCTGGCGAGAAGACTTCACGACGCACGAGGAGGAGGTCGAGTACGTCCGCGACTGGCTCACGGGCCGGTGGACCTTCGTGCAAGGGATCTACTAGCTGATTGTTCCCCAGGCCTCGGGGTGCTTGTGCAGGTACTGGTGCGTCTTCAGGTTCGCCACGAGGTAACCGAGCGTCTCGAGGTAGTTGCCCTTCGGGGGCGGGAACATCCGCTTCGCGATCCCGCTCAGCGAGTACACCTGTTTGTAGGTCGCCTGGAAGCCCTGCATCATCTCCTCGACGGACATCTTGATCGGGTCGAGCAGCGCGGCGCCGTACGTGTAGTTGCCCCAGTCGTCGTCCCGGATCCGCCCCTCGGCCTTCATCTCGTCGTAGAACGTCGTGCCGGGATAGGGGCAGGGGGTGAAGAGCTTGACGAGAGAGCACTTCGTCTCGGTCAGGAAGCGAAGCGTCTTGTCGAAGCTCGACATGTCGTCGTGGTCGAGCCCCACCATCATCAGGGCGATGACCTGGATGCCCTTGGCCCTGATCTTCGCGAGATCGTCGGCGAAGAGGAACGGTCGGTTGAAGCGCTTCTTGAGCTGGCGGAGGTTCGTCTCCTCGGTCGTCTCGAGCCCGATGGAGAGCGACACGCACCCACTGCGGGCCGCGAGGTCGAGCAGCTCGGGGTCGCGCGCGATGTTGATCGTGCTCTGGCTCGCCCACTTGATCTTCTCGGGGATGAGCGCGGCGAAGAGCTCCTTCGCGCGCTCCGGGTGGCCGATGGGGTTGTCGTCCAGAAAGAGGATCTTGCGCCCCCCGTAGCTCTTGATCGTTCGTACGTCCTCGAGCACCGCGGCCACGGACCGAGTGCGATAGGTCCGCTCGTAGAAGGTCTGCACGGCGCAGAACGAGCACGGATGCGGGCAGCCGCGCGAGAAGGTGATCGGCCAGTGGAAGTACATCCGGTACATGCGACTGGTCCTGAAGGCGTCCCACTTCAGGAGCGGCAGGTCGCGATAGTCGATGTGGGGGATGCGGTCCATGTCGACCCAGCCCGAACGGTACAGACCCTTCGACCGACCGGCCTCGAGGTCGTCGAGCACGTCGGTCCAGACGTTCTCCGCCTCGCCCGAGACGACCGCGTCGGCGTGCTGGAGCGACCGGTCGGGCGTGAGCGTGACCCATGGCCCGCCGAGGACGACCTTCTTCCCGCGCGACCGGAAGTGGTCGGCCAGCTCGTAGGCCCGCTTGATCTGGGGTCCCATGGCGCCGATCCCCACGACGTCGCAATCGTCGTCGAGGTCGACGTCCGCGAAGAGCTCGTCGACGAGGCGGACCTGGTGTCTCAGCGGCGTCAGCGCCTTGAGCGTCGCGAGCGTCAGCCCGCTCGTCCAGTAGCGGGTCGTCCTGAGGAGCTTGCCGTCCGCGAGGTAATGCGAAGGAGAGATCAGGGTGATGCGCATTTCGGCGCGGCGGAGGCTCGCCCGCCGGCGGCCCGGCTGTCAACAGTCAAGTCACTCCTTCAGGCCGTGCCGGCGCATCAGGCGGTACAGGTAGTTTCGGTCGATTCCCGCGACCCGGGCAGCCTGGGCGATGGGCTGGCCGCGGTTCCTGCCGAGGAGCGCGGCCACGTAGCGCCCTTCGAAAGCGGAGAGCGCGCGCCGCCGCGCCTCGACGAAGGGCAAGTCGATTCCGCCATCATCCGGCTGCGAGAGGGACGAGTCGGCCTCGTCCTCGACAGGCGCCCCCTCGAAGACGAGGCAGCGCTCCAGGTAGTTCTTGAGCTCGCGGACGTTCCCCGGCCAGGCCGCGTGCTCCAACCGAGCGATCGTCTCGGGCGAAAGGAGCCTCTCGCGAGCGGCGTCCTTCGCCCCGACGGCGCAGAGAATCCGCTCGGCGAGCAGGTGGATGTCCTCCGGGCGCGCCCGCAACGGAGGCAGGGTGATCTTCAGGACCGCGAGGCGGAAGTAGAGGTCCGAGCGGAACCTGCCGGCGTTGACCTCCGCCCGAAGGTCGCGGTTGGTGGCGGCGACGACGCGGACATCGACGGTCTGATGAACGTTCCCCCCGACCCGCCGAACCTGTCGCTGCTCGAGCGCGCGGAGCAGCTTGGGCTGCAGCTCGGCGGGGAGCTCGCCGATCTCGTCGAGGAAGATCGTCCCGCCCGAGGCCTCCTCGAAGGCGCCGATCCTCCGCGAGTCCGCGCCGGTGAAGGCGCCGCGCTCGTGACCGAACAGCTCGCTCTCGAGGAGATTCTCGGGGATCGCCCCGCAGTCGACGACGACGAACGGCCCGTCCTTGCGTGTGCTCTCGGAATGGATGGCACCCGCGGCGCCTTCCTTTCCAGTACCCGTCTCACCCTCGACGAGCACCGTCGCGTCGCTCTGCGCGGCTCGCTCGAGCTGGGCGAAGACCGTTCGCATCGCGACGGAGACCCCCTGCAGCGATCCGAGCTCGGTCCGATCCGAGATCGGCAGGACGTTCGCCTCGCGTCCGACCCGGAAGCGCAGAACGGTCCTGCCGAGCCGCACCGTGCTTCCATCGCGCAGCCATGCTTCCTTGATCCGGAGCCCGTCCACCGTGGTCCCGTTGCGGCTCTCGAGGTCGCGGACGCGGGCGCCGCCGTCCGGGTCCATCCACACCTCGCAGTGGAACCGCGAGACCGTCGGGTCGTCGACCACCACGTCGTTCGACGGGTGCGATCCGACGGTCGAACGGTCGCCCGCCGATTCCCAGCCGTGCCCGGCGCGCGGACCCTCCGCGACCGTCAGGGCGAAGCGGCGAACGCGCCCCGATCCGTCCCGTGCGCTGCCCACTGGCTGTGTCCCCGCCCATTCGGGCGTGCCGCCGACCTCTGCGGGCGGCTCGGCGCCTCGTCCCTTCTTCCCCATGCGGAGCGACGATACCACCGGCGTCCTGCGAGGAGCGCCAGCCACGCAAGGAGCGCCACGGGCTGGCCTCGCGCGTCCGGCAGGGCGCTGCACGCCGGCGCGGTTCCGGACGGGCCGGCTTCGCAGCTCGCGGGTGCTTGCAGACCCACGAGCTCTCGCGCGAGGCGTGAGCCCTCCCGCTCCCGCGCGCGGTCCGCTCCGAGCTGGCCAAGCTCGAGCCGCGCGAGGGCCGCCTCCACGTCCAGGAGCCCGAAGCCGACCTCGGGCGTCCATGCGGCCGTGTCGGGCGGCACGGCCGACGCCACGAGGAGCGCTCGCACCCGCGCGGCGTCGAGGTCCGGAGCGCGGGCAAGGAGCCTCGCTGCAGCGGCCGCGACCCTCGGAGCGGCCTGAGACGTACCGCTGAGGCGGATGTGTCGCCCGTCCTCGGTCCACAATCCGGTGAGGTCGGGACGCGACAGGATCGACTCGGCCGCGAGCGCGCCCGGGACGTTCTCGCCAGGGGCCGCGATGTCGGGCTTGGGGCGGCCGTCGAGCGTCGGCCCCATCGACGAGAAGGGAGCCCGGCGGACGACCCCGGGAAGTCCCCGACGGGGGACGGCCAAGTCCTCGGACGAGGCCGCGACCACGATCACGTTCTCGGCGGTCGACGGCGTCCTCAACGAGTAGAAGGAGTCGGTGGCCACGCCCGCGTCCACGTCGAGCCCTTCGGTGGGATCGGCGATCCAGACGTCGAACACCCCTCGTCCTTCGAGCTCGAGCTGCCAGGTGCCCACCACGTCCTGGGCCCGAGAGGCCTCGATCGCGACCAGCGCCCGCGGCCTGCCGCCACCATCGGCGTCGTCGGGCGGCAGCACCAGGAACGTGCTCGCGCCGGCGGCCTCGATCGCCTGCGCCCCGAAGGGCACCGGCCCGAGCGCCTCGCCCGCGGGCGCGACGAGGCCGAGCGCCGTCGCGCCCGGGGGGCCTGCTACCTCCAGCGTGACGACCCCGCTTTCCACGATGGGGGCGACGTCGAGATCGACGACGGCGGTGCAACCGTCCTCGGCAGCGATCCGGAGATGCGTGGGTAGCCAGCCGTCGTTGCCGGCCGACGCGACGACGACCCTGCCGGGGATGCCCGGGCCCGCGAGATCGTCGAGCAGCCTCTCGATCCAGGCGCTTCCGTCGCGTGGACCCCGAGCCCGCCCGAGGCTGAGGTTCAGGACGGCTGGCTCGGCGCGGCCCGATGCCCACTCGAAGAACAGCCGCGCGCCGTTCGCGACGTCGTCCGCCTGACGCTCGGCGCCGGCCGTCCGCACGACGAAGAGGGACGAGTCGGCAGCCTCGGCTGCCGCGACGCTCGCGACGTGCGTGCCGTGGCCCTCGGTGTCGCCCGGCAGCGATGCGCCGTCTTCGAGCGGCCGGCCCGCGGCCACGGCATCGATCTCGTCTCTCGTGAACGCCGCTCCGCCGTACCGCTCCAGCTCGGCGTGCAGTCCGCGAGGAGCGAGCGTCATGTCGACGAGGACGGCGATCCTCGTGTGGCCTCCGGAATCGAAGAAGTCGGGGTGAAGCGCGCTGATGCCGGTGTCGACGATGCCGATCACCACTGCGTGTGCGGGCGGCGCCGCGAAGAGGAGCGCAAGCGCGAGGGAGGTGGGAAGGGGGCTCATCGCGCGGCGCTTACTTGACGAGGATTGCGCAGTTTCCGCCGCAGATGTTGCCGGAGCCCCAGTCGATGTTCGTGTAGCACTTCCTCGCGCCATCGGCGGAGTCGCAGACCCAGATGGTCTGCGAGTCGAACGAGGCACCGTCCTCGGCCCCGAGCGAGTCGATCCCACCGGGGAACATGCGGAGCTCGACGCCTCGGTGCGCGGTCGCGAGCTCCTCGTACCAGCTCAGTGCCTCATCGCTCCGGAAGAAAGCCCCATCGGGGTGCGTCTCGATGACACCCTCCAGGACGCCGACCACGAGATCACCGTCGGCGATGGCGGCGAGCTCGCCGGCGCCCTGCTCGACGTCCACGTCGCGGAACAGGACGCCGTCCTGGGTGAGCTCGAACTCGCGCGCCCTCTGGCTGGTCTGGGGCGCGGAGCACCCTGCGGCTGCGAGGAGCGGGAGCAGCGTGGCGGCGAGGTTCCTGATCGTCTTCGACATTGCAAGTCCTCCTTGTTTGACCGCATCTCGTCTCGGTCAGTCCTCGCCATGAGCAACGAGCGGGCCACGCCGCGAAGGGACGAAAATCCGACGGAATCCCGCCCGCCTCCTCGGCCGCGCGGACTTGCTGTCCGCGCGAGCGCCGTGCGCTGCGGACCAGGCGTCCGCGGGGATGAGAAAGCGGGGCGTCGTCGACGACGTTCCCTTCATGCTATTCATCGCCGCACGATGAAGGCGTTCGTGGAGGAGCTCTGTTCGGACGTCTGCGCCGGGCGCGCAGCCGGGACCGACGGAGGCCGGGCGGCAAGGCGGTTGGTGGTCGAGGCGCTGCGCGGCGCCGGGCTCGACCCCGAGGAGCAGCCGGTGCCCGCATGCAACGGGGCGAACGTCCTGGCCGCGCTGCCCGGCGAGATCGACCGCTGGGTGCTCGTCGGCGCTCACTACGACCATCTCGGGGCGCGCGACGGCGCGGTGTTTCGAGGTGCGGACGACAATGCCGCGGCGGTGGCGATCCTGGTCGAGGTCGCGCGGGGACTGGCGCGGTCGCGGCCGGCGGGCCGCGGGGTCCTCGTCGCGGCGTTCGACGCCGAGGAGCCGCCATACTTCCTCACGTCGGCGATGGGGTCGGAGCACTTCGCCCGCCACCCGACCGTCCCGCTCGACCGGATCGACATGATGGTGTGCATGGACCTCGTGGGTCACGCGCTCGGTCCCGAAGGGCTCCCCGACGAGGTGCGCAGCACGGTGTTCGCGCTGGGCGCGGAGCGGAGCGAGGGCACAGGCGCGCACGTCGAACGCCTCGCCCGTGCGGTGCCCGGCGTCGTGGTGCGCAGCGCCGACGCGGAGGTCATCCCGCCACTCTCGGACTACATGGCGTTCTGGGAGCGGAGCGTGCCCTTCGTCCTCTTGACCAACGCGCGCTCGCGGACCTACCACACGCCCGAGGACGTCCCCGAGCGACTGGACTGGTCCAAGATGGCCGCGACGGCACGCTGGCTGGAGCGCTTCGTCCGCGAGACCTGCGCCCGCGCGGAGGACCGCATCGCCTTCCGGCCCGACGTCCGTGACGACGCCTCGACTCTCCGGACGTTCCTGGATCTGACCGCGCCGCTGGCTCCCCTGCTCCCCCAGGTGGGGGCCGGCCGCGCGCTGGCGACGGACCTCCTCGCGGCGTGCGGGCCCGACGGGCGGTTGCCCGAAGCCGGGCGGCCCCGCCTGGCGATGCTCGTGGAGGCACTGGAGTCGGGCCTCGGGTGAGCGCAGAGCTCTGAGTCACCGCGCCGCGAGCCAGGCGTCGACCTCCGAGAGGTCATCGCGCGCGTCGGCGCCGGCGGCCGCGAAGGCGTCCCGCGCCTGCCGGGCGAGCTCGCGGGCACGCGGACGCTGGGGCGGGCGCGCCCACTGAGCCCTCGCGAGGCCGAACCTGGTCTTCGCGAGGCCCAGCGGCTCGACGTGTGCCTTCTCGAGCAGCCCGAGCGCCCGCTCGAGCGCCTCCGCGGCCCGCGCCGCATCTCCGAGGACGAGATACGACTCGCCGATGCCGGCCAGCGGATAGGCGAGGTCGGGGTGCTCGGCACCGAGGGCCCTCGCCTGAATCTCGAGCGCGCGCTCGTACGTGCCGATCGCGAGCCGCTCCCGGCCTCGCGCGTGCTCGAGGGCGGCCATTCCGACGAGCGCCTCCGCGAGGTACGGATGATCGGGACCGAGCCTCTCGCCGATCTCGACCGCACGCGCCGTGTGCAGAGCGGCCTCGTCGAGGCGTCCGAGCTTGCGCAGGACCAGCGCCAGGTTGTTGTGCGTCGCGAGGAGCGATCCGTGGTCAGGGCTCAGCGCCCGCTCCTGGATCGCCAGCGCCCGCCTGTAGATGCCCGCCGCATCCTCGAACCTGTGCATCTTCTCGAGCGTGGCGCCGTGGTTGCTCAGACCCTGCGCGATCACGGGATGGTCCCTTCCAAGCTGTCCCTCGAGGATGCGCTGCGAGCGGCGGTGGTACTCGTCTGACTCCGAGTACCGCCCGAGGGCGTAGTAGACGTTGGCCAGGTTGTGGAGCGACTTGCCCACCCGGATACCCTGCGGCCCGTAGACCTTCATGTGCAGGTCGAGTGCGCGCCTGTGTAGCCCCTCGGCATCGTCGTACTTGCCTTCCGCGTAACAGACGTTCGCGAGGTTGTTCAGACGCCTGGACTCGAGCTCGTCCGAGCCGCCGAGCGCGTGGATCGACGCAGCGGCGAACTCGGCCCAGCGCCGTCCCTCCGCGTAGCGGGAGCCCTCGGCGCCGACGACGAAGCTCAGATCGCTCGCGGCGACCGCCGAGACCTCGGCATGCCGCGACGCCTGGGCGACGTTGATCGCGTCGTACAAGGTCCTCTCGGCGGCGGTGGTGTCTCCCGCCCAGTCCTCGAGGTCCCCCTGGAGCGACAGGACCTCGGCCAGGACGACGCGATTGCCCATCGCGCGAGCCCGCTTCGCGAGCGACTGCGCTCCCCGCAGGCCCTCCGAGTACTTGCCGGCGTCGCGAAGGGTCCTCGTGTCGGTCAGCTCGGCGCGGAGCTTCTCTGTGGCCGCGCGGGCACGCGGCTCGGCCGGAAGGACCTCTCCTGGCGCCAGCGCACTCTCTCCGAGGCAGCGGTTCGGCGATGAGAGCCGCTGCGCCGATTCGGGCGCACGCTCGACCACGTCCGAGTCCGCCCGAGCGAAGAGCGAGGTCAGCGCGTCCATCTCGTGGAGCTGCCGCGCGAGGCACACCATGCGCCGATCGAGCATGTCCTCGGACGCTTCGCCGCGCACCTGCGTGGCCTCGCATGCCTCGGTGTGTGCTTGCACCCACGCATCGGCGCGGCGGTTCAGGGCGCGCTCGACGGTGCGCCAGGCGTCGGCGGCGTAGGAAGCTCGCGTGGCCATGAAGGCCCGATGGACGGACGCGCGAGTGGGCCCATCCCAGATCCCTCGCAGCTTGCGCTCGGCGCCGCGGCACACGGTTCGAGGCCCCGGTGACCCGATCGCCAGCGCCGCGATCGCGACCGCGACGGCCGTCGCCCCGCCGAGCATCAGGCGCCGGCGGCGCACGGTCGTGTCGCGTCGCAAGGCGTCGAGGAGCTCTCCCATCGACCCGAAGCGGCCGGTGGGTTCGACCGAAAGACCCTTCCGAACGATCCGGTCGAGCCAGCGCGGGACGCTCGTGTCATTTGGGGCGGGCAGGATCCGGCCCGCCTTCGTTCTCGTGATGACCTCGGCGACGGTGCCCTCTCCGAAGGGCAGGCGGCCGTAAAGGGCCTCGTAGAGCGCCACCGAGAACGCGAACTGATCGCTCTTCTGCGTCGCCGACTGACCCTCGTGCTGTTCCGGGGCCATGTACGCGGGCGTCCCGAACAGGGCGCCCGTGCGCGTCAACGACGCGTCGACCAGAGAACGCGGGTCCTCTTCCGGGGGCGGTCTGCCGACCGTCGCCTCGGATCGGGCCAGTCCGAAGTCGCTCACGCGCATCGTGCCGCTGCCGTCGACGAGGACGTTGTCGGGCTTGAAGTCGCGGTGGACGAGCCCCGCCTCGTGCGCGGCCCCGAGCCCCGCGCCTGCCTGCAGGAAGGCGCCCTGCACCTCGCGCCAGGTGCGCCTCCGCTCGCCCATCCACCTGCGCAGCGTCCCCCGCGCGACGAGCTCCATCGCGACGTAGATCTGGCCCTCCGTCTCGCCGACCGAGTAGACCGTGACCACGTTCGGATGCCTGAGCCGCGCCATGGTCTGGGCCTCGCGGAGGAGCCGATCGCGCCCGCTCTCGTCGCGCGCTGCCGAGCGCAGGACCTTGACCGCGACCTTGCGGTCGAGGTCCCGATCGTACGCCGCGTAGACGACGCCCATGCCGCCCGCGCCGAGCCTCTCGAGGATCACGTACGGGCCGAACCTGCCGGACGGTGGAGCGTCGCGGACCGGGGCCTCTGCGCCCAGCGTTTCGGCGCTCCCGAGGTCCATCGTGCTGTGGTGCCGGCCGGCGCCTGGCCCGCGATTCGCGTCGCCGCGCGCGCCGCGATCCTCCACCGTCGGTTGCGTCCCTGGGTCGCGGTCCCCGCCAGTACCTGATTTCATCTACCGAGGCGGGCACATTACCACGTCGCAAACTCCTCGATCCGCGCATACACTCGGGCTCCCGGAGACAAGCCCCGATGATGGTCAGACTCTACTACTTCGACCCGAGCCCCAACTGCCGCAAGGTCCACCTCGCGCTCGAGGAGGTCGGCGCCGACTACGAGATCGTTCACCTCGATCTCACCAAGGGAGAGCAGAAGGGCGCCGACTACCTGGAGCTGAACCCGAACGGCAAGGTGCCGACGATCGTCGACGGCGACTTCGTCCTGTGGGAGTCCAACGCCATCCTCGCCTACCTGGGCGAGAAGTACCCCGCCACGGAGCTGGTGCCCCAGGACCGGCTGCTCCGGGCGCGGGTCAACCAGCTCCTGTTCTGGCAGGCCACGCTCCTCGGACCCGCGGTCGGATCGCTCTTCTTCGCCTCGCGGATCGACCATCCCACGGATCCGGCCCGAGTCGACGCGGCCAGGCGTGACGCGACCCGGGCGCTGGCGGTCCTGGGCGCGCTTCTCGGCGGCCGGACGACGGGCGTGGGCCAAGGGTTGACGATCGCGGACCTCGCGCTCGGTCCCTTCGTCGAGCTCGCGATGGACCTCGGGCTCGAGGCGCCGTCGCAGTGCGCACCCTGGCTCGCGGCGCTGCGCGGCCGCAAGTCGTGGCGGAAGGTCTACGCCGGATCCTGACGTCGGCGCTTCGAGAGGAAGATCGCAGCCGGCGGCAGGAGCGCGGTCGCCGATAGCACCCAGCCGCTCACCGATCGGAGCCGGACGAATCCCACGATGGGGCGCAGGCGATCCGGGTCCGTGACGTAGATCGCGTCCGCGCCGGCGAGGAACAGCCCCACGAAGACCCCGACGCAGGCGAGGGCCGCCGTGAAGAAGTGCAGATCGGCCAGCCTGGCGTTCGGGCGGACTCCCGCCCGCAGCGCGGGCACGGCCGCGTAGGCGATCATCCCGAGGAAGCAGCCGACTCCGCCCGCGATGCCGGCCCAGGGTCCGGGCGGCGCCGTGATGATCGGTCCCAGGCGCCCGGCGCTCTGGACCAGTGGCACGTACGCGTACAGGAGCAACACGCCGAGGACCGGGAACCGGATGGCGTTGCGCACGACGGCGATTCGATCGCGGCGCTCGAGCGTGGCCATCGCGGGAAACATCGGGTTCCTCATGGTCGGACCTCGATGGCCGCGCACAGGACGGGGCTACCTTCGTCGGGATCGTCGTCCACGTTGCCCTGCGTGAAGGTGACCGTATACCCGCCAACGACGAGGTTCGCTACCTGGAACGACCAGACGAATCCGCCATCGGCGCCGCGCACGCAATCGGGGCAGCCGAGCCATTGCTCCGTTCCGGCCGGCGAGACGACCTTCAAGAGCACCCACGCATAGCCGGTGGGGGCCGACGCCTCGATGGTCAGGTTGCCACCCGGCCGCGGCGCCGCCGGCAGGAACGCGATCGAAGCCTCCGGATCGCACGGTGAGTCCCGGTCGTCGCAGTCCTGGTCCTCGCAGTCGCCGCAGACGTCGAAGCGGGGCTGGCATGCATCGCCGCCGGCGCCCGAGTCCCCGGCGTCGGGGACCGAGGAGTCCGGGGCAGCGCCCGAGTCCGGGGCGGGCTGATCGCAGTCCGGCGTGTCGTCCGAGCAGTCGTTGTCGATGCCGTCGCACGGGACCTCGGGCGCGCCGGGGTGGACGCTGTCCAGCCGATCGTTGCAGTCCTCCGGAGGAACGAAGCCGTCGCCGTCGATGTCGGACGAGGATAGACGGCAGTTTGCCGGGCAGTCGTCCGTCTCGACCCCGTTGCCGTCGTCGCACGACTCTCCGGGCTCGAGCACCCCGTTCCCACACTCTCCGAGGTCGGCGCCGCAGTCGCATCCCGCCACGATGACGAGGTGGAGCACGACGACGGCGCGTACGTCGAGCATCGAGCGCGAGTGTACCCCGAGCGTGTACTATGGTGCGCCGCCCATGGGACGCCGCTTCCTCCTCGGCCTGCTCGTCCTCGCGCCCGCTTCGGTGCGGGCCGACGAGAGCCGGGAGCGGACGCTGCTCGTCTGGCCGTCGAGCCCGGCCGCGCTGGCGGCCGCGCGTGCGCTGGCCGATCGCGCGGCGGAGCGCGGGGCGTTCGAGGTCGTGGACGCCGGGCTGATCAGGCGGCGGATCGCGGCCGGCAGCGAGGTCGACGTCCAGTCGTTCCTGGGCGAGGCCAGGCGAGTGGTCGCGTCGGCGCAGGCCGCGCTGAGCATGAACGATCCACAGCGAGCGATCGAGATCCTGGAGCCGGCCGCGAGGGACTTCCTCGTCGATCTCGCCGCGCCGGAGGGGCGAGACGCGCTGCGCGAGCTCCTGGTAACCAGGGCGAGGTCGAGGCTGGGCCTGCACGATCCCGTGGCCGCAATGGCCGACATGGCCCTCGCCGTCCGGCTCGATCCGGCGTCGCCGCCCGACGCGAGCGGCCTCGGACCGGCGGAGCAGGTGCTCCTCGAGCGCGCCATCGCCGAGGCGCCCGGCGCCCAGAACGGAAGGCTCGCCGTGGCGACCGAGCCGGCCGGCGCGACCGTGACGGTGGACGGCTCACGGCGTGGCACCTCGCCGCTCGACCTCGAGCTGCCGTTCGGCGACCACGTGGTGCGCGTCGACCTCTTCGGCCACCAGCCCAAGGCAGTCCCGGTGTCCGTCGCGACCGGAGCGGAAGCTCGCGTGAGGCTCGAGCTCGAGGCGGCCGAGGGCGCGGACCTCGCGGAGCAGATCGCCGTGAAGGCGCAGGCCGGCGAGCTCGACCTCGGCTCACCGGCTCACGTGGCCATCCTGGCGCGAGCGGCGGGCTCGAGCCACGTCCTCGTCGTCGACCGGGATCGCCGCCTGTCCGTGAGGCTCTTCTCCGGCGGAAGCTTCATCGCGACTGGCTCGGCCGAGCCCGAGGGTCCCTACGATGAGCTCTGGGCGAGGCTGGAGACGGAGTCGCTCGGGCGCGCCGCCAGGAACCCCGACGAGCGCCCTCCACCTCCCCCGCCGCCTCCACTGTGGGGGCGCTGGTGGTTCTGGACGGCCGTCGGCGTCGTGGTCGTCGGGGGCGTCACGACCGGCGTGGTCCTCGCGACCCAGGAGGACCCGGGCGGAGCCGTACGATGGGGCAGGACGCCATGAGAGGTCTTTGGCTCCTCTTGGTCGCGGGATGTGCCGACCCTCCCACCGCGACGGTGAGGTTCGCGCCGCTCGGGGACCCGGACAACTGCGCGGCGAGCGAGTCGGCGATCCTGTCGCAGACCTCCGCGATCTGGCTCGGGCTGCAAGAGGAGGGTGTGACCGTCGCCGATCGTTGCTTCGCGATCGATGGGATCGACACCTGGGATGCGGTCGAGGACGTGCTCGTCCAGGCCGACCTCTTGATCGAGGAGCTGCCGCTCAACGAGGGGCTCGACCTCCTGGTGATGGGTCTGCCGGCCCCCGCAACCTGCCCTGAGGGGGAACCGGTCGGAGCGGTCCGCTTCTGCGGCAGGTCGAGCGAGCCCGTGCTCATTCGCGGGCAGGGGAGGTCCGACATCGTCGAGGTGCTTCGCATCTGCCCGGAGAACTACTCGGCGCAGGACTGCTTCGAGGTCCGATGACGACCGGGCTTGCCGCGATAATCGTCCACGGTGGCGCGGGCGACATCGCCGAGACGCGCGCGCCGCTCCACGTCGACGGCTGCCTCCGCGCCGCGCGGGTCGGGCACGCCGTCCTGCACGCCGGCGGCCCGGCCCTGGCCGCCGTCGAGGACGCGGTCCGCGCGCTCGAGGACGATCCGCTGTTCAACGCGGGCAGAGGAGCGTGCCTGAACCACGAGGGAGAGATCGAGCTGGATGCCTGCATCATGGACGGCACGCTTCGGGCCGGTGCCGTGGGCGCGCTTCCGCCGTTCGCGAACCCGATCGCCATCGCCCGGTGCGTGCTCGAGGACGGCGAGCATGTCCTCTACGCCGGCGAGGGGGCCGCGCGCTTCGCCACGCTGCACGGCTTTCGCCGCCTCGCGACCGGGGACCTCAGGACCGACGCCGCCGTCGAGCGATGGAAGGCCGTCCTGGCGAAGAAGAGCGAGCCCAACTGGGCGGGCGGCACCGTCGGCGCCGTCGCGATCGACTCCTCGGGCGCCGTCGCCGCCGCGACCTCGACGGGCGGGATCGCCTGCAAGCGCGCCGGCCGAGTGGGCGACTCGTCCATCATCGGAGCCGGCAACCTCGCCGACGACGAGGCCGGCGCCGCGAGCGCCACCGGGCACGGTGAGCCCATCATGCGCGTCTGCCTCACCCGCTTCGCGCTGACCCGAGTCTCGGCCGGCCGAGCCGCTCAGGAGGCCGCCGAGGACGCCCTCGCCGAGCTCGCCCGACGCACCGGCGCCCGCGCCGGCATCATCCTCGTCGACCGCGCGGGCCGAGTTGGTCACGCGACCACGACGAAGACGATGAGCTGGGCCGCGATCACGCCCGACGGCGAAGGCGCGGGGGTCTGAGGGGATTCAGATCCGTCCTGCGGAAATAAAAAGGCCCCAGGAGGGGAGGGGGGTCTCTCCTGGGGCCAGCAGTTTGCCAGGTCGTGAAGCTGCGTCGGCTCCACGTGTTGGCAATTGTGATCGACCACCTTGCGAGACGGATGCCAGCTCGTCGCCGGGGGTTTTCCCCGCGAAGGACAGCGGCCCCCGGCGCGGCGACTGGCTACTCCCGCCACCCTGTGGCTAGTCCAGACGCCAGGAGCGGAGGAAGCGGAACAGGTCGGCGCGGTAGTGGAAGTGGACGACCGCGCGGCCGACCTCGGCACCCTTCGAGTCGAAGATGCTGGCGGGCAGGCGCGACATCGAGCTCTGCAGGCGCGACAGCTCCACGTCCTTCTGCCCCTGGAAACGATACGTCTCGCCGTCGTTGCCCTTGAACTCGAAGTCGTAGCCGATGACGCGCTTGACGAGCGGGGAGATGAGCATCGTCCCTCGCGCCGGCTTGTGGTCCGCGAACCCCTGGAGGTCGGCCTCGCCCTCCATGGTCGCGACCGGGCGCCTCAGAAAGCTCGCGATGGACGGCGCCCGGGCCGTCAGGGTGAACTCCATCTCCCTCTCGTCGGAGGGCGTCGCGAGGAGGTGATAGCGGCCGGCCATCCTCTCCTCGAAGCGGAATCCCGATGACAGCGCCATGTCAGCTCCCCGCCATGAGACGGATCTTGTTCTTCGCGCTCTTGCCCAGCTTCGAGCGCGGAGAGCGGTCGGCCACGATGCTCAGGACCTCGCAGCCCAGCTCTCTCTCGGTGTCGTCGTTGCTCTCGGCGAACGCGAACCCCAGGAAGAAGAGCTCCTCGTCGCCGATCGAGCGTTCCTTGGCCAGCTTGGCCGGCAGCGGGAAGCCGCTCTCGAGGAGCGTGACGAAGGGACCGAGCACCGGATCGGTGCTCCTGGCAACGCGAACGACCGGTCCGGTCGCGCCCGCGAGACCCATCACCGCGAGCTCGAAGCGAGCTGCGTCGTCGAAACCTGGAAGCGAGGAGACGGCCCTGAGGACCGCGACCGCCCCCTTCGTGTCGCCCTTCTTGCGCAGCTTGTGCGCCCGTTCGATCGCCGCCGAGCAGAGGATCGAGCCGCTCGCCGAGCGCGCGATCTCCGACAGCGCCTCGGCGCGCGGCAGCCCCGCGACCAGCGCGTCGAGGGCGCCCTCCGCGAGCCGGGAGCGGTCGGCCTTCGACAGCTCCGACGCGCGCCCTCGCAGGACCGACGCGAGCATCCTGGCCTCCTCCACCGTGCCCGCATCCAGGAGGGCGTCGAGCAGGAGCGGCGAGGCCTGAGGAAGCTTGGCGATGGCCTCTCGCGCCGCGCTCTTCGAGACCTGGTCGCCGATCGACAGAACCCGGACGAGCGCCCGCGCGGCCACCGCCGACCCGATCTCGCCGAGCTTGCGGATCGCGAGCTGCCGTGCGGCGGGCTGCGGAGCACCGAGGAGCTTCACGAGCTTGCCCACGAGCTCCGCCGGGACCGGCGCGGAGTGCAAGGCCGTCAGCGCCGGCCGGACGACGTCCTCGTAAGACTCCTCGCTCAGGTAGCCGAGGAGCTCCTCGATCACGGCGTCACGCTTCTTGCCGGGCTTGCTCTCTGCGATCGGCTTGCCCAGCGCCGAGAGCGCGCCCCGCCGGACAGGTCCGGGGTGAGACGGACCCGCGTAGCTCCTGAGAATGGACAGCGCATCGGCCTGGCTCGAGCCGATCTCGCCGAGCGCGCGAAGCGCCGCGCCGGCGCCCTCCGCATCGCCGCGCTTGACGAGCTCCTTGCAGCGCACGTGCAGCTTCGCCGCTAGCTCCCGAGCGTCCCCTCCATCGAGGGTCTGCACGGCGCGCGCGAGCGCAGCCCGCGTGCGGTCCAGGAGGTTCGGGTCGGTCCCGTCGATCGACCCGATCAGCGCGTCGAGCCCGGTCTGGCCGCCCAGCTTCGCGAGGATCGAAGCCACCGCGCGGCGCATGTCGGGTCCGCCGTCCTTGAGCTGCTTCTGGAGCACGGCCGTCGCGGAATCGCCGGCCGCCAGGAGGAAGGTCTCCGCCGCCCTGCGCACCTCGGGGTCCGGATCGACGAGGAGCGGCACGACGCTGGGCACGGCCTTGACGGCCCGCGCCTCGGCCAGCGCCTCCACCGCGTAGCGGCAGAGCCGGCGGTCCTCGCCGTCGATCGCCGCCGTGAGCGCCTTCACCGTCGGCGGGTCCTTCGCCTTGAGCTCGGCCAGCACGATCGCTGCGGCGTACCGTCGCTCCGCGCGCGGGTCGGCCAGCATGTCTCGAATTCGAGAGACTGCGTCAGACATGTGTCGAGGCTCTCTCAGAGCGTGAGCTCTCAGCCAAACGCGTCCTCCGGGAGGACCAGCCGCAGGACCACCTTGCCGTCGCAGAGGTGCCGCTCGACGATCTCCTCGCAGTCCGCCGTGCCGACGTGACCATAGAACACCCCCTCCGGCCAGACCGATATCGTCGGTCCGTGGGCGCACAGATCCTGGCAGTCGCAGCCCATGACGCGAACGCGCTGCCTCAGCCCTCGGGTCGCAACGAGCTCCTTGAGCCGGTCGAGGACCGCTTCCGATCCGCTGACGGCACACGAGCCCTTCGGGTTCGCGGGGTCCCGGCGGTTCTGGCAGACGTAGACGTAGAGCTGGCGGCGCGCCACGGCGGAGCAATCGTAAGCGCCGCCATTTCAATCGGCAAGCTCCTGGTGTAGACGGGAACCACGTGTCCTCGAGACTGACCTCGTCCGCGCTACTGGGCTTGGCGCTGGCCCTGGCGGCTTTCGGCTGCACCTACGACCGCAGCAGGGACGACGACGGCGGCGAGGGCGAAGGCGAGGGCGAGGGCGAGGGCGAAGGCGAAGGCGAGGACGCCGGAGCTTCACCCGAGCCGCAGGACGTTCGCCTCGTCGACTGGAACGTCCACGACCTGTTCGACACGGCTGCCGATCCCGGCACGGACGATCCCGTCCCGGCAGAAGACGACCTCGCCGCGAAGCTCGCGGCCATCGGGGCCGTTCTTCGCGAGCTCGACCCGGACGTCGTGGCGTTGCAGGAGGTCGAGCACGAGTCGCTCCTCGAGCGCCTCGTCGAGGACGAGCTCGGGGGGGCCTACGACCAGATCGCGTTCGTCGAGGCCAACGACCCGCGAGGCATCGACGTCGGGCTCGTCGCGCGGCTGCCCATCACGGACGTGGTCAGCCACCTGGACGAGCGCTTCCCGGGCGTGGACGGGACGGGCAACTACGGGTGGTCCCGCGACGCCCTCGAGGTGCATCTCGACGTCGCGGGCCGCGACCTCGTGATGCTGGTCAACCACCTGATCTCGAAGTCGGACCCGGAGAACGACGACAAGCGGGCTGCCCAGGCGCGCCACGCGCGGGCCATCGCCGAGGGGCTGGTCGCGGCCTCCCCCCTCGTCCTGGTCGCGGTGGTGGGCGACATGAACGACCTGCCCGGTTCTCCGACGCTCGAGGCCCTCCTCGGTGACGGCGTCCTGGTCGACTCGTCCGCCGAGCTGCCCGAGGGCGAGAGCTGGACGTTCGTCGAAAACGGCCGCCGGGAGCGGATCGACTACGTCACGCTCCTCCCCGCCCTTTCGGCCATGCAGACGGGCGTCCTGACCGCCCACGAGGACCCCGTGGACGATGCTTCGGACCACGAGCCCGTGGTCGTCGACTTCCACGTCACCCCGCCGTGAGAAGTTACATCCGCGAAACACTGCGGTGCGGTAGAACGGGCCTGTGAAGCGGATCGAGGCCATCATCAAGCCCTTCAAGCTGGACGAGGTCAAGGAAGCCCTCTCCGAGGTCGGCATCAAGGGGATGACCGTCACCGAGGTGAAGGGGTTCGGTCGGACCGGCGGCAAGAAGGAGGTCTACCGGGGATCGGCGTACGTCGTCGACTTCGTCCCCAAGGTCAAGATCGAGGTCGTCATCGCCGACGACCTCGTGCACTCGGTGCTCGAGGCGATCGAGAAGACCGCGAAGACGGGCCGGATCGGCGACGGGAAGATCTTCGTCATGCCCGTCGACGAGGCCGTGAGGATCCGCACTGGCGAGAGGGGCGAGGACGCAATCTGACAGGCCTACGGGCCGGACACCGTCGGCAGGAGGAGCTCATGGGTCCCAAGGACGTTCTGCAGTTCGCGCAGAAGAACGGCGCCGTGATGGTCGATCTGAAGTTCATGGACTACCCCGGCATGTGGCAGCACTTCAGCGTCCCGATCCAGCAGCTCGAGGAAGCCTCCTTCGAGGACGGCTTCGGCTTCGACGGATCCAGCATCCGTGGCTGGCAGCCGATCCACGCGAGCGACATGCTCGTCATCCCCGACGCGGACACGGCCGTGATGGACCCGTTCACCGAGGCGCCGACGCTGTCGCTCGTCTGCAACATCGTCGACCCGCTCACCAAGGAGCCGTACAGCCGCGACCCGCGCTACATCGCCCGCAAGGCCGAGGCGTACGTGAAGCAGACCGGGATCGCGGACGCCGTCTTCTTCGGCCCCGAGGCCGAGTTCTTCGTCTTCGACGACATCCGCTACGACTCGGCGGCGAACTGCTCCTACTACTTCATCGACTCGGCGGAGGGAGCCTGGAACACCGGGAGGCAGGAGAACCCGAACCTGGGGCACAAGCCTCGCCACAAGGAAGGGTACTTCCCCGTTCCGCCCGTCGACTCGCTGAACGACCTGCGCACCGAGATGGTGCTCGCGCTCCAGCGCGTCGGGATCGATGTCGAGGCGCAGCACCACGAGGTCGCGACGGCCGGACAGTGCGAGATCGACATGCGCTTCTCCACGCTCACACGCATGGCCGACCACCTCATGTGGTTCAAGTACATCGTCAAGAACGTCGCCAGGCGCCGGGGCAAGACGGCCACGTTCATGCCCAAGCCCCTCTTCGGCGACAACGGCAGCGGCATGCACTGCCACCAGTCGCTGTGGAAAGAGGGCAAGCCCCTGTTCGCGGGCGACGGTTACGGCGGTCTGTCGGAGACCGCCATGCACTACATCGGAGGCATCCTCCGGCACGCCCGGGCACTGTGCGCCTTGACCAACCCGACCACGAACTCCTACCGGCGGCTCGTTCCCGGCTACGAGGCACCCGTCAACCTCGCCTACTCGAGCCGAAACCGATCCGCCGCGCTCCGGATCCCGATGATCTCGCCCTCGCCCAAGTCGAAGCGAGTCGAGGTGCGCTTCCCCGACCCTGCCTGCAACGGCTACCTGGCGTTTGCGGCCATGACGATGGCGGGGCTCGACGGCGTGCAGCGCAAGCTCGACCCGGGCGATCCGCTGGACAAGGACATCTATGCCCTCTCGCCCGAGGAGCTCAAGGAGGTCCCGCAGGTCCCGGATTCGCTCTCGAGCGCCCTCGATGCCCTCGAGCGCGATCACGAGTTCCTGCTCAAGGGCGACGTCTTCACCAAGGATGCGATCCGCATGTGGATCGACTACAAGCGTGAGCGGGAGCTCGATCCCGTCCGGCTGCGCCCCGTGCCTCTGGAGTTCCAGCTCTACTTCGACATCTAGGAGCGGGCTCGGGTGACCCCTTGGCCGCCTGTGGGCGGCCAAGGGGTCCTGCGTGCCATGGCATGTCCTGTCCCGCGGCCGCCGGGCGGCCGCGGGACCGAAGAAGCCCGTGTGGGCTGCGCTGCACGCATCCGTTGACGAGCTGCACGCATCCGTTGACGATTCGAAGGCTTGACGGCTACGCTGTCTCCTGCAGCTCAGACGGCAGCGTAGACCGCAGCGTAAACGAAGCTTAGGGTGTTCCACCGCAGCTTGGCCCATGGCGATGGCGGACAAGGACGGGACCGGCCGGCGGAAGAAGAAGGCGAAGCGGCAGACGATCCGGGTTCCGTCCGACGAGGTGCCTCGTCGTCCCGCCACCGGACCGACCATGGCCGTCGTTCGCCCCGAGGACGAGGAGGACGATCTCGGCCTGGACGGCTCGATCGAGGTCAGGCTGACGCCGGTCCCCGATCCGCCCGGCCCGCTGATCCCCGAGGCCCCGCAGGCCAGGCAGAAGACGATCGTCGACATGGAGCTTCCGGCAGGGCTCCTCGAGATGTTCGGCGAGTCGGAGGACGACGCCCCGGCTCCGGCACGGGCGCCGGCGCCGGATGAGCCCGCCGACCTGGCAGTCGACGTGGAAGTGGTCGATGGCGATGCTCCCGGCCGGTCCGACCGCCCTCCGGCGAAGCCCGTGTCGATTCCGAGCCCCGCGCCCGCGCCTCCGGCTCAGGCCCGCCCGTTCGCTCCCGCCGGGAACTCCGCCGGGCCAGTCGTGGTCGTCGCGCCCATCCGCAGCGTCGGTGAGCCCGTTCCGGAACCGGCCTCACCTCCGGCAGAGGCCGAGCAGCCCGCGGCGCCTCGGCCTGCCAGGGCCAAGCGGGCGCCGACCCAGCCCGGAATCACGAGGGTCAGCCTCCCTGCCGAGGACACGGGGGACGACGGCTGGTCCGTGCCCGAGGCTTCGCCATCTCGCAGGCCCGTCGCGGCGCTCGAGGAGCGCGAGGCGCCGATGCCCGACGAGGCCACCGAAGAGAGCGCGGACGAAGGGGACGATCTCGCGAGCGAGCCCACCCGCGTGCGTCGCTCGCCTTCCGAGCCCCCCGTGTCGATCGAGACGGTCCCGATCGAGGTGGCGGACGTCGAGCCCGAAGCGGCTCGCGAAGAACGCGACTCCGATCCGCCCACTCCGATCGAGGTGGATGCTTCGGACGAGGTCGGCCTCGAACCCTCCGCCGGCGAGTCTCTGTCCGCCGGCCCCAAGCTGTCCCTCGTTTCTCCGCTGTCTCCGACTCCGGTTCCCGCGCCGACGCCGCCTCCGCCGCCGCCTGGGCCGCCTCATGGAGGCCGGCCCGGGCCTGCGCTCACGCCCCTGCCGATGCCCCCTCCGGTGCCGGTCCAGATCGCGCAGCGAGGGGAGCCACCGGAGCGCGACACGGCGGTCGAGCGCCGAAAGAAGCCCAAGCGGTGGTGGGAGGATTTCTTCGGCGATGACTACCTCAGGACCGTCCCGCGCATCAGCGAGGAGTACACGGCGCGGGAGTGCGACTTCATCGAAGCGAGCCTGAGCGTCGACCCGGGCGCCAAGCTCCTCGACCTCGGCTGCGGCCCTGGGCGGCAGGCCGTCGACCTGGCAGGGCGGGGCTACGACGTGGTTGGCCTCGACCTCTCCCTCGCGATGCTGACCCGCGCCCAGGCCCTCGCCGACACGAATTCGCACAGGGTCAACTTCATGCAAGCGGACATGCGCGAGCTGACCTTCGACAGCGCATTCGACGGCGTCCTCTGCATGGGGACCACGTTCGGCCTGTTCGACGACGAGAGCAACGTCCAGGTCATCAGGAACATCCACCGGGCGCTCAAGGAGAACGGCGCCCTCCTCGTCGAGGTGGCGAACCGCGACTTCGTGCTCCGCGGCCAACCCAACCTGATCTGGTTCGAGGGAGACGGCTGCGTGTGCATGGAGGAGACGACCGTGAACTTCATCACGAGCCGATTGCACGTGAAGCGCGCGGTGATCCTCGACGACGGCGGTCAGAAGGACGCCGAGTACTCGGTGCGGCTGTTCAGCCTCCACGAGCTCGGGCGGCTCCTGCACGACAACGGGTTTCGCGTCACCGAGGTCTCGGGGCACTTCTCCACGCGGGGTGCGTTCTTCGGCTACGATTCCCCGCGCTTGATCATCCTGGCGGAGAAGCGCGCCGTCTCCGAGACGACCAGCCCCGGCAAGGACAAGGCCGAGCGCGACTCCGACTGAGAAGGTGGCGCGAGTCGGTGCTCCTCTCTCGCTTGATTCTCGGCCGTCTCCTGCCGCGCATGGGCGGATGGCTCGCGGCCCTCGTCGCGGTCTACGCGATCGCCGACGCGACCGATCTCGGGTCGCGTGGAGCTCCGGCGCCATGGTCGGCCGCTCCGTTGAGGCTCTTCGCGATGGCGTTCCAGAGCCTCCCCGTCGCGCTGGCCGCCGCGGTCGCGCACACCCTCTCGACGATGCGCCAGAACGGCGAGTGGATGGGGGCCAGGGCCTCCGGCGCCGCGCCGCTCCGCCTCGCCGCGCCGTTTCTTGCCGCGATCGCCATGGCCGCCATGCTTGGCTTCCTCGTCGGCGACCGCGTGGCCCCCACCTGCGCCCGGGCTTTTCGCAGCGCCGGCGGGGGCGATCCTCCCGGGGCCGTGTGGCTCGCCCGATCGAGCGGGCTCTGGACGCGCACGCCCTCGAGCTTGACGCGAGCCGGGCCAGATCCCCTGGTCGTTCGCTTCCCGGGCCACGGGCGCCGGCCTCGAATCGAGGCCCGCGCGACGCCTCGCGACGGCTCGCCTGCGCTCGCCCCCGCGACGGACCTCGAGCTGGCCCGAGTGTCCGAGGCCGGGCGCCGGGCGCCCGATCCGTTGCCCTACGCCATCGAGTCGTGCTTCCGACCGCTGACCGCGGCCGCCGCTTTTCTCGTTCCCGTCCTCGTGCTCGCGCTGCTCTTCCACCGAGCCGCGGGCCCGCGCGTCTCAGCTCTCGTAGCGGCCCTCTGCAGCCTCGCCGCCTACGCCGGAATCGCCCTGTCGTACAACCTCGCCCTCGGAGGTCTCGTCGCGCCCCTGCCGGCCGCCCTCTCCGCCGCCGCGGTCCTCGGCGCGGCCGCCCTGGGCGCCGCGGTCGCACCGACCAGGACCCTCGGCTAGATTCTCCGGACCCTCGACCGTTGCTTGCCACCAACGGTAACAGAAAGTAAACTGACGTTTGAAATGGAAACCACCACGCTGGCCGTCAAGGTCTCCAGAGACTTCGCCGCAAGGTACCGCGAGTTTTGCGAAGTGCATGCGCTGCAGGTGGGCAGGTTCACCGAGCGCGTGCTCTCGGAGATGATGGAGGACTACCATTTCGGGCGCAAGGCGCAGCAGGTCTTGGGCGTGACCTCCGGCAGGGCGGTCTCTCACGAAGAGGCGTTCCGGAAGCCGGCACGTCGGCGCAGGTGAGGATCAAGTACCTGCACGAGTTCCTCGTCGCATTCCTGAGCCTCGACAATGGCGCACAGCGCCAGATCCGCAAGAAGCTGGACGAACTGCACCGAATGCCGGAGGGGAGCCTCGAGCACCAAGCCCTGCGAGGCGACCAGTTCAAGGGCCTGTTCAAGCTGCGGGTAGGGGACTGGCGCCTGATTCACAAGATCGTGGATGGCGAGCTGCTCTTCATCACTCTCGGACACCGGTCGGAGGTGTATCGGGGTTGAGGCCCCGGGCGCCTCCGTCGGCCGGGTAGGACCTACTGGGTGATGTTGAACTCGACGCGCCGGTTGGCGGCGCGGCCGGTGTCGGTCTCGTTCGTGTCGACGGGGCGGTCGGGGCCGATTCCCTCGGCCTCCAGCCGGTCCGCGGCGACGCCCTTCTCGACCAGGTACTCGCGGACCGCCCGAGCCCGACCCGCGGAGAGGCGCAGGTTCTGGGCGCGCGGCCCGGAGTTGTCCGTGTGGCCCTCGATCCTGACTCGGGCCACCTCGGGGTGGGACAGCATCACGGACGCGACCTGATCGAGCAGGGGCAGCGAGTCGGGCATGATCTCGGTCCTGTTCGGACGGAAGTTGATGACTCCCTCGACGCGAAGCCGGTTCGGCTCGATCTCGACCGCTCCAGCCGGTGGTGGCGAGGGTGCCGGTGCGGGGACAGCCGGCGGCGGCGGCGGGGCCGGCGTTGCGGCCGCGGGAGAACCGCAGACGCGCGGCGCAGGCGGCGGAGGCGGCGCGCGAAGCGCGTCGCGCATCGCGTTGCGCGTCGGACAGCCTTGCCACTCCTCGCGACCCGGCAGCGACGGGCACTTGTCGGTCGCGTCGTTGATCTGGTCGCCGTCGTTGTCGTCGTCGGGGCACCCGTCCTCGTCCTCGAACCCGTCTCCGTCCTCGGGCTGATCGCTGCACTGATCCTGCTCGTCGAGCACGCAGTCGTGGTCGTTGTCCGCCTCCGGGCAGCCGTCCTCGTCCTCGAACCCGTCGGTGTCCTCGATCTCGGCCGGGCAGCGGTCCTGGGCGTCCGGAATGTTGTCGCCGTCGGTGTCGTTGTCGGGGCAGCCGTCGTCGTCCCTGTCGCCGTCGCGATCCTCCGGCTGGTCCGGGCAGGAGTCGTAGCCGTCCTGCACGCCGTCGCCATCGTTGTCGAGGTCGGGGCAGCCGTCGCGGTCCAGATGGTTGTCCCGATCCTCCGGGTCGTTCGGGCAGCGATCCGAGCCGTCCGGGAAGCCGTCCTCGTCGTTGTCGGTCTCCGGGCACCCGTCGTCGTCCTGGAAGCCGTCGGAGTCCTCGGGATCGCCCACGCAATGGTCGAGGCGATCGTCGATGCCGTCCCCGTCGACGTCGCCCCGCACGGGCGAGTACAGGACTCCGCCGATCACGCGGAAGTCCGGGACGCCCACCCCGCGCAGCACGCCGCCACCGCCTCCGACCGTGAACAGGAAGTCCTGCACCCTGGCCTGGATGGCGGCGTCTGCCTCGAGCGGGTTCTCGTCGACCTCGCTCGAGAACGTCGCCGTGCCAAAGACCTCGGCCAGCGCGCGGAAACGCGCGTCGAACTGGTAGCCGGCCGCGAGCCCGTAGCCGAGGCCCACACCCACGTCCGTCGAGTACAGCGTCGCGCTCGAGCGGATGTTTCCGCTCAGGTTCGTGGCGAGCTCGAACCGGTCGCGGCGGAAATCGACGATCACGCGCGGCACGACGGTCGGCAGGTCGCTGCCGAGGTGGTTCTCCTCGGGGTCCTGCCCGAAGATCTCGGCCGCCGGGATCGAGATCGACAAGGACCCGGCCACGCCCACACCGGTGCCGTTGCCGACGAAGCGGTACTTCCCCATCAGCCGTGGATCGCCGAGCCCCGCAGCGCTCAGGGCCCCGCCCTCGGTGCCCGTCTCGAGGTCGACCTGGTTGCCCTCGACGAAGGTCACCGGCAGGTCGAGCCCGATCTGCAGGTTCCTGATCGGCACGAACGTGCCCACGAGGTCCCCGGTGAACTGATTCGAGACCACCTGGATCGGGTGGTCCTCGTCCAGCTCGTACTCGCCGGGGCACTCCTCGCCTCGGGGCAGATCCGGCTGTGATGGACAGGTCGCGGCGAACACCACGAACGGGTCGCTCGCGTAGTTGAGGGTGAGGCCGAGGCTGTAGGAGCTCCTGGCGCTGACGCGCGCCCCCTCGACGCTGAGGAAATTCTGGGGGCCCGGCGCTGGATTGAAGTTCTGCACCCCGAAGGCGCCTTCCACTGGCGGCGACGAGCTCTCCTGTGCAGTCGCGAGACCGGGCGCGGCGAGAAGGGCGAGTCCTATCGCGAGCCTGCTCATGTCTGTCCGGAGTCCTTTCGTGGGCGACGCAACGAAGTCGGGCGCTAGTTTACACGAGCGCGCAGCGGAGATCGACGACCCCATCCCCGGGCGTCCGGTCTGCACGGGACAGCGCACCAAGCTCAGAGAGTAAGACCGTCGGATGCGCTGTCCAGGGGGCCTAGTAATCGAGCTCGAACCGGTAGGTGTACGTGAAGCGGGAGTCCGCGGGCTGTCCGGCCTGGTCGACCGCGGGCGAGAAGCGGAAGGATCGGAGCGCGCGGGCCGCCGCGGCACCGAGCCCGTAGCCCGGGTCGCTCAGCACCCTAACCGAATGGATCGCACCCGAGCGGTTGACCTCGACCTGCAGGAGAACGACGCCCTCGATCCCGGCGTTGCGGGCCTGCTCGGGGTAGGGAGCCCGAACCTCCCGGAGCACGCGGGCATTCCTCGCGATCCTCGCTACCGGAGGCGGCGCGAACGAAGGCGGGCCGTTGCCCGTGCCTCCCGGAACGCCCTCGGGCCTCGCGGGTCGCGAATTCGGGTTCTTCGAGCGACCCACGGGCGCGAAGTGCGTGTTCCCCGGGCCCGCATTGATCGCGAACGATCCGTTCTGGGAGAACGAGGCCGAGTCCATGTCGAACACCGGCGGCTCTTCCGGCGCCTCGGGCGGTGGCGGCGCCTCGGGTGGCGGCTCGGGTGCAGGAGGCGGCGGGGGCTCGGGCGTCCTCGGGGCCATCTTCGCAATCCGGGGGCGCGGCGGCTCGGGCTCGGGCGGCGGCGGCTCGGGCTCGGGCGGCAGCTCCTCCGGCGGCGGCGGCGGAGGCGGCTCGACGAGGTCGAGATCGAGCTGGGAGGACAGGTGCGCGGGCTCGCGCGGCAAGAGCAAGAGGACGAACGCGATGGCCCCGTGAGCCGCGACCGAGGCAGAGGCTCCAACCAGTCTGCCCGCGTCCCCCAAGGCTACTCGCTCTCTATGTTGATCGCGAAGCGCGAGACTCCCTGGCGTCTGACGAGGTCGATGATCCTGACGACCCTTCCGTGGGCGACTTCCCTGTCCGCGGCGATGACCGCGCGCGCCTCACGGTTGTTCCGCCGCGCAGACGAGATCGCGCGCTTCACGTCGTTCTCGCCGACCTTGCGGCCATCCAGGTACAGATCGCCGTTCTTGGTCAGCGTGAGGGCGAGGGTGGTGGTGATGTCCTCGCCGCTCGAGGCCTTGGGGAGATCGACCGGGATCGCCCGCGACACGATGTACGTCGCGGTCACCATGAAGATGATGAGGAGGACGAGGACGATGTCGACGAAGGGCGTGACGTTGATGTCGCTGATGATGTCGTCGTCGTCCTTGCGCGCGCCGCCTGCCATGGCCTAGCTCCCCCCGGGCTTGCCGCCATTGCCATCCTTGCCCCGGAGGAAGGACAGAACGACCTGCGAGAGCGCGTCCACGTTGCCGTTCACGAGCTTCACGCGCGTCCGGAAGTAGTTGAACGCCATGACCGCGGGAATCGCGACGAACAGGCCGATCGCCGTGGCCACGAGGGCCTCCGAGATCTCGTACATGACGGCGGCGGCGCCGCCCTGCGTGTCCCGCGACAGCGCGTGGAAGGCCTTGATGATGCCGATGACCGTGCCGAGCAGCCCGATGAACGGCGCGTTGTTGCCGACGGTTCCCAGGAACGTCAGGTTGCGCTCGAGCGCGACACGCTGGATGGCGCGGGCGGAGTCCATCGCCGCCTCGGCGGCAGCCGGGCCATCGGAGGCGCGGCCGAGCCCTGCCTGGACCACTGCGGTCTCCACGACGCAGCGCTCGTCGGCCATCAGCTTCGAGGCGTCCTCGATGGTGCCGCTGCGAAGCTTCTTGCCGAGGGCGTCCGCGACGCGAGGCAGGTTGATCCGCGTCGAAATGAAGAAGCGTAGGCGCTCGATCATGATGGCGACGCTGATGACGCTGAGGGCGACCAGCACCCACATGACCCAGGTCGCGCCGAGCAGCGCGAATGCGAGGAATCGCTGAATGATGTCCATCTCGGTAGGGCTCGCCTCTCGTTCGGGTGGGGTCGGGGCCTCGGAGCTAGTTTCGCATATCTTGGCCCAGGCCGGCCCAGTGTGCCACAAGGTCCTGGCCTGCGCCGCTATTCGGATTGTTTCGTGAGCTCACGTAGCACGATGGTCGCGTAGGCGCCTGCCGGCAGGACGAAACACACCCGCAGCCCCTCTGATTCCAGGCTGACCTCGATCGGGCCCGGCAGCAGCCGGTAGGGCCTGCGTGCGCCGGGAAGGACCTTTCGCTCCCGCTCGAGGGCGTCCGGCGCGGGGAGCTCGGCCGCCAGGAGCGACTCCTCGAAGGACCGGGCCTCGTCCTCGGGCCACCTCATCTTCGCGCCGAAGAGCGGACCGGTCACCGACACCTCGTGAGCGTCGAGCCGCGGCTGAAGCAGCGCCGGATCGCGCTCGTAGAAGATCCCACCCGACGCGTGCTTGACGCAGAGGTCGCCGCCCATCGCTCGCGAGTGGCCGCCGCGGGCCACGCGCTCGGCCAGAGCGCGATTGAAGACCTCGCTCTGCCAGGCGGAGGCGAGGAGGCGCCTGAGGCGCGCGTCGCGCGGCGGTGGGCGGCGCCCGGAGAGGAACTCCCGCGCCTTGGCCGCGTTGTCGCCGTCCCTGCCGAACCTCTGCTCGCCGAACCAGTTGGCGAGGCCGTCCTTCTCGAGCTGACCCGCGATCTCGCGAGCGAGGCCAGCGTCGCGCGCGTCACGCAGGAGGATGCGGAAGCGGTTTGCGGCCAGGTGCCCGGTCTTCAGGCGGTTCGTGTGCCTGCCCATCGCGAGGACGCGAACTCCGTCGAGGGCAACTCCCGCCGCGCGGGCGGGATCCAGCCGCTCGACGGAGACCCACTGGCGGGTCAGGGCGTGTCGGTCCTTCATGCCCGCGACGCCGGCGACCCTGGGGTCGAACCCCAGCGCGGCGCCCAGGCGCGCGACCGCATCGGGCGTCGTCAACCCGCGCTTCTCGATCCAGAGATACGTGTGGTCGCCCTCGCCCGAAGGCGAGTAGGCCGGAACCTCCTCCACCTCGAAGTCCTCGGGCGTGGTCCGCAGCGCTCCGCCTACCCCCGGGAGCGCCGGCGTGGAATAGGGGAGCGGCACGCGGCTATCATTCACCGCGGGCCAGATGATTGCCAGGGTTCTCGAGATCGAGCTCGCACGAGGCGTGTCGGAGGGCGTCTTCCCCTCCGGCTCCGCGGCGGTCGCCGTCGGCGACAAGGAGCCCATCGTGCGCGCGACCGCCCCGGCCAGGCTCTACGACATCGCTTCGCTCACCAAGGTCTTCGTCGCGACCGTCCTCCACCGCCTGCGTGCGCGGGGATCGCTCGACCTGGACGCGAGCCTGGGTCGGCTCTGGCCCGACCTGGCCGGGCTGCCGGTCGCCGCCGAGTCCGTGCGAGCGCTCCTCTCGCACCGCTCCGGACTGCCGGCCTGGCTCCCGCTGTACGCGACGGCCGCGGGCCGCGATGTCGTGATGGCCGCGGCGCGTGCTCCGACCGACGGACCACGGCCGACCTACTCCGACCTGGGGTTCATCCTCCTCGGCGCCCTCTGCGAGCGGATCTCGGGATGCGATTTGCCGGATCTACTCTCGGTCGAGGTCCTGGATCCGCTGGGGCTGCCCTCCGTCCGGTACGGCCCCGTCCGCCCCGATGAGACGCATCCGACGGGTCACTGCGTCTTTCGCGACCGCCCGATCGTCGGCGAGGTGAACGACGAGAACGCCGCCGCCATGGGCGGGATCTCGGGACACGCGGGGCTGTTCGCGCGGGTCGAGGACGTTTGCCGCCTGGGATCCGCGTGGCTCTCGAGCATCGAGGACCGTGGCGGCCCATTGCCCGCCGACCTGGCTCGCGAGGCAACGACGTCCGTCGAGCCCGGCGCTCACGCGCTCGGATGGGACACGACCAGGCCCGAGGGCTCGAGCGCGGGGAGTCTCATGGGACCCAGGACCTTCGGCCACCTCGGCTTCACCGGCTGCTCGCTCTGGGTCGATCCCGACGCCCGCGTCAGCATCGCCCTGCTCACCAACCGTGTGCACCCCACCCGCGACAACCTCGCCATCCGGGCCTTCAGACCGGCGTTCCACGACACCGTCATGCGCGCGGTCCTGCAGGAAGGACTTCAGGACGGATCACCGTGAAGGGCAAGCCCGTGGCAGTGCTCGTGGACGCCGTCGAGTACGACCGCCACCGGATCGCGTCGTCCCGGCGGGGCCGGAGCAACCGAGACTGCGGCTCGTTCACGACCTTGAAAAGGCCCCCACAGACAGAGTATTTTCAATGTTGCTTGATTCGCCTCGTCGAACGCCGGGACTTGCTCACGTCGGTCACGCGAGCCCTCGATCGGGCCCCGATCGTGCTCCTGATGGGCCCGCGCCAGTGCGGCAAGACGACGGTCGCTCGCCAGATCGCGGCGAGCCGGCGCTCGACCTGGTTCGATCTGGAGGACCCCGAGGTCGCATTGCGCCAGGAAGCCGCAAAGCAGGTGCTCGCGCCTCTGCGCGGTCTCGTCGTCATCGACGAGTGTCAGAGGCAGCCGGCGCTGTTTCCCCTCTTGCGAGTTCTCGCGGACCGGCGGCCCCGACCGGCGCGATTCCTGATTCTCGGGAGCGCGTCGCCCGACCTCGTGCGTGGCGTCTCGGAGACGTTGGCGGGCCGCGTCGCCAGGTTGGAGATGGGCGGCTTCGTCCTCTCGGAGGTCGACACGCGGCGGCGCGACGACCTGTGGTTGCGCGGCGGGTTGCCTCCCTCGTTCCTCGCCCGCACGGACGCGGACAGTTTCGCGTGGCGCGCCGACTTCGTGACCACGTTCCTCGAGCGAGACGTGCCTCAGCTCGGGATCCGGGTACCGGCGCCGGCGCTACGGCGATTCTGGACGATGCTTGCTCACCTTCACGGCCAGGTCTGGAACGCAGCGGAGCTCGCGCGTGCGCTCGGCACCGGCGAGGCGGCGGCGCGACACCATCTCGACATCCTCGTGGGAGCGTTCCTGGTCCGAGTGCTGCCGCCCTGGTTCGAGAACCTCGGCAAGCGCCTCGTCAAGGCTGCCAAGGTCTATGTCCGTGACTCTGGCTTGCTCCACTACCTGCTGGGAGCTCGCCGGCGTCTCGACCTCTACTCCCACCCGAAGCTCGGCGCCTCCTGGGAAGGCTTCGCGCTCGAGCAAGTCGTGCGCCGGTTGGACGCGGAGCGCGACGCGTACTTCTACGCCACTCACGGAGGCGCCGAGCTGGATCTCCTGATTGTTCGCGGACGGCGCAGGCTGGGCTTCGAGTTCAAGCATGCCGACCTGCCGGATGTGACGCGCTCGATGCACGTCGCGCTCGCGGACCTTCGCCTCGAGCACTTGTTCGTCGTGCACCCTGGAGAGCGGAGCCATGGCCTTCGAGAGCGCGTGTCCGCGCTCGCGCTGCGGGACCTGGACACCGTTCGCCGCGAATGGAAGCTCGGCTGACGACGTGCATCTCACCTCTCGACGCGCATCCGGTCGGCGTCCTCCGGGGTGTTGACGTTCGCGATGGCTTCCAGCGCCGGGTCCACCTCGCGAAGCGTGGCCTCGTCGAGCTCGTCGACCGTCAGGTGAGTCAACAGGCGCGACATCCCGAGCTCGCCTCGCGCGATGCACTCCCGGACGACGGGGAGGATGCTCCTCGAGTATCGGGCGCACAGTGGCTCGAGGTGCTCTCCGATCCTCGGGACCACCGCATCGAAGCGCTCGTCGCGGTCGCGGACCAGGGTCAGGACCGCGACCGAGAGCAGCGGCATGTCGCAGCCCACCACGATCGTCCAGGGCGTGGACACGTGGGTCAGGGCGGCCTCGAGGCCCCCGATGGGGCCGAGATCCGCGATCCTGTCGCGGATCATCGGGATGCCGAGGCCGGCGTAGGACCGCTCCTCGTTCGCGACGAGAAGGACGTTTGCCGTCACCGCGCCCAGCAGGTCGCGAGCTCGTTCCGCGAGAGTTCGCCCGTCGCGGCGCATCAGACCCTTGGGGAAGCCACCCATGCGGGTGGCGCGACCGCCTGCCAGGATCACGCCAGTCACGTCTAGCCGATCGATCGCCATTCTCTACCTTCGGACCCGGACCCCGGCGAGCCGCTCATCGAGCCGTGTGTAGCGCAGGCGCGTGCCCTCCTGGCTGATGGCCCTGCGCACCGCCCGCGAGCTGCCGATCACGACGCACAGCCGCCTCGCGCGCGTGATCGCCGTGTACAGGAGGTTTCTGCCGAGAAGGACGTAGTGCTGCGTGGACAGGGCGATCACCGTCGCCGGGAACTCGCTTCCCTGAGCCTTGTGGATCGTGCAGGCGTACGCCAGCGTGAGGTCGGCGAGATCGTCGACCTCGTAGATGACCTCGCGCCCGTCGACGTCGACGAAGACCTCGCCCGCTGCGACGCGCCTGACCATCCCGAGGTCGCCGTTGAAGACGTCGCGGTCGTAGTCGTTCCGGAGCTGCATCACCTTGTCGCCCACGCGGAAGACCCCGGGGCCCGCCTCGCCGCGGGGGTTGAGCTCGTTCTGCAGCACCTCGTTGAGCCGCTCCACTCCGACGTCGCCCCGGATCATCGGGCAGAGGACCTGGACGTCGGCGACCGGGTGAAGGCCGAACGCTCTTGGAATCCGGCTGGCGGTCGCCTCGGCGATCAGGCGGACGATCCTCGCCGGCTCCTCGACGCGGACGTAGTGGAAATCGCCCTGCGCGTCGGGCGAGGAGACGATCATCTCGCCCCGATCGACCCTGTGAGCGTTCTGCACGATCCCGCTCAGCGCGGCCTGCCGGAAGATCTCGGAGAGCGACACGACACGGGCGACCCCCGAGGCGATCACGTCGCCGAGCACGCGCCCGGGTCCGACCGATGGGAGCTGGTCGACGTCCCCCACCAGAAGGACGCTCGCCGATGGCGGGATGGCGTCGAGGAGCTGGTCCGCCAGGGAGACGTCCAGCATCGAGGCCTCGTCGACCACGAACAGGTCACCGTCGAGCGGCGTCTCGCGGTTCCGCCGGAACGTGCCTTCGGCCGGAATCCACTCGAGCAGCCGATGGATCGTCAGCGCCGGCCGGCCGGTCGCCTCGCTCATCCGCTTGGCGGCCCTCCCCGTGGGAGCCGAGAGCAGCACCTTGTGGCCGAGCGCCTCGTGCAGCCGCACGACCGCGCGCAGGGTCGTGGTCTTGCCCGTCCCGGGACCGCCCGTCAGCACGACCAGGCCCGCCTCGAGCGTCGAATGCAGCGCCCTCGCCTGCGCCGGCGAGAGCCCCAGCTCGCCCGCGATCCGGCCGGCGCGCTCCGCCGCATCCGGAAGCGGCCGCCGCGGCGCCGCGAGCGCCCGCAGGCTCGCGGCGAGGCGCCTCTCCGCCTGGTGCAGCCCGATCGCGAAGATCGCCTCGTCCTCCACCACGACGTGCCCGCGCTCGGCCAGCGCGGGGATCGCGTCCCTCGCGACGTCGCGGTCGACCTCCAGGGTCGCGCTTCGCTGCAGCAGCTCCTCGCAGGGCAGGAAGCAATGCCCGTCGTCGGCCCCCTTGGTGAGAAGATGGAGGACCGCCGCGGCGGCGCGCCGCGGGTCGCCCGGCGGGATGCCGAGCGCGCGTGCGATCCGGTCGGCCCGGAGGAACCCGACGCCCCGGACCTCCTCGGCGAGCCGGTAGGGGTCGGACCGCACGACGCGAACGGTGTCGGACCCGAAGCGCTTGAGGATCCTGCGCGCGATCGCGGGTCCGACGTCGTGCCCCTGCAGGAACGAGAGAACGTCGGCCTCGTCGCGGCGGCTCCGGACGAGGCGGACGATCTCGCCGGCGCGCTTGTGACCCAGGCCCGGCACGCCCTGCAAGGCGTCCGGCTCCTCGCAGATCCGCTCGAGCGCCTCTGGGCCCAACGAGTCGACGATCTTCTTGGCCGTACGCTCGCGCACTCCCTTGATCAGCCCGGAGCCGAGATACCGCACGACCCCCTCGGCGCTCGTCGGCGGAACGAGCGTCGCGCTCCTGGCCTGGAACTGCGGGCCGTAGCGCGGGTGCGAGGAGAAACGCCCGGCGAGCCGCAGCCGCTCGCCGACTCGCACGCTCCCCAGGCTCCCGGTCGCCGTCACCGGCTCGGACTCGCCGTCGGCGGACATCCGCACCACGGCGAAGCCGTCGGGAGACTGGTAGACCACGTCCTCGACGACGCCCTCGAGCGTCGTGTCGCCCGAAACGTTCGGCATCTGTGGCCCGGAAGCGAGCACGTCGAAGACTAGCATTCCCGAGCTCGCCCGCTCAGGCTCATTGGTTCGGCGCCCCTGGAGTGGCCGAGCCGTTCGGGTCGTAGGCCCAGCTAGCCGGGTCCTCTTCGTCGGACTCCGGCGAGGCGCGCGCGATCGAGACGCCCGCGCGAGGGGCCAGGAAGTTCGGATACCGGGACAGCTCGGCGCCGGCCGTGTCGAGGAGGACCACCGGCTCGCCCGCGTTGAGCAGGCCATTCGTGCCCAGAGATCCCGCGACCCTGACCAGGAGCGCGCTCGGGGCGACCGGCGGGTCGAGCCGCGAAGCCGGGTCGAACCGGTCGGACACCAGGAGGGCCCAGCCGCCGGCCGCGAGCGACTGCCCGGCCCCGATGGCGGCGCCCGGGCCGCCACCATCGGCCAGGACGAATCCCTCGAGATCGACCGCCCCGCTCCCGCGGTTGTGGATCTCGACGAACTCCTGAGCGGGCTCGGGCCCCGCCGGATCCGCGTAGACCTCCGTGATGACGACCGGAGCGAGCGGCCGGGTCGTGAGGAGCTCGACGCGGACCGTCGCGGCCTCGTTTCCCGCGGGGTCCCTGGCTCCAATCTCGATCTCGTACGTGGTCTCCGGCTCGAGCCCTTCGAGGAGCACCCTGTGCTCCATGGATGCCCGCGGATCCTCGGCGACCGAATCGCCGGCGCGCGCCCACACTCCTGCAGCCTCGCTCGTCGCGAAGCGAAGGGCGATCGAGACGTCCCTCGTCGAAGCGCAGACAGGTCCGGTCGCGGTCTCGTTCGAGGCGCAAGCAGACGGCGCGATCGCGGGCGGCTCTTCATCCAGCGTCGCCGCGGTCGTGAAGTCGAGCTCCACGTCCGCTCCGAGGGCGGCCAGCCCGTCGGCGTCGGCGACCCCGGCGAGATCGATCCCGTAGCGGGTCGTCGGCTCGAGGGGCCCATCCGGGACGATCGTGCAGGTCAGCGCACCCTGGCACGGGGCCGAGAGCTCGCGAGCGCGAACGGTCCCCCACACGGGCTCGTCGAAGCTCACGACGATCGCGTCGAGGTTGCGCGCGACCTCCGCCGCCCCGTCCTCGGGCGAGACCAGCCTGGCGGTCGGAGGGCCCGTCGTGCCATCGCCCGTGACGAACGCGTACTGGAACGGCCCCGCGACTCCGCGCGCGTCGGCGAGGGGCGCACCGTGCAGGTCCCGGAGCGTTCCCGCGAGGACGAGGACGTGCTCGGCGAATGGAGCGAGCCTCTCCCTGGACGTCACCGCGAGCGCTTCGCCGGACACGACGACGTCCAGCGCCGCCTCGGCTCCCTTCTCGGCCGCCGCGGTGAGTCGGATTGCCGCGGGCGTGACCGTCGCGACATCGAGCGGCTCGGACATCGTCACATCGATCGTCGGCAGGACCGAAATCCCCCGAGGGGGCTCGGAGGCATCGACCGGCCCGAGCGAGATCGCCACGACCCTTGGCGGCTCCAGGTCCGCAGCGCGCTGCCGCGCGTCCGTCTCGTCCCAGAGATCGGTGTCCGGACAGCCGCAGCAGAGGCCCAAGACGAGCACTCTCAAACGCATGTCCGACCGGAAAGCAACGAGCGGGCCGACGAGAACCCCCGAGTTTTCGCCGCAGGGAGGTGGCGATCGCCAGGCGAGGCCGGCGCCACCGCCACCGGTGGCCCGCCGATCATCTCCCAGCGAGACGGGAAGAGAAGAGTCAGATGGCCGGGGGCCGACGCACACGGACCTTCACATCGGTGACGACCACGAGGCACCCGGTCCACGAGGCGAAGTCCGGGCGGTCTGCAATCTGCTCGATTCGCCGCAGGAGGGCGAGCTTGATCTTCAAGTCGCGTCGGGCAACGGCGGGACTGGTATGTCTTCGGCGGCAGACGCCGCCGCGAAGGCGATGGCAGCTGCGACGTCCTCGCGCGAGAGAGTGGGAAAGGAGGCCAGGATCTCGTCCACCGTCGCGCCTTCCGCGAGGCTGTCCAGCACCGTTCGCAGCGGCACCCGCGTGCCTCTGAGCACGGGTTGACCGCCGCAGAGGCCTGGAATCTGAACGATGCGATCGTGATGCTTCACAAGCGATCATCCTAGCATGGACGCTCCACCGGGCCCGAGCTCGGCGTCTCGTGTTCTGGCCTTCTCACACGTCCACGACCGCGTTCACGACGCTCAGTCTCACAAATCTGACGTGCGCCGACCGGGCTCTTCCCGCTTGCAACCTCAGATCGGCATGGGCGACGCTCGACGGCCCGTGGGTTTTCGGAGCTTCTGGGTCGAGCGAGCGCGCAGGGCGGCGGAGAGGAGGCGCCGCGTCTACGGTCTGGTCGAGCCGCAGGCCCTTCGCCGCATCCTCGACGGTCCCGGCAGGCTCCCGGGGTTTCTGACCTCGCTCTGGCTCCCGCTCTACGTCCTCGTCGGATCGCCCCGCCAGCTCGCGCGACTCCTCTGGTGGACGCTGACCGATCGCGACACGCCCGCGCGGCGGCGGCGGATCGAGCGGCTCGCGTCCGAGCTCGGTAAGCGCCTCGGTCCCGGCTGCCGCATCCTCGTCGACTACCTCGAGCGTCGCATCTACAGCCGGGACGTCGCGCGCGTGCCGAGGGCGCTGGAGAAGACGCTGCACCGGACGACGCCGCTCCTCGTCGTGCAGCCGTCGAGCGAGAAGGACGTCCAGGCCGTCCTGGCCTTCGCGGCCCTGGAGCGTCTCCCCGTTTACCCGAGGGGGATCTCGTCGTCGCCGTTCGGCGGCGCGGTGCCGACGACCAACGGGATCGCGATCGATCTGTCGGCGATGCTCGAGATCCTCGAGATCGACGCCGATCGCCGTCTCGCCCGCGTGCGGCCCGGGGCGCGGTGGGCGGACCTCGCCAGCCGGCTCGAACGGGTGGGCCTCGGTCCTCGAACGACCCCGACCAGCCGGTTCTCCACCGTGGGAGGCTGGGCCTCGACCGGCGGGCTGGGGCTCGGCGGTTTTTCGGGCGGCCACCTCTCGGAGGCCATCGCCGCCGCTCGCGTGGCGCTTCCGACCGGCGAGATCCTCTCGCTCGCGCAGGGAGACGATCGGCTGGCGGACTTCATCGGCACCGAAGGGCAGCTCGGCATCTTCACCGAGCTGACCCTGCGCGTCCGCGAGCTCGCGAAGATCGACGCGCCGCACCTGCTGTACGTCGACGGCGTGGCCGAGGCGTTCGAGCTGGTCGAGCGGCTCGACCGCGACGGTCACGGCCCGATGCACGTCGCCTACTACGACCGCGAGCGTCTCGCGGAGGAGGATCTCACGCTCGCCGATCGCACCGGCCGTGACCTGCGTGTCTTCGAGGATCGCGACGCGATACTGGTCGTGTTCGACGACGCCCAAGCGCAGGCGCGGTTCCTCGTGAGCGAGCTCGGCGCGGGCTCCCGCGCGAACGGCACCGCGGCGCACGTCCTGTGGTCGGAACGCTACTTCCCGCTCAAGGCGCAGCGCCTCGGTCCGAGCCTCTTGGCGAGCGAGGTGGTGATGGCGCGGCGGCAGGTGCCCCGTTTCGTACGGCGCGCGCGGCGGCTCGCCCGCAGGTTCGGCACGATGCTCGCGATCGAGGTCCTGGTCTGCCGGACTACCGGAGCGGACCGCGAGCCCTGCGTCGTGATGGCGACCTTCCGTTGCAGCTCGGTGCATCGGTGGGACTATCTGTTGCGACTCGTCCTCGTCCAGCTCCTGACCCGCCTCGCGGTGCGGCTCGGTGGCTCGCCCTACGGGTTCGGGATCTGGAACTCGCCCTTCCTCGGCCGCTCCGCGCCCCGACGGCGCAGGATGGTCCGGCGGAAGCTCGAATACGATCCGCTGGTCATCCTCAACCCGGCCAAGGCGCTGGGCACGCGCATGCGCCTGGGCCTCTCGCGGGTCCTCTTCTTCGGTCCGGTCTTCCGGCTCGGTCTCTTCGTGCTCTGGGCGCTCTCGCCCGTGCTCGGCTCCCTTGCCCGGATCATCCAGCCACCGCGTGCGCCGCGCTGGCGGGTGCCCGACCCGGCCGAAGAAGGCGGCTTCCGGCTCGTCTCCGAGACCTCCGTGCGATGCACGTTCTGCGGGTCGTGCATCTCCACCTGCCCGGCCTACCGGCTGACCCGCGACGAGCTCGTCACGGGTCGGGCGAAGCTCCGTCTGGCCGAGGCGGTGATCAGAGGCGAAGAGCTCTCGGCCAGGGAAGCGGCCAGTCCGTTCCAGTGCCTGCAGTGCGGCCTGTGCGAGGAGGTCTGCCAGACCCGCCTGCCCCTCCGCCAGACCTACGCGGTCATCGAGCGCTGGCTCGCCGACCGCCACGGCTACCCGAAGGAGACGGTCGCTGCCTTCGTCGATCTCGCGCAGAAGCACCGCGCGCGCTTCATGGATGCCTTCGGCCTGCTGCAGCCGGAGTGGCCCGGGGGCGAGGAGACCAAGTGAGCGAGACGCCCTCGCTGTCGCCGCGTCCCGCGCCGCCCCGCTTCCCCGTGCTGCGGCCCCGCCGGATCGTTCGCGGCGACCGGTGCATCAACTGCGGGACCTGCATCGAGGCCTGCCTGTACGGTTGCCACGAGCGCGACGCCGCCGATCCCCGCAAGATGGCCGAGCCGAAGGAGGCCTGCTGCCGCAACTGCTTCGCCTGCGTCCTCGGTTGCCCGCGTGGCGCGCTCGGCATGCACCCGAGCGAGACCTACCGGGCCCAGGGCCGGGGGCCTTTCTCGCCCGACGTCGTGCGCACCACGCTCGAGGAGGCCGCGGAGGGCAAGATCCCCGTCTCGGGCGCGGGCTACGGCGGACCGTTCGACGGCGACGGCTTCGACGGCATCTGGACGGACATGTCCGAGATCGTGCGGCCGACGCGGGACGGCATCCACGGTCGCGAGCAGATCTCCACCGTCGTCGGGCTCGGCCGCAAGCTGGGAGACCTGTGTGGCGCGCGGTTCGACGAGGAAGGGAACCTCCGCTCCGAGATCCCCAGCTCGCGCGAGATCTCCATTCCGGTCCTGTTCGACCTCTTGCCCTTCCACCAGGTCCCGGCCGTGCTCGCGTCCCTGGCGCTGGCCGCGAGCCGCCTGACGACCTACGCGACCGTGCGCGCCGAGGATGACCTCAGCGGCCTGTCGGAATGGGTGAACCACCTGATCGTGCGCCTTCGGCCGCAGGATGTCGGTGCCCGCCAGAGCGTCGTCGAGTGGGCGTCGATCGTGGCGCTCGAGCCGGGACCGGACCGGATCGCCGCCATCGAGCGCGCGCGGGCCACGAACCCCCACGTCCTGACGATCGTCCGGGTGCCTGTCTCACCCGAAGCGCCTGGCGAGGTGCTCTCGCTGGCTCGGGCCGGAGCGGGGACGATCCATCTGTTCGCCGATCCATGGGGTCGGGGCCAGGGCGGGGCGGGCTTGCTCGACTGCCTGCGCGCCTGCCACGGGCTGCTCGTCGAGAAGGGCCAGCGCGACCTCGTCAGCCTCGTCGCGTCGGGGGGGATCGCTCTGGCCGAGCACGTGCCGAAGACGATCATCAGCGGCGCCGACGCCGTGGCCGTCGAGGTCCCGCTTCTCGTCGCGCTCGAGTGCGCGCTCTGCGAGACGTGCGAGCCGGACGCGAGCTGCCCCCGGGGCCTGCCCTCGATCGACCCGCGCTGGGGGGCGACCCGGGTGATCAACCTGATGCTCTCGTGGCGAGACCAGCTCCTCGAGGTCCTGGGGGCGATGGGCCTGCGCGACGTGCGGCGGCTGCGGGGCGAGTCGGGCCGCGCGATCTTCGCGGACCAGGCTCGCCGCGACTTTTTCGCGCGGCTCGGCGAGGGGCGGGCACCGGCTCCGGTCGGTCCGCCCATCCGCGTCGAGTCGGAGCCCCCGTCGACCCAGGCGCGCTCGTCCTGTCCGCGACGCTTCCCGACGAACCTCGGCGCGTTCCACGTGAAGGTCGATCGCGGCCTCTGCACCGACTGCGGGATCTGCGCGGCGAGCTGCCGGCTCGGCGTTCACCGTCGCCTCGAGGGCAAGGCGCTGCTCGAGGAGCCGCTGCACGACCGCTGCGTCGGTCCGGCCTGCACCGACGACGACTGGTGCTGCGTCCGGGTCTGTCCGTGGAGAGCCCTGTCGATCGAGGGGAACGGCGTGGGCGAGGTGCTCGGCGACCGCCGCTGGACACCGGACCTGCTGATGGACGGCTGGCATCGTGCGCGGACGGGAGCTCCCGCCGGACGAGGCCCGGTGCGGGGAGGCTCGGGCGGTGGATTCGACGTGATCCAGCTCGTGCGGCCCCCGAACGGCGAGCGGCGGGCCGGCAGCGTCGACCTCTCGATCCCGCTCAACCGGCGCAGCGAAGGCCCGAGGATCTCGATCCCGCTTCCGATCTACGGAGGCGGCATGTCCTACGGGTCGATCTCTCTCGCGGTGATGCTCGGTCGGGCCATGGCCGCGCGGGAGCTCGGGACCTTCATCTCGACGGGCGAGGGCGGCTATCCGGAGGCGCTTCTTCCCTTCGCCGACCACGTGATCACCCAGATCGCGACCGGGCTGTTCGGCGTGCGCGAAGAGACGATCCAGCGCGCCCGCATGGTCGAGCTCAAGTACGCCCAGGGAGCGAAGCCGGGCCTCGGGGGGCACCTGCTCGGCGAGAAGAACACGTCCGAGGTCGCCGCCATGCGCCAGGCGGTGCCCGGTACGAGCCTCTTTTCCCCGTTCCCCTTCCACAGCGTCTACTCGGTCGAGGACCACAAGAAGCACCTCGACTGGGTGCGCGCGATCCACCCCGACGTGCTCGTCTCGGTCAAGGTGTCGACGCCGGGTGACATCGACATGGTCGCGGTCGGCAGCTACTACGCCGGCGCCAACGTCGTCCACCTCGACGGCTCCTACGGAGGCACCGGCGCGGCGCCCGACATCGCCAAGAAGAACATCGCCCAGCCGATCGAGTACGCGATCGCGCAGACCCACGACTTCCTCGTCAAGGAGGGGATCCGCGACGAGGTGACGTTGATGGCGTCGGGCGGCATCCGATCGCCCGAGGACGTGCTCTCGGCGATCGCGCTGGGCGCCGACGGGGTCGTCATCGGGACGGCCGAGCTCGTCGCCATCGACTGCGTCCGCTGCGGCAACTGCGAGCGCGGGCGGGGCTGTCCGATCGGCATCGCCACGACCGATCCGGTGCTCTCGCTCCAGCTCACATCCGAGCTCGTCCGCGATCGGATCGTCAACCTGTACCGTAGCTGGGCGGCGACGCTGTCGGAGCGGCTCTCCGAGCTGGGCCTCGAGAGCGTCGGCGCGCTGCGCGGCCGGCGGGACCTGCTCGAACGGGCAGAGGACGCGTCATGAGCGGTGGCCAGGTGATCTCCGGGAGCCACTCTCGCCAGATCCTCGACTCCCGGCTGTCGCTCGTGGAGGGCGTGCGCTTGCCGGCGCTGAGGACGCTCGAGGGCGGTTGTGGCGTCATCGGCATCATCGGCACCGATCCCCTCGAGGGCCGCTCCATCATCCGCTCGTGCGCGCAGATGCGGAACAGAGGAAACGGCAAGGGCGGCGGGGTCGCGGCCGCCGGGCTCTTCGGAGCGCGCGCGAACGACTACGCCCTGCACGTCGCCTACCTGGACGGCGAGGTGCGCGCCGAGGTCGAACGCGACTTCGTGCAGGCGACCTTCGAGGTGGCGCACGCGGAGCGGCAGGACAGCCTCGACGATCACCGCGAGGTGGGGCTCGAGGTCAGGCCGCCCGAGGTCTGGCGCTACTTCGTCCGCGCGCGCGGCTCCGTGCTCGACGCCTTCGCCGCCCGCACGGGGATCGCCGATGCCGCGGCCGCCGAGGACGAGCTCGTCTTCCAGAACAGTTTTGGGCTCAACCAGCGCTACTACGCGAGCGGCAGGCCGCGGGCCTTCGTCCTGTCGCACGGGCGCGATCTGATGATCCTCAAGGGAGTCGGCTTTGCCGAGCAGATCGCCGGCTTCTACCGGCTCGAGGATCGCCGCGCGCACATCTGGATCGGCCACCAGCGGTATCCGACGCGCGGCCGGGTCTGGCATCCGGGCGGTGCGCATCCGTTCGCCGGGCTGCACGAGGCGCTGGTCCACAACGGCGACTTCGCCAATTACCACGCCGTCGCCGAGTACCTGCGGCAACGCGGGATCGTGCCGCTGTTCGTCACCGACACCGAGGTCTCGGTGCTCCTGTTCGACCTGTACGTCCGCGTCCTGGGCTACCCGCTCGAGCTCGTGATCGAGGCGCTGGCGCCGACGCCGGAAGGGGACTTCGAGCGGCTGAGCAAGCGCCGGCAGCGCGTCTACCGCGCCGTGCAGTCGTCGCACATCCACGGCTCGCCGGACGGTCCCTGGTTCTTCATCGT